>CAITRH010000110.1 GCA_903894755.1 uncultured delta proteobacterium
AGGGAGAGGGGGGCTGGGGGGGTGAGGTCCGCGGCTCGGAACCTGCGGTTTTCAAGATGGGTTTGGTTTAGACCGTTGGTTTAGAGTTCTGTTTGTCCCTTGCCCGTACCCCCAGCGATTTCGCGCTCCTACCTTCCCATCCCAGCCCCGCCACAATTTGTGAGGTTCAGACCGCAGCGAGTACAGTCCCGCGTCGCATGCGAAAGAGGCTAGTTTCTCGCTCTCCTGGCGGTGGCGTGCTCGTTACTGTGAAGCTCGCGTTCGCGCTCGCGATCCCCTTGGCGGCCTCCGCGCAGCTAAAGGTTCCCGACCTGCCCGCGATCCCAACGGTTCCGGCACTCCCGTCGGTGCCGAAGCTTCCCAGTGTTCCGTCGCTCCCCGCGATGCCGTCGGTGCCGAAGCTGCCTGCCGTCCCCTCGGGGCTTCCCAAGCTCCCGACCGCGCCTCCGGCAGCCTCGGGTAAACCTCCCGTACCGCCGCCCGCTCCACCCGCTGGAGCCCCTGCCCCCGCCGATACGTCACCAACCTCCGCTCCCCAGGACGTGGACATCATTGTGGGCGACAAGAAGGACGAGGACGACTCGGGTCCAACTGGAGTCCCCGCCACGCTCCCGCCGGAGCTTCGCAGGAACCTGAAGCCAGGGACGGCCACGGCCGACAGTGCGAAGGGATTGACGATCGAGCAGATCGTCGACGTACAGGTTGTGTCCGCATCGAGCCGTCTCGAGGGGTCTCGTTCGGCGCCGGCGCTGGTCTACGTGCTTTCGGCCAGGGACCTGCGCGCCCGCGGCTACAATAACCTTTCGGAGATGTTCGACGATCTTCCCGAAATGGATGTCATTCGCCCCTACGGCGGCGCCTACTACCGCAACTATTGGCGCGGCTATCGTATGGGGACGGGGGCCGAGCCGTATCTCGTGCTGATCGACGGGGTGTCTATCACGCACCTTATAACAGGGGACAACCAGATCCTCGCAGCGTTCCCGCTGTCCTGCATCGACCACATCGAGATCGTCTACGGCCCTGCGTCGGCCCTCTATGGCGCCAACGCCGAGACCGGCATCATCAACATCATCACGAAGACAGGCGAGGCGCAGCAAAAGCGTGGGGAGACCGGCACGTTTCTGGAGAGCCGACTCACCTACGGGGGATCCCAACGCAACCTCACAAGCTTTGAAGATTCCACCCACATTGCCGACGCGATGGCACTCCATGTCAACAAGGACTTTCGCCTGCGTCTCAGTGCTCGCCTGGAAAGCAGCGTCCTCGACCGCGCCGTTGGCGACCGTTTCGAATACACCCAAGACAAGTACTACACGGACCCGACGCTCTGGGGGAACATCCCAGGAGCACTTCCTGGCCTTGCGGGCGGTTTTTACTCGCCGGATCGCAAGCGCGCAGTGGAGGGGCGCTTCTACGCAGGCAATCTTGAGATCGGCGCGGGCTACTATGAGCTGAACACGGGAGAAGGGACACGTCACCCAGGGGATCGCTTTCAAACCCAGGCCCCCCGGACCACGTCCGAGGTCAGCCTGTTTGGGCGTTACTCGGCCAAGCTCTCCGCGGCGGTGATGACAACAATGCGACTCAACTTTCGCGACAGCCGCCTCGCCTCTCCGTCGTCGCAGCTGGCCACACTCAGCGCTGCGGACGGGTCTATCCTCCCGGGAGCTCAACTTGTGTCGTTCGAGGCGCCGGGGCAGTCGTTCGAGGCCCGAAACGACTGGAACGTGACCGTTGCACGCAGTCTGATCACCGAGGCTGACAGCCTCGATCTCGGCTTCGGTGTCCAATATGCGCATTCTAGGCTGACGCGGAACGTGACCTGGCTGTCGCAAACGGTCTATTCAGCGACGAGCACCAATCCAACGGCGGATGCTGTCATTCTCACTCCGCGGACCAACGCTCTGCTCAACATGCGCAGCGTCGACGAGTTTGGGGTCTATGCGCTTGCCAAGTATGCCCTTCCTTCTTTGCAGGCATTGCACCTTGGGGTGCGCGTCGACACGAGCACGCTTGTCAACTCGACCAATGCAACCGTGCGCGGCGGCTATGCGGGGACCTTCGACCGGCTGACCCTCAAAGCCCTTTACGGGCAGGCGGTCTACGCTCCGACATCGTCTGATCTCCAGACCGCCCCGCCGGGCGTCACCCTCAAGGTCGAGCGCTCGCAGACCCTCGAGGGGAACGTTGCGTATACACTCCCCCCCTTTGCCTTCCAGGGCGACGTCTATTACATGACCTTTGCCGACCCCATTGTGGACCGGCAGAACGTCAAGGAAAAGACCACTGCTGGAGCCACTCTTGGCGCGCGCATGCTTCTGAATCCGGTGCAGGTCTGGGCCTATTACACGCACTACTTTCTGGCAAAGGTGTCGACTCCGAGCGGTGACGTGGTGGACATGGGCGATATTGCCTACGACAAGGTCCTTGCGGGGTTTACCTACGATCGCTCGCCTTTTACAGCGACCCTACTGGGACGCTTCATCGGCACGCGGCATACGGTCCCGTCAAACCCGGTGCGCGAGATCCCGTGGTACATCACCCTCGACGCAAACCTGGTCCTTTCGCATATTTTCTTCGATGGCCTCTGGTTCGGACTGCGCTGCACGAACATCCTCGACTGGAAGTACAGCCACCCGGGGATTGGGTACGCAAACTCCGGCAACACACCAGCGTCCCGCGACGCAGCCGGAATCTACCACGGCAGTCTTGGGACCGACAGCTCGCTACTGCCGCAGCCGGGACGGTCGTTCTTTGCGTCGCTTGGTCTCGATCTGTACTGAGGCAAGAGCTGCGCTTGGAAAAGCGCGATCTACTGGGACGTCCATCGCAAACGAGCGTTGCTGGAACGGGAGGTCTGAATTCGGGCGCGTCGGCGCTCGTCTCATGTCGTGCTCGCAAGGGCAGAGCATGGTATCGGAGGCCTATGATGAATAAAATCGGCGCAGCCAGCACACTGGCGCTGTTGTTTTTGACGGGATTGGCCCAGGCGAAAGACTGGGACGTTCGCGGATACGGTCAGGTCGTCTACACGGACGGCGCGGTGAAACCCCTCAAGGGGGCTCACATCACACTGCTCGACATCGATGTCGACTTCGACGACGAAATCGCGTCCGGCTACACGGCGACGGACGGGAGGTTCGACCTCTCGGGGAGGGGAGGGGACCCGAAATTCCCGTTCATATGCGATGACAACTGCAGCAAACCGGACCCCGCCGTCGAGGTGGAGCTCGAAAACTCCCTCATCACCGTGGAGACCGAGCTCGGCTTCAACTGGCATGCCACGACTCCCGAACACTCGAATACGGCGGGCACCATCAACTTCGGGACTTTCCAGTTCGCTTCGACCGACGGTCGGCACGCAGAGACGCTCTTCGCACGCTCTCTCTACCAGTACGAGCAGGTCCGCAGCTGGCTGAACAGCCCGGGGTTCCTGCTCCCCAGGCACAACGGCCATATGAACGTGCTGTTCCCCGCGGTCCTTGCGGCCGGGGTCCCCTGGACCACGGAAGAATCCATCCATTGGCCGGGGTCCTTCACCGACTTCGATGCGGTCTACCACGAGTTCGGACACCGCCTACGTCACGCTGCCGACGGCGACTTCTTCCATTTCCTCTCCGACGTGGCCAGATATTCCTACATGCAGCAGCACGTGGCCACCAAGCGAACCAACACAGGGTTTGCCTTCAACGAAGGCTGGGCGGAGTACTTCTCCACCTTCCTCGATGCGGGAGAGCGAACCACCTTCTCCAATTGGACCACCGTCACCGGAGGCGACGAAGTCGAGGGGAACGTCGCGGCGAAACTCAAGGCCCTCAGCGACCTCTGCGGATTCCCGGTCATGTGGGAGACGTTGAGGAGCAACACCATCCATAGCTTCGCCGAATTCGATCGGGCTATCCGTGCGAGAAACTCCGGACGGGGCCAGTGCCTCGCTCCTCGTCACGTGGTCGTGCTCCCGCTTCGGACCGCGGTCTTCGTCAAACAGGTCGCCGCAGCCCCCGGGGCACCGCAGGCCGCCAATCTGGCCCTCGCCGACCGCATGGACCGGAACGCAGGACGCATTCAAACGTCCCGCAAGTACATCCAGGTCGCCAAAACGGGAAATACCGCCGGTCATCAGGTCGTCGTCCGCGTCGTCGACAGGCGCATCAAGGCCTTCCAGAGCTGGGAGTCGGCCATCCGCGCTGCCTACCGGCGCAATGTCGACGCGCTCAAGCCGCTCTCCGAGGCGAACACGAAGGACGGCTCCGCACGCACCGAGCGCAGAAATGCCAAGGCTTCTTTCGTGCGCGCCGCCGTCGAACCCCGACTCACCCAGATCGCGGACCTGCGACGTTCCCTCGACACCGAACGAGCGGCAACCAAGGACCCGGCCATCCACGCCTACCTGGACGCGCTGAAGGGGCGCTACGACCGTGCGGAAATCGCCCTGCGCGCCTCGCTGGCCACCGCCAGCACCGACTCCCCTTCCATCCCGGCGCGGCTCCTGCCCCGCTCCGTCTCCGACCTCGCCCAGTGATCACCGTCGGCGCCCGAGCCACAGGCACACGGTCGCAAGCGGAAGCGCAACCAGATCCGTAGGGTCCGTCACGATGCGCACCGAGACCCCTCGGCCCCGCAACGGGCTCTGAAAAACCTCGAGAATCCCCTCGGCAAAAATCGTCGCTGCAGGGACCGTCTTGACCAACGCAAACCCCAGCACCGTCGCCCCCACGCACGCCCAAAGGCTCCACCTTCCCGCAGCTTTCCAAGCGACTCGCAGCAGCGTGTGAAGGAACACGGGGAAAAAGGTCAGCCCCGCCAGGTCCGACAGCTTGCCTGTCACGACACCTGGGAAATGGGCCTTGAGCAGATGGTCGTTCAGAAGCAACGTGGCTATGGCAGCCAAAAACAACGGGTGAAGAAGGGATGGCGTCAACGTTCGACCCGAACGGCTGCCCGCGCCTCCGCCGGCGGGATACAGGGCGCAGTCCTGCAATAGCCCCGCACCGTGGCCCGAAAGGTCCATTGGAAAGGAAGGGACACGGTCTCCGGTGCAACGTCCCAGCGAACCTCGAAGGCGTACGCA
This sequence comes from uncultured delta proteobacterium, assembly GCA_903894755.1. Lineage (GTDB taxonomy): Bacteria > Myxococcota_A > Polyangia > Polyangiales > Polyangiaceae > CAITRH01. The sequence continues at coordinate 5,075 of CAITRH010000110.1, forward strand.
GTTCCCCCCACACGAGACATGAGCACGCTGGGCGCGGAAGGCGTGGAAGGGATCACCTCGACGTCCGGTGGCCCGCTCGCCTCCACGGTCGCTCGGGCGACAGGCAGCGTGACCGCGCCCGACTGGCCCGAAATGGCCCAAGACTCCACGGGATCTATGCGAAGGACACGAACGAAAGTCCCCGCGGGAGGATCGCACGCTCCGCTGCAAGGGCCCGATGACGTGCAGTTGCCCCGCAGCGATGCCCCCTCGAACTGCGAGCCGGGAGGCACGAAAAACTCGCCTCGCCCAGTCCAAGGGCCCGAAAGCAATCCATATTCGGCCAGCAAGGCCCGCGGGGTAGGCGCCGAAAGAATGCGCACCGTGGGAACGACGGACGCCTCCACGGTGACCACCGCCCCGGTCCGAACCGCCCCGCTGGGACCGTCCGCGTTCAAATACCAGCGAGCCTGGGGCGTGGCCAAAGACGCCCCCCCGGCTACCAGTACCGCAATCCGTTCGCCCCATACCCGCACCGCAGACCTGTCGAGAGCACCCATGGCGCAACGCTAGCACATCGGGAACCCCTCACCCCGCACCTGCACATCGGCGAGCATCGGATCCTCCAAGGTCGCGCAGATACACGAATAGCCAGCTCAAGACATATCCAGCGTCGACCGTCGTGCAGGAAGCTCCCCGACGTGAACGTTCATAATGACCACGGGGCGCTCCGAAGAGGCGGCCGTGAACATGCCCACCGCAACAGCCAGGCTTGCTCCTCCAACCAAGGTCAGGGCAAGCGGCGATACAGCTGCTGCGACCAGTGCGATCAGCGTAAGCCCAAACGCCATCACGGCGACTGCTGAAGCTGCGCTCGATGGGGCATTTAGAGCGAGCGACTGGACCGGCGGTGACCAGGCCCGTGCGAGGGCGATGGGTCTGTCCGCAGGGGGGGGCGACGAACGCGGGACACGCGGGACACCAAGGTGCGCGCCGAGACCTCCTCGGAACTCCGGCACGGCCCGCGGCGGGTCGGCGGCAGGCGGGGCAGACCGCGACATCGGGAGCGCGTGGTGGACACGACGGGGGAGTGGGGTTGGCGTCATGGCGGTACGAGAGGCTTCGCACGACACATGCCAGCCGACGCGCCCCCCTCTCCTTTAGTTAGGGGGAGGCTTGACATCCGATGCGGTCGATTCGCGTGGAGCTGCCATGGCGTTGACCGACAAGGTCGCTCCGGAGACTGGAACCCGCTTCGAAGGTCACCGACGGGGCAACTTCGACGGCCAGAGGAGCTCAGTGCCTAAGCCACAAGACAACTCCGAGAGCTCGGAAGGCCTTGGTCGTTCAGCGACAAGGCAACTCCGAGGATTCTGATGTCACCTAGGCGTTGGCAACAAGGCAACTCCGGGAACTGGAACGGCCCGGTCGTTCAGCAACAAGGCGACTCCTAGGGCCCGGAGACGCCTCGTCGCCAAAAAAACAAGCCACTCCAGGGATTGATGGCGCTCGGTCGTTCAGCGACAAGGCGACTGCAACGACGTGGAGTCGGCTGGTCAGTGGCCTACAAGGCGACTCCGGGACCAAGGCGGGGCACCGTCACCTAAAGCCACACCGACCGTCACCCCACCGTCACCGCTATGGCGGCGCGGAGCGGAACTTGACGGCGTCACGAAAGAAACGGTACGCCAGGGGCCGCGATGGGGACGGTAAAACGCTCGATCAAACGACCAGAGGCTCGGGTCCTCATTATAGGAGTGGGGGGCCTCGGTTCGCCTCTTGCTCTCGTTTTGGCCCATGCTGGCGTCCGAACCCTCGGCCTTGCCGACGACGACCTGATTGAACGCACCAACCTCCACCGCCAAATTCTTTTCGATGACGCCGACGTTGGCTTGCGAAAAACAGACGTGGCGCGACGTAAGCTCGAGCCCCTTGGAGTGCACGTCGAAGTGCACCAATCCCGGCTGCTCCCGCACAATGCACTCGACCTCGTCTCCCGCTACGACCTGGTCGTGGAAGGCTCCGACAATTACCCGACCAAGTTCTTGGCCGCAGATGCGTGTCGATTGGCCGAAGTCCCGGTGGTTCACGGCGCTGCCGTGCGTTGGGTCGGCACCGCCCTGGCCGTGGGACCTTCGGGTGGTCCGTGTTACCGCTGCCTTTTCGAGGATCTTCCCGAAGGCGGCGGGCCAAACTGCGCGACCGCTGGCGTGGTGGGCCCCGTCGTGGGGATTGTCGCTGCCGTCCAAGCCGACCTCGCCCTCGCGCTCCTCGACGGACAGCCGGTCGAGGGGACTCTCGTGACCTTCGACGGCAAAACTGACTCGCTACGTCGCCGCAGCATCGCCCCGCGCGCTAGCTGCCCGCTTTGTGGCCTCGAACGGACCCTCCGCAGCATCGAACGCTCTCGGTACGTGCCCGCAGACCCCTGCCTCCCTTGACCTGACAGGAGAATTCCATGAGCATCCTCGTGCGCATCCCCACCCCGCTTCGCTCCCTCACCGGGGGGGCCGACGAAGTGTTTGCCTCGGGCTCCACCGTTGCCGAGATCGTCGACGACCTCGAAACCAAGCACCCTGGACTGCGCGAGCGACTCCTCGACGCCAAGGGGGTACGTCGCTTCATCAACCTTTACGTCGGGGAGGAAGACATTCGGTTCCTCGACGGACTTCGCACCGCGGTCAAGGACGGTGACCAGATCAGCATTGTTCCTGCGGTTGCCGGTGGCGCGTGAACCGCCATATTCGTCAGGTGCGCCTCATAGAGGTCGGAGCGGCAGGACAAGCGCGTCTCGCGAGCTACCAGGCCGAAGTCCCGGGGGTGGGGCTGCGCGCACGGGTGGCTGCACGTTACCTGGCAGGAGCCGGGATCACGCGCCTTCGAGTAGCTGACGCCGCCACGGCTGCCGAGGCCCTCGCTGTCGACCCGTCGGTTCAGACTGAGGTGGATCCTGCGCTTGCCTGCTCGCAGGCTTCCGCCAGACTGGCGCTTGGCGACCCGGTGGCGTCGCAGGTGGCCGAGGGGGCCATGGATGCGCTCCGTGCGTTTCGCGCTGCCTTAGGAGAGTCCCATGTTCCATGATTTCCCCTGGGCCAAGGGGCAGTTGCGCATCACCCGTGCGGCCCTCGAGGCGGTCTTCGAAGAGGCGCGTCAAGGGTACGCACGGGACGAAGAGTCTTGCGGCCTTCTGGTCGGACCGGCCAACGATCCGATGCTCATCGACGAGGTCGTGCCGCTTCCGAACCGCGCCAACGCCTTGCATCGTCTTGATCAAGCGGCCTACCCGCGCACGGGACGGACCTACTTCGATCTCGACTCGCTGAAATTCGAAGCGTGCGTGAAAAAGGGCCATGCCAACGGACGTCCCGTGAAGGTCGTCTACCACTCGCACCTCGACTGCGGCGCCTACTTCTCCGAAACCGACACGGATGCGGCCAAGATGGGTGGTCCCGCGCCTCCTTTCCCTGTTGCCCACCTTGTCACGAGTGTCCATGGGGGCGCTGTCGGGGAGTTCCGCCTCTTTGTCTGGGATCCGGAGACACAAACGTTTCTCGAAGGCGATATTTCTGTCGAGGAGCCGTGAAGCGGGCGGCGCTCGCGGCATTCCTGTGCTGTTCGAGTGTCGCTCACGCCGATCTTCGGAGTGACGCTGCGCTGGTTGCATCGGAGTGGCAGCGGTTGGGCGCCACGGTCCGCAGGCTCCCGTCCCGCTTTCTGCACGAGGAGGGGACCCTCACGGTCGTCGTTGCGGGGGGCCAAGAGCCTGGCGGCGAGTGCATGTCGGTGGCGGTCCTGGGGCCGCGAGGGGTAAGTTTCCGAGCAAAGGTGGATGGCGGCGACGACGACGACCCAGGAGCGCGTCTACAGAGTGTCGCAGGGGCGCTTCTCGTGATCCGCTGCGGGGCGACTGCTCCAAGGAAGATCGTTGTTTCGAGCGATTCGGGACGAGGGGCACTCGAGGTGGTGGTGGGACGGTTCCGCGAGCCGCTTCCCGCTTTGCGCGCGGTGCTTCCGGAGCGCATTGGAGGGGTGTTGACAGCAGGGCCAGAGCCTGGGGAGCTTCCTCCGCTTTCTCCACCTGACAAGAGAGCCGACCTGGCCGTGGCTCGGGCGACACGGGAGGGGGGACGTCTTGTTCAGCGCACCTCTCTAGTGGCTCATGGCGAGGGGAACGGGTCTTCCCGGATCGCACTGGCACCTGGATGCCACCGGTTGCAGCTTTTTGCTCGCGATCCCAAAGCGCTCAATGCAGCAGCCCGTGGAAGGCTCGACGTGGACGGCGAGCTGCGCGACGAAGCGGACGACCGCGTTCTTGCTCGCGACCGGAGCGACGCTCCCGATGTACGCATCGAGGCGTGTGTTGGGGAGGCGACCCGGGGGATTGTAGCGTTCTTGGGGGCGCCGTCGGAGACTCCGGTGGTTTTAGTGCATTCCGTGTGGGCACTTCCTCAGCACTTGCCTGCGATGTGGGGGACCGAGCCACTGGCCCGTCTAGCGCAGGCTTTACGGAAACGAAACGTGGCATCTCCTGCGGCTCCTGCGGTGTTTCGGGCCCAAGGGGTGTCAGGGCTCACGCCTGTCGCAGTCGCTGTCGAGCCGGGCGCTTGTTATCTAGCTGTGGCGGCCATTGTGCAGGGAAGTCCCAGGGGGATAGGGCTACGAGCCACGCTGGGAGCCTGGGAATCGAGCGATGAGCGCGGAGTAGGCGACCACGCGGGGGTTGTGGCGTTCTGTGCACACGACCGTCATTCTGTGGAGCTCACGGTCGATGCCCGTGGGAGCGGAGTGGGCTGGGGGCTTGCGTTGTTTCGAACCGTGGGGGGAGCTTGGGAGGTGCCGCGATGAAGTTTGCGGTGTTGGTGTGTGGTCTTGTTGCTGGATGTGCCGGAGCGCATCCAACCCCCCCCAGTGGACCTGTCAAGTTAGCGGCGCCGGGGGTGACCAGGGGCGAGATGGATGCGCGAGCGCTCCTAGCGGATCTTCCCGACCGCGCGCTTCGTCTCGGAGCAGGTCCACTCAGTCTTGTAGCAAGCTCCGAGGCGTTCGAGGGAGAGCGACTGGGGGCCTTTGTGGAGGTCCCGGCCGACGCATGTCTTTTGGCTTACGCACGGGCGTCAAGCTCGGTAGAGGATCTGGACGTTGCGGCGTTTTCCGACGAAGGGGCCCCGCTTGCCGTAGACGAGGCACCTGACGCCCATCCAACGGTACTGTTATGTCCACCGCATCCCGCCCGAGTCTTTGTCGCAGCCCATGTGGCAACGGGCGAAGGACTCGTTGCAGTAGCCGCGCAGCTGGTGGGACGCGACGCGGCGGCAGCGGCAGGAAAAGCGCTTGGGGCGCGTGGGAGTACAGGGGAGGGACCTCGTCCTGCGGAATCCTGGCCCGGCCTTGACGATCATGTGCGGGCCCACAGACGGGTCCTTGGAGCGACCTGGGAGGACGTGCGCAAAGTGGCCGCGTCCGTCGATGCGCGGCTTCCCACGGTGATGCCGTTTCCTCTGGAGGCCGATGGTTGCACCGATGTGGTGGTGGTGCCAGGCGACGAGGTGTCATCCATCGACCTTGAGGCGTCCGACTCGGAGGGACACCTGCTTGCACGTTCCAAGGACGGGGGGCGGGTACGGACGATGACGGTATGTTCACCGGTAGCGATGGGGGCATTTCTTTCGATTCGACCGCATCTTGGGCGGGGGCTTGCAGCGGTGGTGGTGGGACGGGCGCGGGGCGAAGCGGTGCGGGACCTTGCAACACGAGCGGACGTAGCTTGGGCTGCGACTGTGTCATCGGTAGCTGCAGCCAGGGAGGCACGGAACGCGGAGCTGAGCAAAGCTGGGTACGAGGGGCCGAAGTCGAGTGTCCTAGGGAACTTGGTCCTTGGGAAGCGGACCAGTGTACCGGTGGATCTGCGTGGAGTGGGGGAGCCATGTGCGCGCATCGACGTGGTAGCGGGGGCTCCTCTGACATTGCTCGAGGGGGCACTGTGGAACGACGATGGGGGGTTGCTCGCGTCGTCGCAAGGAGTTGCATCGGCGACGTTATTTGCATGTGGGGTAGAGAGGGGGCGGCTCGATTTGGAGACCAAGGGACGTCCAGGGCCCTTTGCGGTCCTTGTACGTCGGGAGCGTTGGAGGTCCTTGGAGCTTGCGGGGCATCCATTGGCAAGTGCGCGGATGTTGGCCCGGTCGGCGGAGGGGACGTCGGTTGTACAGGAAGGGGCAGCGGGGGAGGTACGGGTGCTGGGGGTGGGAGCAGAAAAAGTGGAGTCTTGGGCTGTGACCGTCCCCGCGGGGCGTTGTGTGAGCATAGCGGCCGGGGCGCAAGGGGCAGGCGCGGGGCTCGAGTTGCGTCTGCTTGAGGGCCTTGAGGGGTCTGATGGCCCCCAGGAGCTTGATCGGTCGTACGGGGCGAATTCGGCGCGTGTTTTGGCGTGTGCGCCGTCCGAGCGGCAACGGGCGTTGCGGGTTGAGGTGCGGGTGTTTGCGGGCAAGCTGGATGTGGTGGTGGGACAGCGAACCCGTGACGGGTGACATCCCACTTGCGTCGAAGTGGGATGACCTCTGTTAGGCCGCGCGGTCGAGATCGCTGATCAGCTGCTCTCCTGACAACTTGTCAGCAGCATCTCCACCAAAGTACTGCATCAGACCGACCCGTTCGTAGTGCGGGAGGATCCGTGGAGTCATGAGGCCGATGGCGCGGAGGTTCGGCACGAGGCGACTGAACATGACCTGACGGAACTCCCTCATGCCCGGGGAGTTCGTAACGAATTCGCGCCATTTGTCCCGCGGCATGCGCCCCTCGAACCACTCTTCGTACACTTCGTAGAGCATGAAGCGATTGCGCATCAGGAGTGAAACCTCGAAGGCCCAGTCTTCACGCTCCCGTCGCTCACTCTCGTCGAGCTCCTTGTTGATGTGGTCCCGGAGAGCAAGCACACCGTAATGGACATGCCTGGCCTCGTCTTGGATCACCATCTTGAGAAGGACCTTGAGGAGCGGCTCTTTGGTGAGCTTGTAGAGGGTTCCAAAGGCGCCCAGAGCGAGCCCCTCGACCATAATTTGCATTCCCAGGAACTTCATGTCCCACCGCGAGTCGCTGATGAGGGCGTCGATGATGACAAACAGGTTGTCGTTGACCTGGTAAAGCTTGTTGAGTTTCTCGTCGAGGTAGCGATGGAATACCTCGATGTGCCGTCCCTCGTCGATAACCTGGGTAGCGCCATAGAGCTTGCCATCGAAGAACTGGACTGCCTCGGTGACTTGAGCCGCGGCAAAGAGGGCGCCCTGTTCGCCGTGCAGGAACTGACTGAGCATCCAGGTCGCAACGCTGTTGGTGAGGGCGTGCTTTTCTTTGTCGTCGAGTCGGACATTGTAGTCCTCGAGGCGTTCGACACCGAGGAACGACTGGGGGAGAATGAGGGTATTTGGGTTTTCCGGGTCGACATCGGTTTTCCACGGAAGGTACGTTGCACCGTCCCATTGGCCGGCCTTGGCGCGGGTGTAGAGTTCGCGCATTTCAGGATGGTCGTTGGGGTAGGTCCAATCGAAGTAGGCGGTGTGGCTGCACTTGATTTGCGTGGGGATCCCCTGTTTACCGCGCTTGAGGAGCAGTCCTCGAACGCCCGAGGGGGCGAGCGATGCCAGGACTCTGGGGTCGCGGATTTCCAGAAAGACCCCTAGGGCCTCGAGGTAGGCGTCGGTCTGCGACCTCATTTTGAGAGGAAGCAGATTGGTGAGTTTCGATGCATCGAACATGGATGTCTCCCTTGGGAGCAAAGGGCCTGATGAGGCGTTTGCAAACGAATTGAGTGATGGTCAAACCACGGCCAAGAGGTTTCGGATCTTGGTTTCGTGGTAGCGAACGAGAAACGTGTTGACGAGCGGAAGGGCACGCTCGATCATGCCTGCTACTTGGTCAGCAGGCACTTGGGCGAGCTTGGCCAAGAGCTCTTGGCTCTCACGAGCGAACAGCGATGAGACCGCTTCTTCTGCGATGGCGAGGAGCGAGAAGCCCAGCTCTCTTGAAAATCCCGCGTTGCAAAGGTTGCCCCACAGTTCGAGCATCCACTCGTCGTCCTTGGCGATGAGTGTCTTGCCCTTGGGACCTTTGGTTGCAGCGAAAAGACCCATGGAGACAAGCTCGTCGAAGTCCTTTCTGTCGACTCCAAGGCGCAGCATCGCGGCTTTGGCATCGACGGTCTCGCGTTTGCCACCCGCTTTAGATGTGATCGCGGGGCTGAGACGCTGCTTGACATCTGCGATCAGCCGGCGTTGGGCGGGGGAAAACGCCGAGTCTTGCTCGTCAAGGACCGCCCGAATGGCCTTGAGGGGAAGAAACTGCTCATCTTGCAGCTTCTGGATCAACCGCAGCCGAGCGAGGTGGCTCTCTCCGTAGTAGGCCATGTTTCGACCTGTCTTGTGTCCCTCAGGTACGAGGCCCTCGTGGATATAAAAATGGATTGCCTGCCGAGGAAGCCCACTGAGGTCGCATAGGTCCTTCATGCGGTAGGGCCAATCGTGTCGATCGACCGCCTCGGCAACTTCCACAGTCACGGAACCTCCACGACCACCGGTGAGTTGGCCCGAGCGACACACGCCAAGACAAAGCCCTCGTTGCGCTCGTCGGACGACAAGCAATTGGGCTCCTCCATGGCGACCTCCCCGGAGACCACCTTTACCTTGCACGCGGCGCATCCCCCGAGGGTGCAAGAAAAGTTCATGGCAGCACCGGCGGCAAGCCCCGCCTCGAGAAGGGTCTGATCGGGGCCAACGGTGGTGATGGTCTCTCGTGCACCGCAACGGACCGTGAGAGGCTGCGACGTCGTGAGCTTGTGGGCCGCTGGACGAAGGTGGGGCGAGCTGAAACGCTCTTCGTGGATCTTTTCCGGGTCCACTCCGCGGGAACGGAGCGCTGCACGGGCGGCATCCATCATGGGTTGCGGGCCGCACACGTAATACTCTGTGGTCTCGGGGAGATCGCCCAGCAATGCTAGCTCTCGGGACGTTGTGGCTTCATCGAGCACGCCTGCAGCGCCGTTCCATCCGTCGGGGGGATTGCTGAGCACGTGACGAAGGACAAACCGCGGTTCCCCAGCGGCAAGCTCGGCGAGGGCGTTGCGGAAGATGATGTCGTCCTCTCCACGGTTGCCATAAAGGAGTGTGATCTGGGTCTCCGGCTCCACGGGGAGAACCGACTGAAGAATGGACATCATGGGGGTGATGCCGCTTCCTCCCGCAATGAGCACCAGGCTTCTCCGTGCGCTGGGGTTCGGTGCCACCACGAAGTTACCGGAAGGGCCAAGCAACTCGAGAAAGGCCCCCTCTTTTAGGGAGTCGACGATGTAGTTGGAGACTTTTCCTCCAGCGACCCTCTTGACCGTGATGCGCACGGTGGCAGGGCTTTGGCAAGCGCTGGATGCCGAATAGGCACGCCGCAGCGTTTCTCCTTCGAGGGGAAGAACCACGGTAAAAAACTGGCCTGGAACAAAGGAGAAAGGGGCGCCGGTAGGGTCCTCGAGCTCCACACAGAGTGCGTCGGCCGTGTCGTGAACCACAGATTTGACCCGTACGTGGCGCGTTGCCACCAGGGAAGACGAGGGGGGCGTGCGTCGGGTCCTCACGGTGACCGGCGCGGGGTGGTTTCCAGCGAACGCGCCCGTGAGGACTGCGAGATCACGACGTAGGTCCTTGATTTTCCGAGTAAGCGCCTGGGGTACGGCACGGACTAGGCGTTGAAGAAGACTGGCGGGGAGAGGTACGCGGGTCACGGCGGGCAACATCACACCGGCTACGCATAGTGTCAAGTGTCACTTTACACGATGTGGCGCTTTGCGTGGCGGGACGGGGCGTTGGCGGGATAAGGTCCGCGCCCGATGGTAAACCGCGTCCAGATCGAGACCCGCCATTACTGCCAGACGAGTATTTGGCCGAGGAGCCCGCGCAGCGTACTTAAAGTACGTGAGCAGGCACCGCA
>CAITRH010000111.1 GCA_903894755.1 uncultured delta proteobacterium
CTCGAAGACGATTTTACTTGCCCGCATGGGCAAGGAAAATGTCGAGGGAGAGGGGGGCTGGGGGGGTGAGGTCCGCGGTTCGGACCTGCGGTTCTCAAGATGGGTTTGGTTTAACGTTTTTTCGAGCGCGCTCCTTTGACACGAAGCCGCTATTGCATCCACAATACCCGTCGAGGAGAACGTCGCCCATGCCTCTGATTGAGACCGAAGAAGCCGCCCGCCGCCTCGCGCGCGCCATCGCCAGTGATCTTAGCCTTTACAACGAAGATAAAATTGTTACCGGGATTACCAACGACAACCTCTTTGACGCCCTCGCCGAGGAGATCGAAGAGGGGCGAGCCCTGTTCAAACGCCGCGTGTCGCCCGATCTCTACCCCCGCAACTTCTACGACCGCGCTCTCGTCGACATCTTGGTAAAGGCCAAGGCGCACATCAAATCGAAGCTCTGGTGAGCCAAGCTCCCTCGACTTACGTAGTCCCGCCCCACGCCGCAGGGCAGCGACTTGACCGCTTTCTCGTCGACGCCCTAGCGTCTCCCTCCCGTGCCGAGCTGCAACGCTGGATCGAAGCGGGTCATGTGCTCGTCGGCGGTCTTGTTCGTCGTGCCTCGGACAAAGTGCGCGCTGGGCAGTCCGTCGAGGTGCGCCCGCTCGCCCCGCCTCCAACCCGCGCGCTGCCTGAATCCGGCATCGACTTCACAGTTCTTTACACCGACAGCGACCTGGTGGTTGTCGACAAGCCCGCAGGTCTCGTGGTGCATCCAGCCCGTGGGCACGAAGGTGGAACGCTTGTCAATGGCCTTTTGGCGCTAGGTCTTTTTGACTCGCTCGAGGAGACCGAGGAGACCAGCCACGACCGTCCAGGCATCGTGCACCGCCTCGACAAAGACACCAGTGGAGTACTCGTGGTCGCCCGCACTCCGCTCGCCCGCGAGCATCTGAAAGCGCAGTTTGCCAGCCATTCCATCGAACGCGAATACCTGGCTATCGCCGTCGGTGCAGTCCACGCTCGCACCTTCGACACGCCCCATGGACGTCATCCCACCGATCGCCTGCGCTTCACCACTCGGGCAAACCCCGGCAAGCGAGCCGTGACCCACGTGAAGGTCCTCGAAGCGCTTGACGGCGCCACGTTGCTCTCTTGCCGTCTCGAGACTGGCCGGACGCATCAAATTCGAGTTCACCTTGCGGACGCAGGCACGCCGCTGCTTGGTGACTCGGTCTATGGCAGTCCCCCGCGCGACGCTCGTCTTCGGGACGCAGGCGAGACACTGGGACGACAGGCGCTCCATGCGCGTCTCCTCGGCTTTTTGCATCCCCGCACCGCCGTTTCACTGCGGTTCGAGTCCGCCGTGCCCACGGACTTCGCCGTAGCTCTTGATGCGCTCCGCAAACGTCCCCCTTGCGCGCGTGTTCTGCCGGTGCTCTGATCCCCCTACCATGAAAGGTGATCCCAAAGTCCTCCAACTGCTCAACGAAGTGCTGACCGGCGAGCTCCAGGCCATTAGCCAGTATTTCCTACACGGCAAAATGTGTCGAAACTGGGGCTACGAGCGTCTTGCTGACAAGATTGTAAAGGAGTCCATCGATGAGATGAAACATGCCGACCAACTCGTCGAGCGCATTCTGTACCTCGAGGGACTTCCCAACCTGCAAAAGCTCGACAAGCTTCTCATCGGACAAAGCGTTGTCGAGATTCTGCACAACGACCTGGCGCTGGAACACCTTGCCGTGCCGCGACTCAACAAAGGGATCCAGCTCTGTCGCGACGTGGGCGACAACGGGTCCGAGGTCCTGCTGACGTCGATCCTGACCTCCGAGGAAGAGCACGTCGACTGGCTGGAGGCGCAGATCGAGCTCGTCAAGCAGGTGGGCGACGCGCACTATCTGGCACAGCAGATCCGCTCCTGAGTTCTCTCTTGTTCCCGCGAGTCGTGGCAGCACTGCTTGCCATCGGGTGTTCGCAAAAGGGGGCGGGCACCTTGGTGCTGACCACTGGGGGGGAGTCAGACACCTTTAGCCGTAGTCCAGTGCCGGTGCTCCTTGCCGTCGAGGCAGTGAGCGCCGACGGTGGGGTGCGTTCGCTTGCCCGGGTGACGCTCCCCGCCGACACAGTGGAGCTGGGCGATGTCCCGGAGACCACAGTGGCGTCGGTGCGCGTGAGCGGGTTTGACGCAGCGGGACAGATGCGGATTTGGGGGCAGTCGCTCCCCTTTCGGTTCGGCGACCTTGCGGGGCAGACGCTGCCACTGTTTGTCCAGAGGACCGGCGAGTTTGCGCGGCTAGCCAACGGCTTTGCCGAGGTGCCCGTTGGGCCGACTGTAGGGCTGCTTCTGTCGCGTTACGTGGTCGTGCAGCTGTCGTCTTCCATGGGACTGTACGACCTGGTGACGTACCAGGCGGTGCAGCCCGTGGCATCGTTTCCGCGGCCGCTTGGCGCCCGTGTTTCGCTGGTGACCGTAGGACAGGTGGCGTTGTGGGTGGATGATCAGGGGGCCGTGGCGGTGGACCTCGCGACAGGACAAGCGGCGAGTCCCGTGGCGCCGTCGGGGGGGAATTTTGGTGAAGTAGCAGGGGGGGCGACAGTGGTAGGGACCGATGGCGCGTCCTATGTAGTGGGGGCGACACGTGCGGAGGCGACGTCGCGGGTATTGCGTGTGGACTCGAGCGGGGGGCTGTCGTTCTTGTCGTTGATGGCGCCTCGGGCAGGAGCGGGAGCTGTGTGGGTTGATGGGAGGGGGCTTGTGGTGGTTGGAGGGAGCGCCTCGGCGCCGGCAGTCGAGGTGCTGGGGACAGCGCTGTCGTTCGGGCCGTGGGCGACGGCGGGGGCAGCGGTGGTCGCCCTGGACTCTCACCAGGTACTGGCGATTGGGCAAGGCGAGGTTCTTTTGCGGGGGTTCGATCTGTCGTGCACGTTGTCGTGCACGCCGACGTTCTTGCCAACGGTGCTCACGGGAGCATTGACGCAACCGACGGCAGTGACGCTATCTGATGGGTCCATCCTGGTTGCAGGAGACGACGCGACGGGGGGGACGCAGGCGGTTCGGTTGGTTGGAGGCGAGGTGCGTGCGGTTGCGCCGAAGGTGTCGCGTCGCGGGGCTCGAACGTTGGGGCTCCCCAACGGTGCAGCCGGACTTGTCGGCGGCGCGTTGGGGATTGAGGCGTTGGTTCCTTAGTTAAACCAAACCTATCTTGAAAACCGCAGGTCCGAGCCGAAGACCTCACCCCTCGTTATTTCGCCATTTCACAGCGCCCCCTCCCCATCGATGGGGAGGGGGACCTTGTGAACGCGCCGGATCGTGCGGGGGTGAGGTCCGCGGGATCGCCGGCGACGAAGTTGCGGTTCTCAAGCTGGGCTTGGTTTAGTAGGCCTCTCGAATTCAGCCCCCGTCCGGCTTGTCGCAGTCATCGAGATCAGGATTGCAGCCCGCGTCGGGGGTAGGCAGGTCCTGGTCGAGCGGCTGCTCCGAGCCCCCTTGCGGAGTGGTTTGCGGAAGCTGTCCGCCTGGAAAGTTCTTCCGGTCCTCCTCGCTGCAAGGCTGCGGATTGTTCGGATCCGCTTGCACACACTCGAGCATCCATGCCTCCCGCGGCGCCAGCCCCTCGCGCTTGGACTTCTCCTTGTAAAACGCGATGTCCGGCTTCACCAGCACATCGCTGAGCCAAGGTACGTAACTCACCACCACCAATGCGCCCGTCAGGATCAGCGCAAACGGCATCACCACCCGGTAGATGCTGGTGACAGGACGATTAAAGCGGAAACTCGCAATAAAGAGGTTCAAGCCTAACGGCGGGATACAGTAGGCGATCTCGAGGTTCAACAGGAAGATCATCGCAAGCTGGAATGGCGACATCTTCTCGTCGGGATGACGCATCCCCAGGTCCGCAACAAAGGGGAGAATGAGCGGCACAGAGACCAAGATCGCGCTGAACCCCTCCATCAACATCCCGATCACCAGCAGAAACAGGTTCATCACGATCAGGAACTGCCAGCGATGCTCGATGCCAAGACGGATCATCAGATCGAGCACTTCGCTTGGAAGCCGCACCTTGGGATCGATAAAGTAAAACACGAGGGCGTTTGCCATCGACAGAATCAGAATGATGGCCCCCGCAAGGCTCATCGAGCCCTTGACAATGCCTGGAAGGTCCCTTTTCCACTTGAGGTCTTTGTAGACAAAAAACTCGATGACCACCGTGTAGAACGCCACGAGCCCTGCGGCTTCATCCACCGTGGTCAACCCGGAGCCGAGACCCAACACGAGAAGCACAGGGATGAACAGCTCCCACTTCAAGTCCTCAAGGGACGCGAGCACCTCGCGCAGACGCGGTCGTTCCCTCGGGACCCCCTCGCGGGTCCCTACGTAGCCGGAGTAGAGGCTCAAAAGTAGCACCACAAACGCGCCAGGGAGCAGCACCGCCTTGAAGGCTTTGGTGAAGTCCACACTGGCAACGAGACAGAAAATAAGCAGTGGAAGCGAGTACGGAAGCAGGAGTCCGACGGAGCCTCCAGTGGTGACCAGACCCAGCGAGAACTTGTCCGAATACCCTTGTTTCCGAAGGGACGGGTACAGCAGTCCTCCGATGGCGATGATCGTCACACCGCTTCCGCCGGTCAGCACGGTAAACACCGCGCTCGCAACGACGCATACGATCGCAAGACCCCCTGGAAGCCAACCGAGGACCGCACGGGCCGCTCGCACCAGTCGGTCCGGCGTCTTTGCCTCCGCGAGCATGTACCCGACAAAGGTAAAGAGGGGGATAGTCACCAGAATGGGGGAGTCGGAGAAGTGCGTGTCAAGGATTTTTGGCGCCAGGTACATCAGTCGGTGCTGAGCGGGCTCCTTGTGGGTCATCCAGGCGAGAGCGGCCGCCCCTCCCATGACGGCAAAGAGAGGAGTCCCCAGAAGCGCCATGGCCACGACAAACGCCCAGAGGGCACTTCCCGCGGCCACGATAGCTCCCACCACACTGGTGGCGCTAACACCGAAAGTAATTCGTGCCGTTCGACTTACCGAGCCTTGTCCGCTCATGGCGTCACCTCGTGGGTTGCGTCCGCTCCCAAGTTTTCTTCCGCGTGTGCTGCGTCCGGATCGAGGTTCACCTGACCGAGCAGCGCCAGGGCCATGCGAAGGAGGAACTTCAGTCCAATCATGAGGAGCCCAAAGGGGAACAAGAAGTCCGCAGTGCGCACGAGAAGTCCCGAGGGGCGCTCTCCTCCACCTGGGTACGGAACCAGTGGAAGCTGGCTATCGCGCCGCTCGGTTTCATCGAGGAGCTGCGCGTCGACGGCCTCCGGTGCAAAGTGGGCTTTCCAGTCTGCCGAACGCATCCAGGTGTTCCATGTGGAGGGGGTCAGGTACCGGTCGCATGGCTTGCCGCGTAGCACCACCGGCAACGTCTGAAGGTCGAGGGAGGCTTGTCTTGCGAGAAGGAACAGGTCCTTGCGAACCTCGTGACGGACGGTGCCAACGCGCTCGCCAAACGACGTGGGGCAGCTGCGACGTTGGGCGACGGGCTTGGACATGTCGTCGGCGCAATCGACTTCGAGCTTGGCTTTGAACTCGGCGACGGCGATGTGGTCGATGAAACCGTAGGAAGCGGCGAAACAGACGGCAGCAGCGGCGGCCCATCCCAGAAGCGCAGCGGGCAGGCGAAACTGCGTAGGCACGTAACGGGCGGCCACGTCAATGTGGATATGCTTGCCACGCGATGTAGCAATGGATGCGCCTAGAAGCGCGAGCCATAACGTGAGGCGCGTGACCAGTCCTCGAGGGCCGCCGACGAGCGAGAGGACCGAGCCGTTGATCAACCAGTTGAGGGCGTTGCCGAAGTAGGAAACGCCGAAGTGGAGCCAGGCCTTTGCGGCAAACCCACCGAGGATCATGCCGACCGGAACGGCGATGCGATGCAGCTGCTGGCGCGCGTGCGTTGGGTTTTGCCCGGGACGGGACACGAAGTGAGCGACGATGCCAGCGAAGGTGGCTGAGAAGAGCACGCGACAGATCAGACCGGCGGCGTTGCCTCCCGGGAGTGTGTCGGTGGCCAGTCCTTTGAGTGAGATCCAGAAGAAGAGGGCTAGGGTTTCGGCGATGACGACCCAGACACAGAGACGGGTCTCGAGGCGAGTCCAGAGGGCATCGATGTGCGCGACCTTGGGGCCCCAGGCAGGCCCACTATTTTTGCTGTCCATGCTGAGCGGTAGCGTAACGTGGCCTGGTGCAAGTCCGCTATAAAATGGGTGAGGGTCAGCCGGCTTTGCCGGAGATGCGGTCGAAAACGGGGGCACTGAACGTCGCGCCGCGCAGGGCCTGGCGGGTCTTCTGGAAGACTTGTCGCCACTCGCCGACCTCGTCGGGGGTGGGCTCATAGGGAATTTTGCTGGTCTTCATACGGGCAAAGGCTTGTCCATCGAGGCGCCGGACCTCGGAGTTGACTTCGCTTGCGGCTTGGGCGCCGTGCTTGCGGACCGCCTCTTTTTGCGAGTCGCTGAGCCCCCTGAATTTCGCCGAGGTCATGACCATCGCGCCAATGGAAAAGCCTACCGTCATCGTGTTGATGTGGGTGATGTAATTGCTCCATTGCATCTGTTCGGCCGCGTACGGAGGCACGGCGATGACCGAAGTGGCCTTGCTCTGAAGGAAACTCGCCAGCTCACCGAAGCCAGCGCCCGTCTGGGTCACTCCAGGGGTCGTTAGAAAGAACTTCGTGGTGATGGCGTCGTCAGGGAAAACGTTGGCTTTCCGCCCATTCAGATCCCCTGGAGTCTTCACCTGCAGGTCGATGGAAAGGAGCTTGATCGCCCCTACGTCTCCGAAGCCCAGAAGGATAAAGCCCTCGTTCTCGAACTTCCCTTCAAAGTACGCCGTCTCGGACTGGCGGACGGTGTCGAGCTTGGACCAGTTTCTGAAGAGGCCCGGGAGATTGAACACCAGGACATCCTGGTGAATGAGCGATAGGCCGATGGCAGTGATCGCAGCCCCGTCGATCTTGCGGCTGCGCATGTTGCCGACCATGGCTTTTTCGTCACCACCGGAGCCTCCCCAGAGGAAACTGAGCTCGACCTCGCCGTTGGTGTCTTTGGTGACGTTATCTTTCCACCTATTAAAAATCCTCCCCCACGCCGATTGCGAGGGGGCCATCGTGGCGATGGTAATTGTCTCTTTTGCTGCGGCCTCGGCCGCTCCACTCGCCATCGCAAACGCCGCAACGGCTATCAACCACTTACGAAGCATTCCACACCTCTCAGTTCCACACAGCACGAACGCGTCGCCGACACAAAGGTGTGCGGACGGCGTCAGTGGGCACGATACGCGGAACACGACCGTTTGGCACGCAGCATTCAATCGGAGGGGTCAACCCTTCGGTTTTCAAAGCTTTGCTTAGCTCTTGCGCTCCGCCTCTTCGATAGCCGCCTCGACAGCGGAGATCATATCCTGATTGTTAAATGGCTTGTCAAAGTAGGCAAAAAGCTTGACGTTTTTTAGCGCTTTGTGGAGTGTTGGCGTCCCAAAAGAGGTCATCAGGATGATGAGGAGCGATGGGCGTATGGCGGTAAGTCGTCCCATCAGGTCGAGCCCATTGCCATCAGGAAGGCGATAGTCGACAACGGCCACCTGGCAGTCATAACCCTGAATTGCCGCCACTGCCGCAGCACTGGTCTGAACGGCTTTGACCGTATGTCCACGGACCGACATGAGCTTGCAGAGGAGCCAGCCGATATCTGGATGATCGTCGACAATCAGGATTGTCCCCCCGCATGCTCTACTCATCGTCCAGATTCCAGCCCATAGCGCCGAAGTTTGCTGCGAAGCGTCTTCGGGTCTACCCCGAGCAGCTTGGCCATCTGCGCGCTGCTGATTCGGCGCCGGTGGACCATCGTTTCAAGCAAAAAGCGCTCGGCCTGGGACGCTGCCTGGAGCCCAAACGCTTTGAGATCGATTTGCCTGTCTAGCTGGCAATCCAACTCGATCTCCATCTTCAGTCGCTCGTCGGAGCCCTGGGCCACTTTCATGGTGTCACTGGCACTGACGGACTCTCGAAGCTCCTCTGAAAAGCAATCAGGAGTCACCATGTCGTCCGCCAGAACCACCGCACCTTTGATGGCATTTTCCAATTCACGGATATTGCCAGGCCACGGACAGTGTTCCAGCATCACCAAGGTTTCCGGCGATAGGCCGCTTACCGGCTTTTTAAAAGCGGTGGCGTAGCGTTCGGTAAAGTACGCAGCAAGCCCCCGGATGTCTTCCTTACGCTCACGAAGAGGAGGTAAGTTGAGGGTGATTTCATTGAGACGATAGTACAGGTCTTGTCGGAAGGTTCCGGCCTGGACGGCCTCTTTGAGATTGACATTGGTGGCGGAGAGCACTCGGATATCGAGCTGGATAGGCTCTCGGCCACCCACGCGCTCGATGCTTCGGTTTTGCAGCACCCTCAAGAGCTTTGCTTGAAACGGAAGGGACAAGTTGCCAATTTCATCTAGAAATAAAGTCCCCCCTTGCGCCATCTCCAGCCGTCCAATCGCGCTGCTGAATGCCCCAGTGAAGGAGCCCCTTTCATGTCCAAAGAGCTCGCTTTCGGCAAGATTGGCTGGGAGCGTACCACAGTCGATGGGCACAAAGGGCCCCTTGGATCGCTTGCTGGCCTCATGGATCATCCGGGCGAAGAGCTCCTTGCCCGTGCCGGTTTCTCCTAGAAGAAGCACATTGATGTCGGGCAAGGCGAACTTGAGCGCGAAGTCGACCGCCTTGCGAAAGACCGCGCTCTCGCCGATGGCCTTGACGTTACCTGCCGCATGCCTTCCCATGTGAAACAGGTTTTCTACGGTATCCAGAAGGGCTTCATTGTGGAAAGGCTTCGACACGAAATCTCGTGCGCCCAGTTTCATCGCCTTGACAGCAGAAGGCACATCGCCAAACCCGGTCATCATGACCACCGAGAGCCCGGGACGGCGAGCTAGCAGTCGGCGAAGCACCTCGAACCCGTCGATGCCTGGCATTTGTACGTCAAGAAGAACCAAGTCGGGATTCCACTTGCTCGCCATGGTCAACGCGGCTTCGCCCGTGCACACCCCTTGCGTCTGGTGCCCTCTCTTTTGCAGGAGCACCGACAGCACACGGCAAATATCGTGGTCATCGTCCACCACCAGAATCTGCGCCATTGGTAGCTATTCCTCTCGCCTGACCGCTGGAAGAGTCAGGATAGTGTTTACCCCTCGCGAAACATTGGCGCTCTGCAAGTTCCCACCATAGTTCATGGCAATTTGCCTTGAAATATAGAGGCCTAGGCCTGTACCTTCGGGTTTTGTGGTCTGGAAAGAACGGAAAAGGAATGGAAGCACATCACCCATGATCGGGGGGCCATTGTTCTCGATCTCGACAAGCACCTGGTCTTCGCTCGTCTTGGTTGCAATTCGGATCTCCCGATTTTCTACTTCGGTAAGAGCCTCAAGGCTGTTCTTGAGCACGTTGAGGAGGATCTGCTCGATGCCATGTGGGTCCGCCCAGACGCGAGGAAGCAACGGATCGAGAGAACAGGACACCGTGATGGAACGCCGTTGGCACTCATCATAAATAAAGCAGACCACCGCTGAAACAGCCTTGTTGAGGTCGAGCGTCTCCCCCACGGCTCTTCGAAATACTGCGAAGTCGAGCAGGTTGCGAAGCAGTGTCTGCACGCGCTCTACGTTCTGCAGCGCCATGGCCGTGAACTCTATCGACGCATCCCGCCCTAGAGTGAGGCGCTCATGCAGATGTTGAAGCGTGGAGCTTATGATGGACAGCGGATTGGCTATTTCATGGGCAATCCCGGTGGCGAACGCCCCCAGAGCTGCAAGCTTTTCTGCCTCGGCAGCTTTCACAAGGCCCACCGGATATACACAAGAGGAACCGGCCTTTTCCCTATCGACCAGGCAAGGCACGCAACAAGACGCCGCAAACCTGGCATGGATCACCGGGATCCCCCGCTGAAGAAGTGTCCCCAGGGCACCGTCCCCAAGCTCCTGAAGGTGGAACGCACTAATTACAGGAACTTTCGCCTGCTCGAGAGCAAGGAAATGCTGTTCAAGCGTCTCGGCTTGGACCTTCCCTGAACACAGAATCGACAACTCCATCCATACCATCCCCGCACCCTGAGGAAGGTTGGCGAGCGTGGATCGGCCCCCGTCAAGAGCCTTGCCTCCCTCGGGCTGACAGCGAAGCGACGGAATGCGTTGATGGGCCTCGCTGCAAGCCGCGCTCGGCCCGATGAAGATCAAGGGGCTATCGAGTTGCTCCGATAACCTATGCACCGAAAGCAGAGCCTGCCAGCGTTCTTCCGCATTATGATAGTATAGGCCGATCACGCAGTCCCCTCTCCCCTCAGTTCTCACTCGCCCGATCACGGGTCGAGAATCCTTCCCCTTCAAACACGGACTCGATGCCTTGCAAGAGATGACGGAGAAGAATGGACATTTTTGAAATGTCCTTCTCCTGCCCCGCCAGAAACTCGCGTACCGCAAGGACCCCGGCGCGACGACAGGCGGCCTGGATGTCTGCGCCCGTGAATCCGTCGGAACGCTCTGCAAGGTCCAAGGCATGGACATCCGCACTGATAGGCTTGCCACGAAGATGCACTTCAAACACCTTGGTTCGTCCATCGAGATCGGGTGGAGGTACCTCCAGCCGAAGATCAAAGCGCCCTGGGCGCAGCAAGGCCGGATCAAGGATATCCTTGCGATTGGTTGCTGCAATGACTAACACGCCTTTGAGTTCTTCGACGCCATCCATTTCGGTAAGCAGCTGGCTGATCACGCGTTGTGAGACATTGGAATCCGCCCCGTCCCCTCGGACCGGTGCTAGCGAATCTATCTCATCGAAAAACAACACACATGGGGCCACTTGCCGCGCTTTCTTGAATACCTCTCGGATACCCCGTTCGCTCTCTCCCACATACTTCGACATGAGCGCGGGCCCTTTGACCGAAATAAAGTTCACTCCACTCTGGGAAGCTACCGCCTTGGCCAGGAGGGTCTTTCCTGTTCCTGGGATCCCATAAAGCAGAATGCCTTTGGCGGCGCTCACCCCAGCGTGTTGGAGAAGATCCGAGTGTTCCAATGGCCAGCTGACCGCCTCGCGAAGCTCACGTTTGACCTGTTCCAACCCGCCAACATCCTCCCACTTGACGTCAGGAACCTCCACCACAACTTCACGGATAGCAGAGGGCTCCACTTCGCTTAGCGCCGACAGGAAATGCTCCATCTTGACCTTGAGGGACAGCAGAAGGTCCATGGAGAGATCGTTGCCGGCGAAGTCGATCTCGGGCATGACATTGCGAAGTGTGGTCATCGCGGCTTCGCGGCAGAGAGCCTCGAGGTCGGCCCCCACAAACCCGTGGGTCATCGCTGCCAGTTTGCCTAGGTCGACATCGTCGACAAGCGGCATCCCACGGGTATGGATCTCTAAGATATCACGTCGAGCCGCAGCATCGGGAATGCCAATTTCTATTTCCCTGTCAAAGCGACCTGGACGACGCAGTGCGGGGTCGAGAAGGTTTGGAAGGTTGGTTGCACCGATGACAATCACCTGCCCCCGCGCGTTCAAACCGTCCATGAGCGCAAGAAGCTGCGCGACAACCCGCTTTTCTACTTCGCCTTGGACATTCTCGCGCTTGGGAGCAACCGCGTCGATCTCGTCTAGGAAAATGATGCAAGGGGCGCTCTTGCGGGCTTGTTCGAAGATGCCTCGGAGCTTGGCCTCGCTCTCCCCATAGAACTTGTGGATAATTTCGGGTCCACTGACAGAAATAAAGGCAGCCTCTGTCTCGTGGGCGACAGCGCGGGCGAGCAAGGTCTTGCCTGTGCCAGGGGGGCCGTGGAGCAGCACCCCCTTGGGAGCATCGATCCCGAGACGCTCGAAGACCTGGGGATAGCGCAGTGGCAATTCGATCATCTCCCGCACCCGGCGGATCTCCTTTCGAAGCCCTCCAACATCCTCGTAGGCGATGCCACCTGCTTTGGTTGCCTTGGGTTGGCTTTCGCCCCCTTCGATGGCAATCTGCGTGTGAGCTTCGACAACGACGCAGCGGTCTTTGGGCTGGGTCGAGACGACTTCAAAGTCTTGATAGCGGGAACCGAACAGCGTTGCCCTAACACGGTCTCCAGGGACTACGGGAAGTCCCTCGAGGAGTCTGCCTACGTAGCGGCTGTCGTTGCCTTTGAGAGGGGCGATATCGCCCACAGGCTTCAACACTATTCTGTGGGCCGCAGCGTGCGCAGCTGGACGTACCTTGACGCGTTGGTCTAGGCCCACCCTTGCGTTGCCACGGACAATTCCGTCGATTTGGATCAGTCCCTTGCCGCGATACTCCGCATAGGCGGGCATCACCTTGGCGACCGTGGTTCGCTCCCCCACGACCTGCAGGATATCTCCTACTTGCACGCCCAGTTTGGCCAAGTCCTTTGGGTCGAGACGCGCAAGACCCCGTCCTACGTCTTTTCCGGGGGCCTCTGCAACACGAAGAAGAACAGTGCCGTCTTCCATTGTGGGTTCAGTTGCCATGACGCTCTCCTTTCAGTTTTCGCCAGGCGTTCTCACTAATGGGGAGGTGGTGTTTTGCCCATCGGACCCCCATCTTCCCTTCGAGGTGCTCGGTGACATGATGAAGCAAGCCGATACAAAGGATCCCGGTTTCGCCTTCCTCAAGGGTGGAATCGATCCGCTGGGCGATATAGAGATCCCGTTCTTGCAACAGGAGCTCGCCTTCGCGCTTGAGGGGCTCGACTACTGAGTCGGGAGCACGGTCGCGTGCGGCTTGTACGAGCTTTTGAATTCTGTGGTAGTCGCGGACCAAGAGCTTAGGGTCTTCAGTCCCCATTAGTTTGGCTCCACGTTTCATGAGCTCGACAAGGACTTGGTGATTGGTGCTCTTTTGGCCGGCTAGGTCGTGAACAATCTGCTCTTCCATCCCGCAGACCGCAAGTCCGTCTTGATAGAGTTTGACCTTGTCCCAGGCAAACGGAAACGCTGCGAAATGCGAATGCAAGGAGGCCCACATGGCCTCGACAGAGCGAGCGGCCTGCTGGAGGCTATCGGCTCCAAAGGCGTCGGACAGCTGCCGACGTATCTCCTCGGCGAGGCTTCCCAGGTCGGCTTCGGAGTGCACAATGGGAACATAGATGAGCGTGCGGTCGGACCCCGGTGGAGGGGGAAATAGCGTGATGGTCCACTCTGGCTTGTTCATGGTATCGGTTCTCCAAGAGTGAGAGTCGAGAAACTGTAAGGAGCCCACGGGCCGCTGCCGTAGACTGGCCATTCAATGGCGCTGAGCGCGTCCCAAAAAGGCTCGATGGCGGCGCGATCGATCAGATAGCACCCCTCAAAGAAGGCTCCTTCGACGGTCTCCTGCCGGTCGTTCCTGTTGGGGGCCAGCGCGTGGAATCGATCGAGCGGGAGGACAAAGTCGAGCTGCGGCAACTTCACTTTCATCCCCATCTCCACGCGCCCTTGGAAATACGACAATCGTTCATCCAGCAGCTTCTCGTTGGTAAGAAGCAGCGCCGTGAGGGCTTGCTCCGAGGGCAACTCGACGCCGAAGCGAAACGGAACGAGCGTCGAGCAGGACTCAAAAATCTTGCGTACCACCCGATGATGCCTTAGCGCGGCTTTCTCCATGTCCATGGAACGGGCGGGACGGCCGACCAGGGACGCGAGCGCGCCGGCTCGAAGTACGGTGACCCCTTTGATGGAAGGGGCCTCGGATTGCCGCACGACGGCGTACAAAACAAGAGGCGTACTGCGGGGCATTGGGGCGGTGCTTCTCCAGTAGCACGAGCGCGGGGCAGAAGGAATTCAATGGCCCAAGTTCCGCAGAACCTCACCCCCGCACGATCCGGCGCGTTCACAAGGTCCCCCTCCCCATCGATGGGGAGGGGGCGCTGTTAAAGGGCGAAATAGCGAGGGGTGAGGTCTTCGGTTCGGACCTGCGGTTCTCAAGATAGGTTTGGTTTAGAAGGAATTACGCGTCGGCTCCCTTCACCCGCTCGATGTTCGCACCAAGGGCCCCCAGCTTGGCCTCGATGCGCTCGTAGCCGCGATCGAGATGGTAAACCCGTCGCACCTCGGTTTCGCCCTCCGCTACGAGTCCTGCGATCACCAGCGACGCGCTCGCGCGAAGGTCCGTTGCCATCACGCTCGCACCTCGAAGTCTCGGGACACCGTGGACGATGGCCGTGTGTCCTCGCAGCGCAATGCGCGCCCCCATCCGATGGAGCTCGGGAACATGCATGAAACGGTTTTCGAAAATCGTCTCGCTGATGACACTCTCGCCTTGGGCCAGGCACATCAGCACCATGAACTGCGCCTGCATGTCGGTCGGAAACCCAGGATGAGGCGCCGTGGTCGCATTGACCGGACGAAGCGGTGCGGTCCGCCGAACGCGCACGTTTTCCCCCTCCGCTGCAATCTCGGCCCCCGCCTGGCGTAGCTTGCTCACCAGCGCTTCGAGGTCCTCTAGACGCGCCGACTCCAAAAGCACATCGCCCCCCGTCGCCGCTGCCGCCACCATGTAGGTGCCTGCCTCGATGCGGTCGGGAATGATGGCGTGATCGAAAGGGGCAAGCTCGCCGCGTTCGGCCCCCACCACATGGATCACATCGGTCCCCGCGCCGTTCACCTCGGCCCCCATTTTGTTGAGCACCCTCGCGAGCTCCTCGACCTCGGGCTCCCGGGCGCAGTTCACCAAGGTCGTTCGCCCTTTTGCAAGGGACGCGGCCATCATCAGGTTTTCAGTGCCGGTCACTGTTGGAAGATCGAAACAGACCTCCGCACCACGAAGGCGCCCCCCGCCCGCAGGCCCCTCGGCAAGCACGTAGCCCCGATCGAGCTGAATGGTGCATCCCATGGCTTCGAGCCCCTTGAGGTGCTGGTCGATGGGACGGGTTCCGATGGCGCAGCCGCCCGGGAGAGACACCTTGGCCCGTCCAAAACGCGCCACAAGAGGCCCGAGCACCAGGACACTTGCCCGCATTTGCTTGACAAGCTCGTAGGGGGCCTCGGGACGGACATCCGAGCCTGCCGCAACGTTCACTTCGGGGGTCTCCACGGTCACGGTGCGCCCGAGAAACCGCAGGAGTGCTGCGGTCGTCTCGATGTCGCGCAGGGCCGGGACATTCCGCAAGCGGCTTGGGCCGTCGGACAAGAGCGTTGCGCAAAGGATCGGGAGAGCTGCGTTCTTTGCCCCGCTGATACGCACCCGTCCGCAAAGAGGGGGGCCGCAGCGGATTCGGATGGCGTCCATTGCGCCGCATATGCCTTAGATCGGGGCGGGCGCGCCAACAGAAAGCGCGGGCCTTGACCGACGAGGTCGCTCCGGACAATGGTTGGCGCAGGTGGTGGTCTCCTCGTTCTGGCTGCATATGCCGTGAGCTTCGAGCGCTCGCTGTCCGATTTCTTTCCGTCAGCTGGGTCGGTGGCGAAGGCCGTGAAACGGAGACAGACTCGCAGAGTTGTAACGCACTGCCGCAGCCATCCAAGCGTACATGGCCGTGCGCGGAGGCGAGGCAAGGTGACCTTGGGCTATCAAGTGGCCTTGCTCCGATCTCATCTCACGAGATCGCCGCGCACATCGGCGTTTTTCCTGGTCGGAACGCATGCAGCGCAACGCTTGTCCAACGGGATGCATTCCGGAGTACCTGGTCTATGGGGTGTCCAAGTCGCTTGCGGCACACTTGGGAGGTGCAATACAGTCCGTCAACTGACGCGCTGTCTCGGTGTATGAGATCGCAGGGCGCCGCTGAAAGGAGCGCTCAGTGCCGAGTTGCGCGCGCCGTCCGGCATTTGGAAAGCGCGCGCCTGGAGAAGACAGAAAGCGTGCGGAATATTGCGCCAGGAGGAGTGTCGCTGTCCTGCATCAGCAGGTTCTGCAACGCCGGGAGCGAGTCAATGGTCGTGAGGTACGACTCGGAATCGGGTTCACTCGGCTCGTCAAATGGGTCGACAGAAGACGTCATATGGCGATTGTTGGCACAATTGACCCCGCCTTGCGAGGCTTTGTCCCCGCTCCGCCCCTCAATATGACAGTCTCGCGTCGTGTCCACCCACTACCGCCTCCACGAACGCTGCGGATCGCCCCATGCCAGCGAACCGCGCCGCGCCTTCGCGTTTTCCTCCGCCACCCGTCACTTCGAACGCCCTCGCCCCTTTCTCATCGAACACCTCGCCCTCGACCTCACCCTTGACATCCCCACAAAAAGCGTCCGCGGCTGGGCCACCCTCGACGTGCGACGCCTCGATCCTGACGCCCGCTCGCTCGCCCTCGACGCCGTCGGCTTCGTCATCGAACGGGTCCGCATCGACGGCAACGAGGCGCCGTTCACCTACGATGGCCAGCAGCTCCTCCTCGACCTCGGCCCCATCGAAACCGCTCGCGTCGCCGTCGAATACCGCGCCACCCCTCGTCGTGGCCTCTACTTCTTGGAACCCGACGACCATGTCCCGTCCCGTCCGCGCCAAGTCTGGAGCCAGTGCCAAGAAGAGGACGCGCGCCATTGGTTCCCCTGCCACGACAAGCCTCACCTGAAAATGACCACCGAGCTCTCCCTCGAGGTCCCCAATGGATGGACCGTCCTGTCGAACGGCGAGCTCGTGTCCTCCACCCAGCCCGCCTCGGGCCCCTGGCGCTTTCACTGGGCCATGCGCCAGCCGCATCCCAGCTACCTGGTCACCCTGGTGGCGGGAGAATTCGCCATCCTCGAAGACCGCGCTGGGGAGGTTCCTCTCACCTACTTGGTTCCCAAGGGACGGGAAGACGACGCCAAACGGACCTTTGCCCGCACCCCCGCGATGATCCAGCTCTTCTCCGAGCTCACCGGGGTCCCGTTCCCATGGAACAAGTACGCCCAGGTCGTGGTGTCCGACTTCTTCTTCGGTGGGATGGAAAACACCACCGCGACAACCCTTTACGAACACGTGCTTCTCGACCCGAGGGCGAGCTTGGATCTCAGCTCCGACGACCTCATCTCCCACGAGCTAGCCCACCAGTGGTTTGGCGACTTCGTCACCTGCCGCGACTGGTCCGAAGGCTGGCTCAACGAGGGCTTTGCCACCTACTTCGAGCACGTCTGGCGCGAAAAGAACCTGGGCCAGGATGAATACGACTACGGCGTCCGTGCCGACCTCGAAACCTACGTTTCGGAAACCCACAGCCGATACAAACGCCCGGTGGTCTGCCTCGAGTACGACGCGCCTCTCGACCTGTTCGACCGTCACCTCTACGAAAAAGGGGGACTGGTCTTGCATGCGCTGCGAGCCGAGCTTGGAAGCGGTCTCTTTTGGCGCGGCGTCAATCTGTACCTGTCGCGCCATGCCCGAGGCATCGTCGAAACCCGCGACCTTCAGCGCGCCCTGGAAGACGTCAGCGGACGTAGTTTCGGACGCGCCTTCGAACAGTGGCTTTACCGCCCAGGACATCCCGAGCTCGAAGTCACCGTGACCTGGGAGCTCGTCGGGCAGGGGCCTCATGACCCACGCCAACAAGGGCTACTCACCGTGGCGGTCAAGCAGACCCAATCGGAAGGGGCGCCTTTCGAGCTTCCTCTTGTCGTGGACATCGGCGTACGCGAGGGAGGGGTGCGACGCGAACGGCGTCTCATCACTCAGAAAGCCGAGACGTTTGTGCTGCAGTGCCCCGTGCGACCTGCGTTCGTGGTGGTGGACCCGCAGCTTGTGATTTTGGGCGAGGTCACGCTCAAGGCGCCCAACGATCTGCTTCGTGGCGCTCTGGCCGGGGCGCCGACAGGACGCGGTCGCTGGCTTGCCGCGCGGGCGCTTGCCAAGGCCGATGATCCCCTCACCATTGGAGCGCTCGGCGAGTGCCTGCTCGAGGAGCAGGTGTTCTGGGGGACGCGGTCCGAAGCGGCGGCGTCGCTAGGGAAAATCCGGGCGCGCGAGGCGTTCGACCTGCTAGCCAAAGCGACGGCGGTCAAGCATCCGAAGGTGCGTCGCGCGGTGGTCGAGGCCCTCGGGGCCTTTCGTACGACAGCGGCCCTCGAAGCGCTGCGTCCCTCCGTGATGAAGGATGACAGCTATCTGGTCGAGGGCGAAGCCGCGCGAGCACTAGGCAAGACGCGTCAGGCGGCCGCCTTCGAGCCGCTTCTTGATCTGCTAGGGCGTCCCTCGTGGGGCGAGGTCATTCGTGCGGGGGCTATCGATGGGCTCGCGGCGCTTCGGGACGACCGTGCGGTGCCGCATCTTCAGGCGTTGACACGGTACGGGCATCCATCGCGCGCCAGGAGGGCGGCGGTCTTAGCGCTTCCCAAGCTGTCGAACGATCGACGTACTCGGGAGCTTCTTGAGGCGTTGCTCGACGACGTCGATCCACTGGTGCGCTACGACGTGATTCGGGCGCTTCAGGATCTCGGCGATGTGAAGGCACGAGGGGCACTTCGGGAGCGTCTCGAACGCGATCTCGACGCTCGCGTGCGTCGGCGCATTCGGGAGGCGTTGCGGGATCTCGGGGAAGCGCGTCGTGGGCTCGACCCACTCAAAGACGAGCTCGAGAAGCTTCAAACGGAGCACGCCGAGCTCAAGGCGCGTCTAGCAAAACTCGAAGCGAGGGATGACGGCAAACCGGTCGTTGAGGCCAAGAAAAGCAAGCGGGGACGGAAATGACATTACGTTATGAAGTACGTGGTCGTGTGGCGCTGCTCACCATTGATCGTCCCGACCGGCAGAACAGCCTGTCACGAAAGACGTTGCATGCGTTGGGGGATGCAACCCGAACAGCGGTAGCGGACTCTGAAGTGCGAGCCATTGTGGTGACCGGGGCTGGCGACAAGGTGTTTTGCGCGGGAGCTGATCTAAAAGAGCGACAAGGCATGACGGACGACGAGGTACGGGGGCAGCTCGAGTTGTATCGAAGCGAGCTAGGGCCACTGGATCGTTCGCCCAAGCCGGTGGTAGCGGCACTCAACGGGGTAGCGCTTGGAGGTGGGCTCGAGCTGGCATTGATGTGTGACCTTCGTGTGGCAGCCGCGCATGTAGAGATGGGACTTCCAGAAACAACGTTGGGGATTATCCCTGGAGCAGGCGGCACGCAGCGTCTTCCGAGGATAGTTGGGGAGGCGCGGGCGAAGGAGATGATTTTGCTAGGACGTCGTCTGCGGGCCGACGAAGCGCTTGGGTGGGGGCTGGTCAATCGGGTGACGGCGAGCGGGGTCAATGTGGTGGACGATGTCCTTGGGTGGATTGGGCCCATAGCAGACGGCGCACCGTTGGCGCAGGCGTCGGCGTTGGAGGCGATCGATCGGTCCTTTGAGGTGTCTTTGGTGGTGGGACTGGAGCTCGAGAAGGTGAGTTACGATCGAGTGCTTCGGAGCAAGGACCGTTGCGAGGCGCTCAGGGCATTTGCGGAAAAGCGAGCTCCGTTGTTCCGAGGAGAGTGAGACATCCGCGGTGCTCGCGTGGATCCCCGAACGCAAGTGAATTTGAGCCGCGCACCTCCAGCAACTTTTTCTCGGCTGTAGAAGCACATCCTCGCCAGGCGACCTCCCCGATGCCTCCGTCCCCGACGCAGCGGACGCAGCCGCGGCTCTCCAACGTATCCAACAACGCACGGCGGTCCCCTGTTCCTACACAGTCCCCACCACCGATGCGGGAATTGTCGACCCACGCACCCTTGCGGTCCAATATGTTCAGGGGGGAGTCATCAAGGTAGGTCTCACCCGTGTCGCAGGAGCCGCATCGTGTGCTCCAAACAGTTGGTACTTCGAGGACACAGACGGCGGGCCTTCCCTTACCCTTTGCCCTGACATCTGCACCATGGTGCAGGGGGATGCTGACGCAAAGATGCGTGTGCTGGTCGGCTGCCAGGGGCTGAGTCCTCCCTCCCTCGCTCGACCTACGTGGTCGCGACCATCCTGATATAAAGTAGAAGAGTTTCAAGGGCTAGGACCACCTAGCGACGTTGAGCGACAGACTCTCGATCAGTCTTGGTAGACTCTTAATCCGTCTCGGTAGACTCTCGATCCGTCTCGGTAGACTCTCGATCCGTCTCGGTAGACTCTCGATCAGTCTCGGTAGACTCTCGATCAGTCTCGGTAGACTCTTGAAGAGTCACTGGAGACGGATGGAAGGTCGACAGCAACGAGTTCTCCGAATGCGTCGTGCTCGGACCGGACTGAGCGGGAGGTCAAGCGCTGGTCAACGTCATCGTCGACGTCCGTATCGTCTTGATTGGCCGCGATGGTCACGATCCCGTCCATGCGCAGTGTATCGCAGATGGCCCGAACGAGCGACGGCCACTGTTGGCGCAGCGCCTCCCGCTGTTGTTTGGTCGTCAGGCACTGAAGCAGCTCCTGGGACGGAGTCCATGTGTCCACTCCTGGGTACACGACCTCGATGAGGCCGACCGTTTCCAGAGTCAGATTGTTTGCAGGCCTGCGGGCCAGCTCCCGTGCCACGAGAGGCGGGAGGTTCTGGCGCACTCTCGTAGCATTGCTTTCCCACCTTGCCTGCCCCCAAGCTGCGGCCTGGTGGTCGTGGGATGTCTCCATGTGCAGCAACTCGGCAAGTCTCGCGGAGAGCGTGCTGTCGTGCTTTACCATTGCCTCCAGCTCTTGGACCGCCACGCCATGAAGCGCATGGTTTAGCATCCCCAGTAGATCGTCGAGGCTACGTTGCTCCTTTCCCTTCTTCAGGGGGGTTGTGGCCGTTGCAACACGCTGTTCTTGGGCTGCGATTTCCTCATGGAGCTCCTGCAGACCTTCCGGGGTCGTCTCAGGCAGTTTTCGCACGACCTCGGCGAGCACGGACCGGACGACCCACAGTGCGTGCTGATAAGAAAGGCGCGTTCCGAGCCTTGCGGCCTCACGTCGACTGTCGCTGAAGGCGAGGATCCGTCGTCCGTGTGCCGGAAGCCATTCGACCCTCGGGGAGGAAAGCACGGGAACCTCGCTCAGCGTCGCCTCGGCCACCAGGCTTGGAAGCAACGCTTCGGGCGTAGGCATGGCCTGAACCCTCGAGCTCCAGTCGTCGCCCTCGTCGTCGTCGCTGTCCGACGCGCCAACATCGCGCTTGCACCCAGGACACGTCTTGCACTCCTCGAGCTTCACCCCGTCGTCGTCAGGAGCCAACGGCTCGCCGGACCGAGGGTCCACACACTCGATGCGGGGTGCAGTGGAATCGGCCAACCGGAAAAGGCGCGCTCGACTATTGAAGTGGAGTCCAGTCCAGGCGCCGAGGGAATCCAGCGAATGCACGCCGCAAAGGAGCACATGCCCACAGTCGTTGCACCGGAAGAGGGTCAGCGCGATTGACTGGCACGAGGGGCAGCGTTCGACGTGTCCTGCAGTCAGTCTCCCGAGCCCTGGGAACGTTGGTCCCCCTGCACATTGCGCGTTCAGGCATACGGAGATCCCTTCTGCTCCTCGTGCAACCACGTGAAGGCGGTGCGGAATCAG
>CAITRH010000112.1 GCA_903894755.1 uncultured delta proteobacterium
GCCCCGAAGGGGCGAATTAAAATAGCCCAGGGTGGGTAACCCTGGGTCGTGGGTGACGTGGTTCGGACCCGGTTCGGACCTGCGGTTCTCAAAGTAGGTTTGGTTTAGCAGGGAACCAAAACATTGGCGCGACTTCAGCCCTTTGGAGTCGGTGCGGGGACAGCGACCGGGCCGGCGACCGCCGTACGCCCCCGTGCTTGAAGCGCCGGAACACGCGATCCAAACAGGTACCTGGTGGGCGCCACCTCACGTGGTCCGGAGACGACCCGACCTATCGATCCCGGCAAAGTTGCCCGGAGCCACGTCCATGCTGTACCGACCCCACCATGGCTCGTGCCCGTTCGCTCGCTAGGTTTGGCCTCTTGGGTCTCGCAGGGGCGTTGACCCTCGCCGGTGGACTCGTTTTCCGTTCGCCCCCAGCCCTCGCCAAGGCTTCATACGACTCCCCCTACGGCTTCGAACGCACCTGGAACGCGTCGCTGCGCTTTGTTCGCGTCGACAGCGGTTGGAAAATCACCGAGCGCGACGAGTCCAGTGGCTATCTCTTGTTCGAATACCGCTCCGCCGAGTCGGGCAATCGAACGTCGCCCGGCTCCCTCGAGATCGTTCGAGCACGAGAACCCGACGCGCCTGTCCGAGTGGTCGTCCAGCTCCCTCAAATGCCCCGGTATCACGAACAGGCGCTCATCGACGGGCTCGCCTCCAAGATGCGTGCGGAATACGGCGACCCCCCAGCCCGACGACGACCCGAAAAACCGTCGCCCCAGCCACAACCCGACGCTGGCGTCGACGGCGCACCATGAGTCGTGCGCTGGCCGCCGCGCTGGACTAAAGCCGCGCGATGCTTCGTCTCGAGGTCCTCCAGGGAGAGGCACGCGGTCAACGGCTCGAAATTTCCTGCGAGTCGGCTCGTATCGGTCGCTCCCCCGACGCCGACCTGTTCCTCACCGACCCTCACGTCTCCAGTGACCACGCGCGGATCCTGTTCACCGGCGAGCATTACCTGCTCCGCGACCCTTCCTCGACCAACGGAACCGCCATCGAACGCGGCGGAGTCCGCTTGCCCCTCGACGAAGCCCAGGACCGTCAGCTTGTTCTCGAATCCGGTGACCTCATCGAGCTCGGACAAGCCGAGGCCAAAGTGATCCTCTCGGTCGCCTTCCTCGACGACCCCGACGATGCCCAGGTCGTCACCCTTCGCAAGATCGACGAGTTCGTCGCCCAAGCCACGATCCTCGAACGCGACACGGGACGTCTCCGACGCCTCTACGACGCCCAAAAACGCATCGGCGCCGCTTCGGACCTCACCGAGGTGCTCGTCGCCATCGCCGACGCAGCCTTCGATCTGGTCCCCGGGGCCACCCATGTCACCTTGGTGTTGCGCGAGGACGACGACGAAGGGCCCACCAAGTTGACCGGCTATGTCCCTGTGTTGACCCGCGCGCGGGGCCAGTCGGGCCATGCGGTGGCGCCGATCCCGATCAGCCGCAGCGTGTTTCGAAAGGTCATCACGGAGCGCGCCGCGGTGGTGGCCGCCGATGCTCCGCGCGAGGTGGGCGAGACCGCGTCGCTGGTCGGCGCACGGATCCGGTCGGTGATGGGGGTGCCGTTGTGGCGAGGCAACGAGATCCTGGGAGTGCTTCAGAGCGACAATCGGGAGAGCGCGGGCGTGTTTGGGCCTCAGGATCTCGAGGTGCTAGCGGTGCTTGCGCACAACGCGTCGCTTGCGGTCGCCAACGCGCGTCTGGTCAAACGTCTCCGTGCTGCCGAGGAGCGCCTGGCGAAAGAAAACGCGTTTCTCAAAGGGAGAGAAGAGAACCGTCGCGTGGGCCGAGGGAGCCCCGAGATCCTTGGTGACAGCCTCGCGATGCAGGTGCTCGCGGGCCAAATTGCGAAGGTGGTCGACACGCGCGTGACGGTGCTCATCGAGGGGGAAACGGGAGTGGGCAAGGAGCTCGTGGCGGCGGCGGTCCATTACCGTTCGCGCCGTCGGGACCGTCTTTTTGTGACGCAGAACTGCGCAGCGCTCCCCGAGAACCTCCTCGAAAGCGAGCTTTTTGGACACCGTCGCGGGTCGTTCACGGGGGCCCACGAAGACAAGAAGGGACTCTTCGAGCTTGCGGACGGCGGCACGTTGTTTCTCGACGAGGTTGCCGAGATGCCGTTGCCACTTCAGACCAAGCTGTTGAGGGCGGTGCAGGAGGGGGAGATACGTCCCGTGGGAGCCACGCAAGAACGCCGTGTGGATGTTCGGATCGTGGCGGCGACCAACCGGAACCTGGATCTCGAGGTAGCGGCGGGGAGGTTTCGCGAAGACCTTTACTACCGACTCAAGGTGTTTCCTCTTCGGGTTCCTCCGCTTCGAGAGCGACGGGAGGATATTCCGCTCTTGGCGGAGCACTTCTTGAAGCTCTGTTCGGCAGAAATCGGAAAGCCGGTGGCGGGCTTTGCGCAGGAGACGATGGAGCTACTGCAGGCCTATGATTTCCCGGGCAACGTACGGGAGCTTCAGAACGAAGTGCAGCGCCTGACGATCCAAGCGAACGCGGGCGACTTCATCACGACGGAGCTCTTGTCGCCACAGATCCGGAAGGTCGAAGCGATCCTCGCCCAGGTTCGTCCCACCAAGGGGACACTCAAGGAACGGATGGATCAAGTCGAGCGGTGGTTTCTGCTCGAAGCGCTACGCGACCACGGTCAGAACAAGACGGCGACGGCGAAGATGCTGGGCATCACGCGGGAGGGGCTTCACAAGAAGCTTCGCAATCTTGGGCTGTGAGGTCAGTCGAGCAGGGCGAGGAGCCTTGCGGGGTCGACCATGTGGACCGACAGGGCATCGAGCTGTCCGGCGCGGATGCCGTTGCCGACGCTGGCAGCGAGGCTGGCCATGTCCAGAATGGGTTGGTCGGAGTCCGAGGTACGGACCTCGAGGAGTTCGGTAAACTTGGCGAAAGCCTGCGCCATCGGGTCGTTGGTCACGTCGCAGGGGACACTTGAACGCTTGGTTGCATGCCTCATGTTGGGGGTCTTTGCACGTGGCGGGCCGACGGGGGCGCTGGCGTTTTTTCGGTGGGTGGAGGGTGCGATGGCAGTGGCGGCGACAGGCGTTTGACGGTGTCAACGGAGCGTCGTTGCTGGGCTAGTCTCACGTCCCATGACCTCAAAAGCAGAACGCACCTACGACATCATTCTATGGGGCGCCACCGGGTTTACCGGGCGTCTCGTGGCCGAGCAGCTCGCCCGCCGCTGCGGAGTCGGCAAAGACCTCCGCTGGGCCCTCGCCGGACGAAGCGCGGAAAAACTCGCCGCCGTCCGCAATGGCCTCACCTCCATCGACAGCGGCGCCCGAGAGCTTCCCCTGCTCCTCGGCGACAGCACCGACCGAGCCTCGCTCGACGCCATCGTGTCGTCCGCCCGCACCGTCGTGAGCACCGTGGGCCCCTACGCGCTCCATGGACGCTCCCTGGTGGCGTCTTGCGTCGAAAACGGCACCGACTACTGCGACCTGACCGGCGAAACCCACTTCGTACGGGCCATGATCGACGCGCACCACGTGAGGGGACGGGAGACCGGCGCACGCATCGTCCATTGCTGCGGATTCGACTCGATCCCGTCGGACCTTGGCGTGTTGGTCCTCCAAACGTTTGCCAGGGAGCAGTACGGAAAGCCGCTCGACGAGGTGAAGTTCTTCATGGGCGAGGCGAGCGGAGGACTCAGCGGAGGGACCGCCGCAAGCGCCCTCAACGTGTTCGCGGAAGCGTCCCACGACCCCGCCATTCGACGCATTTTGGCCAACCCCTACGCCCTCGATCCCGATCGCAGCGAGCGAGGGCCGGACGGTCCCGACCCGATGGGCGTCGGATGGAACGAGGACCTCCGCGCCTGGACTGGCCCGTTCCTCATGGCCGCCATC
The DNA here is from genome assembly GCA_903894755.1 of uncultured delta proteobacterium. GTDB lineage: Bacteria > Myxococcota_A > Polyangia > Polyangiales > Polyangiaceae > CAITRH01. The sequence continues at coordinate 3,914 of CAITRH010000112.1, forward strand.
AACACCCGCATCGTGCGGCGGTCCAACGCGCTCTTGGGATATCCCTGGGGCAAGGACTTCCGTTACAGCGAGGTGGCCAGCTTTGGTCCTGGCGCCAAAGGATGGCTCCGAGCAGCGTCGTTCACCGCCGGGTTCGCGGGCTTTGCGGCGTTCGCCTCTCTTGGACCCACCCGAGCGCTGCTTGCGAAGAGTCTTCCTGCTCCAGGCGAAGGGCCATCCCAAGAGCGACGCGAGCGCGGTTTCTTTGTCGTACGCCTTGTCGGCAAGGGGACCGGCACCAAGGGGGAGCCCATCACGTTGTTTGCAGAGATCCGAGCGCAGGGGGATCCCGGCTACGGAGCGACGGCGAAGATGCTGAGTGAAGCCGCGTTGTGCCTTTCCAAAGACGACCTGCAGGTCGCAGGAGGTGTGTTGACTCCCGCTTCGTGTATGGGCCAGCGTCTGGTCGACAGGCTGCGCAAGGTGGGCATGACCTTCGACCTGCGCGGCTGACGGTCAGCGAGAGCCGGTCGCAGGTGCGCATCGCCCCTCGCGTACTTCAGGTAGTGTGCTCTCGCGCGTGAGCCCGCATCGGGTTGGCGTGAACTTGGAGGAGCGCGTGAGCCCACGGAATTTTGCGGAACGGGAGACGAAATGGGATCCGAACCTGACGGTGAAGGTCGGGCAGGCCGACGAGCTTTTCAAACCCTACGATCACCAGCTTGCAGCGTGGGATAAGCTCGAAAAGTATTTCCACCACGACAACAAGCCGGCAGGGATCCTCGTGGTCCCCACGGGGGGCGGCAAGACGGCCATCGCAGCCCGCTGGCTCCTGCAACACCACATTGCCAAGGGAGGCCGTGTCCTCTGGTTCGCGCACCGCAGGAGCCTCCTCCGGCAAGCCTTCGGCACATTCGTTGGAGCGGCTTATCTTGCAGCTCCGAAGAAGCAGATCAAGCTCGTGGCGATCTCCGCCGAGGACTGCGGGTGGTCGTCGGTGGCCAAAGAGCATGACGTGGTCTTCTCGTCGGTCCAGTCGGCCATGCAGGAGGGCAACTTCGGCTTCCTCGACCTGATGGGACAGCAGTCCCCGGGCGGGCTCATGGTGGTCATCGACGAGGCCCACCATGCAGCCGCACCAGGCTATCGGCGCGTGCTGACCGAGCTGCAAAAGCGACGCGCGCCTCTGCTCGGGCTCACCGCGACTCCAATTCGCATGGACGAGGCCGACGACAAGCGACTCTGGAATCTCTTCGGTGGCATCGTCTATGAGATCGACAAGAAGACCCTCTTCAACAAGGGGATCCTGGCCACGCCGCACCTCGAGACGGTCGCCACACACGTCGAATTCGAGCGGGACTTCACCCCCGCCGACTACGCCCATCTCTCGCGCTTCGGAGAGCTCGGCCCGAGGGTGTTGACCCGCCTCGCCAAGCATTCGGGACGTAACCGGCTCATCGTGGAGTACTACGTCAAAAATCAGGAGATCTACGGCCAGACCATCGTCTTCGCCGTCGATACGCTCCATGCCCAGACCCTGGTCGACGAGTTCAAGAAGGCCGGCGTGGACGCGGACTATGTCGACTACACCCGCAAAGACTCTCACGCCGTGATGAGTGCGTTCCGCGACAAGGCAAAGCCGAAGGTCCTTGTCAACGTCGAGATGCTCACGGAAGGCTTCGACGCTCCGAAGACCCGCACAGTGTTCCTGGCACGTCCCACCAAGTCCGAAGCGTTGCTCTCGCAGATGATCGGCCGGGCCCTGCGCGGACCGCTCGCGGGCGGCAACGCCGAGGCGTATCTCGTGACGTTCCTCGACACGTGGAGCCAGTTCGACGTCTTCGACATGGAGTACGTCGTCAGTCCTTTCCAAGCCGTTGCAGAAGAGACGACCCCTTCGCGCCTGCCTGCCAAGCTGGTGATCATCTCCGCCGACCTTATCCGCGAGGCCTATAGGCTTGTCCAGAGCAATGTCCGCGGCAGCTTCGAGGGGATCCACCAGTGCCTGGCCTACGGTTGGTACATATGGGAAGAAGAGTTTGACGACGACGTGCAACGTCGCCTGGTGCTTGTCTTCGAGAACCAGCGCGCAGGGTACGAGGCCTTCGACGCCGAGTACTCGGATACCTCCAAGATCCCCGCCGAGGTCAGCGAGGACCTCGCCCGCGACCTGGTCCAACGCTTCTTCTCCAATTGCCCCGATCCGCCCCCGCGCTGGAGCGACCTCCAGTCGATCCTCAACGGCCGCAGGAAAGACTGCCAGGTTGTCTTCTACACCTTCGAGGAGAAGAAAGCCTTCGACCCCGCCCTCCTCGCCACGCGCTTCTTCCAAGAGGACCTCGGTCCGCAGAAGCAGGACGCCCAATTGCGCACGCTCTGGGACGCCAACGACGCCTGCAAACTTGTCTACCGCAGTGACTTCAAAGCCTTCGTCGAGGACGTCGGCCGGGAGCTCACCAACCTCCGCGAGGATGGAACCCGCGATCCAATCCCGCCCGAGATTGTGCGCTCCGTACCGAAGGGGCACGCTAGGCGCTGGCCTGAGGGGCAACCTGGAGTCTCCCTCACCGTGCTCAAAGACGCTGTCCTTGCACAGCCTCGCCATTTCCCTGATGGACCGCCGGTGCTCAAAGACCTTCGCTTTGCAGCCAAGCCCATGACCAACGTTTGGGGGTTCTTCCAGTTCAACGACAAAGCCATTGTCATCAACCCCGAGCTGAACTCGCCCGATATCCCCCGCTATGTGATGGAGTTCTTGCTGTACCACGAGCTATTGCACGCCCATATGCCGTCCGCCGGTCACAACCGCGACTTCCGAGACCGCGAGCGTCGGTTCATCCCCTCCCCGGAGGCTGTGGCCGAAGCCAAGAGGGACGGGCATGTCCCAGGCACGTCGAAGGACGCGTGGCGGGTGATCGCAGACCAGTTTCTCGACACGTTTGCGGAGCACTTCGCAGGCACCCACGTAGGAATGTAACCGATGCTCCAACTTCTCTACGACCCGGAGCCGCAGCACCAGGCCTTTGTCGACGCATGCGCCTGGGCCGAGGACATCTACATCTGCCTGGCCTGGATCGAGCCCGGCGACGCCCAGGGACCGAGCTTCGCGGACCTCAAGCCGCACGAGGGGAAGCTGCGGCAGGCCATTGTCGGGCTCGCTAATTTCCAGAGCGATCCAGCGTTGCTACGGCGGCTCCATCAGTCGTCGGTGTTGCGGCTGGTGAGCACAGTGGACGGGTCCTTTTCGCCGAACTGCTACCTGTTTCGCAATGAAAGGCGCGTGAGGGTACTGCTCGCAAGCGCGCCGTTCACGTCGACACGCTTTGCGCGGTCTTGCGAGTCATTTGTGCTGTTCGAGGGGGATCAGGACGATCCCTTTGCCCTGCAGGCATTCCGGCTCCTCGAACGCTGCAGGGCCTCGGCCCACGTGCCAACGGAGTTCGAGATCGATGCCTACGAGGACAAGTGGAGTGAAGCAAAGACCGGGAGCCGTACCCCCGAAGAGATCGCCTGGCTCGCGCTGGAAACCTACAATGGCGCAAGCCTAGGGGAGCTCGAGCTCGAAGGCTCCCCGACTGCGGTTTTCGAAGCCTTTGTCAACGTACGGGAGTCACTCGCGGCCGCTGCTGCAGTACGGGTCGCTGGGGGGCTCGTGCCGCGGTGGGGGCTGCGACAGCAAGACGCAGTGCTTACGACACTGTACTGGTCGTCGCTCGGCGTGTGGGGGGCGCTTCACAGATTCGACGCGTGCTACGGGCTCCACTTTGGCTTTATGCCACCGTGGGATGTCGCACGCCGGGTGGCCGCGTTGTCGCTCGTTGCGGTCCGGAGTCCGCTTGCACTCCGGGAGCTGGTTACCGACTGCACAATGGACACGATGGCGATCGCTCGTGCCGACGACGGGCGACGCTTTCTTCTGTTTTTTGCCCCTGATGCACGCGACCAGGCGGGCGACATCAACGTACGGGACGTCTCAGGGGCAGCACGCGCCGACCTCATTGGCGAGGTTGGCGCGGCAGGCTTCCTCCAGACCGCAGCCGCCTTCGCCCTTCGCGTCAGTCGACGCCGCACCTTTCGCAACACGGAGTCCTCATCATGAATGACCAGCCGCCCCATGGGAACAACCCGAACGAGGAGTTGGCCCAACGTTTCGGGAACATCGGCCAGGAGTGGTCGCGGCCTCGACAGATGTCTGTCGTGCTCGAGGCTGTTGGATTCAGCGTGCCGATTCGACTGCACACGTCGCGCTTCCGCAGCATGTTGGAGCTTCTGCACAACATAGGACTCGAGGTGTGCCTAGCGGACGATCTGACGTACAGTCCTCTCGGGAGCGACGCAGTGTCGCCGGGAATGTGGGCGAAGCTTCGTCTTCGGAGGAGTGGCGGCGAGGAGGAAGACGAGGAAGACGAGGAAGACGAGGAAGACGAGGAAGACGAGGAAGACGAGGAAGAGAGCGGCCCCGACGCAACTGGAGAATGGAGTCGTCCTCGGCCCGTGCGAGCGCTCTTCGGACAGCTAGGGCTTCCAGTGCCGACCGAGCTGGGACAGGATCAATTCAGTGCGCTTGTTGAGGCGCTGGAGCTGAAGGGCTTCGAGGTGGCGACATCCGATGGCATCCGGCTGACACCGCTTCACGACGCAGTGAGCATCGATGCGGAGCTGCGTATACGGCACGATGCTCTTTCAGCGCCGGCGTCGCTGCGCCACACCACGGGCGGCGATCGAGCAGAATTAGGCAGTGCTGCGGAGCTCGGTGACTACGAGCGTGCGTTGCTGCGTCTCGAGCTTCTCACTGCGGGACCGAGTCCGACACGGGCAACGCAGCAACAGCTAGCTCAATGCGTCGAGGTCGCGGCTGCAGGACTCGACATTCAGGGCGTCAAGCAAGCGCTCCTTCAGCGCGTTGGGCAAGCGCTGACCGGGACGCAGCGGGATCCGCTTCTGGTCCTCACGGGTCTTGTGCGGCGACTGGATGTAGAGGATGGCGAGGTGCTGTTGCGCGAGTATGCGGCGCTGCACCCGGAGCACGACGATCTGAACGAGCTGCTGTTGGCTCACTGGGCAGCACTTTGTCGGTCCCAGCGGTGATGCTCTTCAACGCCACGATCCACCTGAGCGCCTCGTCGGCAATCTTCTGCGCATCCGCAATTTTGCCCTCGATCACCCGCGCAGCGCCCTCGAGAATCAAAATTACGATGCTCTTTCCCGCATTGGCCTTTTGTGGCAGCATGCGTCCATGCCAAAGGCGCAGAGTAACGGTATCGACATCGAATACGAGGAGTTCGGACAGGGCACGCCGCTGGTGCTGATCATGGGGCTAGGCGCCCAGCTCGTTCATTGGCCAGATGACTTTTGCCAGCAGCTCGCGTCACGAGGGTTCCGTGTGGTGCGCTTCGACAACCGTGACAGCGGTCTGTCCTCCAAGATCCAGGGACGCGCGGGTAACCCCCGACTGTTGATCGCCCGCGCGCTGGCGGGAATGCCGATCGACGCAATCTATACCCTGAACGACATGGCCGATGACGTCGCAGGGCTTCTCGACGCGTTGGGGATCGACTCGGCCCACGTCGCCGGAGTGTCAATGGGGGGGATGATCGCGCAAACGCTAGCTATTTTGCATCCTCACCGGGTGCGCTCGCTGACCTCGATCATGTCGACCCCTGGCGGACGCCGTTACATGTTGGCGAAGCCGCGTGCTTTGCGCGCACTGTTTCGCCCTGTTCGGCCTGTTCGAGAGCACGTGGTCGAAAACGCAGTTCACGTCTTTCGCACCATCGCGGGGCGGCGCTACCCGCCCGATGACACGTTGGTGCGCGCCACGGCGGGTAGCGCATTCGATCGCGGCTTTTTTCCAGCCGGCTTCGTACGACACACTGCTGCGGTCCTTGCCAGCGGCAGTCGAGCGGGGGCGCTGCGCTTTGTCCGTGTGCCTTCCCTGGTGCTTCACGGCAGCGACGACCCACTGATCTTTCCCTCTGCCGCGCGAGCTACAGCACGTGCCATTCCAGGAGCGCGCCTTCACATCATCGATGGCTGGGGGCACAACCTGCCGAGAGCGATATGGCCGACGGTCATCGAGGAAATCGTACAGATCGCTCAACGTGGTGACCAGCGAGCGTCTACGAGAAGCGCGCGGACATAAACGCATTTCCGACAGAGTTATCGAATCGGTGCGCAGGCTGCGATGTCTGCGGCTCGCACCACAAAGTGCGATCGTATGGACGCGACGCCGGCGACGCTAAGGTCGATCCTCACGTGCTCGCCCTCCGTGGCCTTCCGGCTAAACGCACCGTTGGCTCGGAGCGTCCCGACCGAGTGAGGCGTCTCGTCGACCCGCGGAAACTCGGCGCGTGCCCCGCCGTCGGGCTCGAATACGACGAACAGCGGCACGTCGGTCGGGCACGCGTGGACGTTGCTTGCCGAGCTGCCATAGCCTCCCCCCGTGCCTCGCCCGTTGTCCTGGAAGTTGGCGGACGGCTCGAGGCGCGCACGCGGGACCCACCCGATCAGAAAGCTGCCGTATAGGTTCCATACGACACGCGAATAGGCCCCCTCTTCGGCGATCACGTGTACGAGCCGCAGCTCGGCGCCAGTCATCACCGCCGCGGCCGGGCCCCCTGCGGTCTTCGAAAGCTGCACGGGGCCGTCTCCTGTCAGCCGCATCTTCTTGTCGAGGCCGAAGCCTCCGATCGCGGCCATCGGATCGAAGGGCTCCGCCAGTCCAATCGTGAGGTCAGCGCATGCGACGCGCGCGTCGACGTCGCTCACCGCGAGCCCAGGTTCGATCGCGGTACCGACGGCGAGGGCACCAGGCTCGCCGCGGGTGAAGTAGAGGCGCACATCGGCTGCAGGGGCCAGCACGTCGGCGAGCAGGATGGCTCGTGTTGGATGGAGGATCACCGCCGACGCAGGGGCGATGCCATGCAACTCCCAGCCTTTGGCGCGCACTGCAACCTGCGCCCCAAGGCTCGCTGGACCGAGCTGCATGACCGCCGACACCTCGCGGTCCTTGTGGACGGTCGCGTACTGCGGAAGGTCCGGGGAAACATAGAGCGGTGTCCACCAGTCGGGTTTAGTCGTCGTGAAGGCGCAGGCCACGCTTGCGTGCGCCGGGGAAACGGGGGATGGAGTCCGCTCGCAGGCGAGGAGGGCGAGAACGAAAGCGGGCGTGGCGAGTTGGCGCAGGCGGAGCATGGATGCATGTTGGCATAGCTTCGAGGACCGCGACTGCACCATCCACTAGGACAACGGTGCTAAGGCGTCGGGCTCACTTGGAGGGAGCCGCGGGGGTCGGAGCATGCGCGGCCTTCTTCGGGCTGCTCCGGTGCGCCTGGAGCGGTGGAACCTTCGCATCCACGTCCTCGCGCCCGAAGAGGTATGCCCCCACGCGGAAAAGCGCGTGCGCCCGTTGCACGACGAGGGTCCACAGCCGGTCGCGCGTGTCTGCCCCGTCGCGCTTTGTCGGCTCACCCGTGCGCGCACGGTGCGCTTTGAGCTGGGTGAAGACAGTCGTGCCAACGGTCCCGCACTCCTCGATCTGTTCGGCCGTGATGGCGTGTTTTCCACGGATATCCGCCGCGTACTTGCGAAAGAGCGCCGCGAGATCAACGCAATCGCGGGCCGCGTCGATAGATCCGCGCCCCTTGCGGATCTCCTTGACTTTCGCTGGGGGGAGCGCGCCGACCAGTGCGAGCGCTTCGGCCGTCGCGAGCAGCAAGGCACGCAGCTCCCGGGCCCGCGCGAGCGATTTCCCGATGTCGCTCTGTGGCGCCACGCGCTCGACCTGCGTGTCAGCGAACAACACCGCGAGCACAAGCCGCGGAAGCTCCTCGATCTCGCCGAGGTTCGTCTCCGGAAGCTTCGCTGCCCGCGAACGCTCGGCAAGCACGTTTTCGACGCCTACTGTCACGTTGTGGAGCGCGAGCTGGAGGTCGGCGCGCATGGGCACCACCTCGCCCGCCGCAAGCGCGTTCGCGAGCGGAAGGAACGACTCGAACTCCGCTTGCGAGCCAGTCGCCGTCGCGTCCGGAGGCGCTATTGAACCGGGCTGGGGCGGATTTTCCGGGGTGGGGTTTTGCGTAGCAGGCATTTTCTTTCTCCGTTCATGGGGGCACTTCGGTGAGCGAGCTCGCTGGAACGTACAGCAAGGGGTGAAGTTCGCCAAGCGTGCTCGCGCGGAGCTCGCGGGCGAAGTGGACTTCGGCTCGGAAGGTCGCGTGAACCCATCGAGCGAAGTGGACTTCGACTCCGGAGCTCGCGCGAGCTAACCGAGCGAAGTGGGCCTTGGATCGGGAGGTCCGACGGCATTCTAGACCAGAGCTTCAGGCGTCCGAGGGGTTCATCGGTACCGTTTGCGCCAGTTGAGCACGTGGCGTTTCACGCTTCACAACGCTTCCCGGCGTATCCCGAGCCCCAATTTTGCCCAGGTCGCGCAGCAGGTTGGCATCGTGTTTCTTGCCCCCGACGCTCGCTCCCGTCCATCCTGCACCTATGACCTCGATGCCCCACGACGCGCTGGTCAAAGCAGTCTTCACCGATTTGGAAAACGCCCGAGGACAGCTTCAGGCGCTGCTCCCTCCGGCCTTGGTGGAACAACTGGACTGGTCCACCCTGCGAGTCGAACCAGGAAGCTTCGTCGACGAGGCACTCAAGGAGCGCCATTCGGACATCCTGTATTCGGTGCGTTTCCGGGCCGACCCGCAGGTGACAGCGTTCCTTTACCTGCTCTTCGAGCACCAATCGGGCCCGGACCACTGGATGCCTTTCCGGTTGCTTCGCTACGACGTACGCATTTGGGAGGATTTTTTGAAGGCCCACCCCGATGCGAAGCATCTTCCGGTGATCGTGCCGATGGTGCTGCATCACGGTCCGGACGGTTGGACCACGTCGAAACGGATGTTCGACCTGTTCGACGTGCAGGAGCCGATTCGCAGTATCGTCGCGCCGTACCTGCCCGACTTCGGTTTCGTGCTCGACGACCTGGCGTCGAAGAGTGACGAAGAGCTTCGGGGACGGGCCATGACGGCGTTTGCGCGTCTGGCGCTGTGGTTTCTGCGGGATGCTCGGCAAGGGACGCTTCTGGAGCACTGGAAGGCGTGGGCCACGGTATTTAGCGAGCTTTTGGCGCATCCGACTGGATTGAAGGCGCTGGAGCTCCTTTTGCGCTACTTTTCTTACGTGGCTGCTGCTCCCGGTCCCGAGAAGCTTAGACACACGCTTCTCAGGGAGTTGGGGCCGAAGGCCGAGGAGGCGTACATGACACACGTAGAAATTTGGAAGGCAGAGGGGGAGGCGAAGGGGCGAACGGAGGGGGAGGCGAAGGGGGTTCTCACGGTCCTTCGCGCACGCGGGCTGACCGTGGACGACGCCATCCGCGACCGCGTCCTCGCATGCCGCGACCTTCCTACGCTCGAGCGCTGGCTGGTGCGCGCCGCGACCGCCACCTCCGTCGACGATGTCTTCGCCGCCGATCCCTCCTGAGGGCTTTGCATCTCGCCAACGCTCTGCTCAGTCGCCATCCATGTGCATCGCCCGATGGTCGCCCACATGAATGGCGCTAAGTGCGCGCTCTGTCGAAAGCTCGTGCCAAAGTCCCCACGCACGTACCGATTTGTCCAGGTACAGCACCCGCTCCGCACATCGCGCGATCGCCTTCATGTTGTGCGTCACCAGTACCGCCGCAATCGTCTCGGAAGCGCTGATCTCCGCCATCAGCTCGATGATCGCTGCACGTCCCCCGACATCCACCCCCGCCGTAGGCTCGTCTAGGATCATCAGCTCGGGATTGGTCACCAGCGCCCGCGCCAAAAACACCCGCTGCGTCTCGCCTCCCGAAAGGTCCCTCATGCGACGGTGTGCAAGTAGCTCCGCCCCCGTGCGTCGAAGCGCCGCCATCGCCCTCTCGCGCTCGTCCGCCCGAATCCCAAGCGGCCATCGTCCAAGTAGCGCCGCGACCACCACCTCGAGAGGCGACGCTGGAAAGTCGAGATCGAAGTTCTTTCGCTGCGGCACATATCCCACCTTGCTTCGCCCACGCACAGTGTCGAGCCCGGTGATGGTGATGCTCCCTGTGTCGGGACGTACCAACCCTAGAATTGCCTTGAGCAGTGTGCTCTTGCCAGCACCGTTGGGTCCGCAAAGACACAAGAACTCGCCAACAGGAACGTGGAACGTAATGTCGTCCAGCACGGTGCGCCCGCCAAATTGCACCGTCACGCCTCGTACGTCGAGAACCCTCGGGCCATCGACCGGGAGAGTCCCCAAGACGACTTCGTCATCGGCCTCGAACATCGACACACGATGCCGCGGAGCGTCGTCACTCTCGTCAGTCATCGGAGCACCCGGTCGAGAGCCGCCACATTGAATCGAGTCATCTTTTCGTAGCTGTCCGTGTCCGAGCCGCCCCCCACCGGGTCGAGCACACCGAGCGGAATCTTCGCCTCGCGAGCCAGGATTTCCGCAGGACGAGCGTCAAGCTGGGGCTCGCTGAACAGCGCTACTGCATGTTTGTCTCGCACCACCTTCAGGACCGCAAGAACATAGCTTCCCGTTGGAGTTGCCCCTGGAAGAGGCTCGATCACGGCCACAATGCGCAGTCCATAGCGGTCGGCAAAGTAGCCAAAGCTTCCATGGAACGTCACCACGGGTTTGCCTTTCCAGGCTTGCGAGTGCTCGAGGACCTCTTTGTCGAGCAGCAGCAGCGCGTCGGAAAGTCCCTGGGCGCGTGCTCGGTAGCCCTCGGCATGGACCGGGTCGACCGCAGCGAGCTCGTCACCCAGGCGGATGGCAAGGACTGCGGCGCGGTTTGGGTCGAGCCAAACGTGGGGGTCGGGTCCTCCCTGCTCGTGGTGGTGCTCGTGGTCGTCGTGGTCTTCTTCCATGTCGCCCACGAAGTCGTCGCGGACGGCAATCGTGGGAACGAGGTTGCCGAGTTGGACAAGACGTGCCTTGGGGGCAGCGTCGCGGACCAATTTTTCCATCCAGGGGTCGAGTCCGAGGCCGACCATGACGCCGAGTTGGGAGGAGGCGGCGGCTTCGATGTCGCGCGGGGTGGGATCGAAGGTGTGCTCGCTTCGTCCAGGTGCCAGCAGGAGGACGACATCGGCGTCGGGGCCTGCAACGCGACGTGTCAGGTCGTAGATGGGAAAGACGGACACCACGACTTTGGTGCGTCCCGTGGGGCGGGGACGGCACCCGAGGGACAGAACGCAAAGGACTAGGAAGAACGAGGAGACGAGGAGAAAGCGCACGATGCGAGCGTAGCCGATCGATGGCGCTTCCCGCGCCCCAATGTCGTCCAGACCTCACCCCCCAACCCCCCTCTCCCTCGACATTCCGCTTGCCCATTCGGGCAAGCAGGATTGTCTTCGAGCGAGGGGGGAGGAGAGCCACTTGTACCGCGGTTCCGAGCCCC
>CAITRH010000113.1 GCA_903894755.1 uncultured delta proteobacterium
AGACCCAGCGAGAGGAAAAAAGTCAAATAGTCGAACAGTCAAAAAGACCCCGTCCTCAGCGAACACAGCGAACGCGGTTGCCGTAGCCCACGCCGTTGGTGCTGGTGTAGCCGTTGCTGAAGGGGACGCCCCACGCGTAGCCGGACGAGCCAGACACCGCAGAAGAAGACCAGTACCCGCCGCCATCCATCCCAGGGAACGACGCGGTACCGGACGCCTTGGTCGCGTACAGTGCCAGGAGCTCGTCTTTCGACGGGAGCCTCCAACCGCCGCCAGCGAGGGCTAACCCCTGGCAATAGGACTTGGCGGACTCCCAGTTCATCTCGTTGGGGGCAGGCTGCTTCTGCCATACCAGGCCGGCAGCACGGAACGCAGCTTCAGCCAATGCAGCTTCTCGCGCCGCTGCTTCCCGCGCCGCAGCTTCCCGCGCCGCAGCTTCCCGCGCCGCAGCTTCCCGCGCCGCAGCTTCCCGCGCCGCTGCTTCCCGCGCCGCTGCTTCCCGCGCCGCTGCTTCCCGCGCCGCTGCTGCTTCCCGCGCCGCTGCAGCCGCCCTTACCGGGATGCACTGCTCAGTCCCGGCGCCCCACGGCGCGTACACCTGCGCAATTTCGCGCTTGTAGGCCTGTTTCTGCGCGGGACTCACAACGTCGTCGTCGAGCACAAGAAGCCGCTGAAGCTTCGTGTTGTCTTTCTCGAACTGGTCGCACGCCCGCTCGAACTCCGCCTGTCGTTTTGCCTGCGCCTCGGCCACCGCGCGCCAGCGATCACGCCGCTGCTCGGCCATCTCGCGGTATGGGTTTTTCCCCTGGTAGCGGGCGAGGAGGTCCCACGCTTCGGCCCTCTGGGTCGGGCTCTGCTGCGCGTCCTTGTCTGTACGCTTCGCAGTCTGCAGGATCCCGAGGAGGGGCAGGTCCGCGTCCGCAAGCCCTCCGGTCGCAACGGTCCCCTGGAACTCGCTCACACTGGGGACCACCGTAATGGCCCCGAGCCCCTCGCCGAAGCCCGCCGTTGTCGCCTTGTCGCCACTTGCGTACAGCGGCGCCAGCCCCAGTTGCAGCAACGCACCGCAGTCGTCCGCGCTCCCGGTTCCGCTCTTGCACTTGGACACGTCCCCCGTGCCTCGACGTCGCACTTCCTGCTCGCGCTTTGCGCCTCCTACGGTCGCACCGCCGACTTGGACGCCCGCTGTCAGCTGCCCCTTGGCTCTTGTCTCGAGCTTGTACGCCCCCACGGTCACCGAGCGGACATAATGCGTTGCCCCAGCGCAGGTCCCCAGCAGCGTGACTGGCGGCTTCACCGCAACGCGCTGTCCAACGGAGACGTACTCGAGCGACACTTTGCGTCCCTGCGCCAGCTCGCCCTTGAGCGATGCGACGCCGAGGGGAAGACGCGCGTCGAGCTCCGCCTCGTCTTCGATGTCGAAGAAGTCGTAGTTCGGGGCGCTTCGTTTGAGCTCGTAGCTCCCTTGCGCTTGGCAGCCTGTGAGCACCTTCAGGATGCAACCGACGTAGCTGACAATGACGATCCCCTGCTGGCTCGCGGTGTCGAGCTCGGTCTTGCTCGTGCCGGGCCACTCGACAATCAGCGGATTGAGGGGGTCCTTGGCCACTGGACAGGTGGACTGTCCCGAAGCGGCTTCGAGGTTCGTGCCCGGCTTCACAAGGCTTGTGAGTGCCGGGGTCCCGCATTGCACGAGGCCAAGGAGCGGGCACGCGGTCAAGATAAAAATCGATGGTCTCACTATTTTGTTTCCTCTAGGAGTGCATCCGCGGCCTGCTCGATGGCTTCCATGTCGCCTGCGTCACCGCCTGCACGCACGAGACGGACGATCCCGGCGCGGTCGATCACGAGCGTCGTGGGCAGCTCCTTCACGCGCAGTGCGCCACGGAGCGAGCCTTCGGCGTCGATAACGTTTGGGTAGGTGATGCCGAGCTCACGAAGACGCTGCTGCACGAGCCCGGGGTTATCGTCGACCGCAACGCCGAGGACCACGAGCCCGCGTGCGGCGTACTTGGTGGAAAGCGTTTGCATCGCTGGCATTAGCTTTATACACGGTGCACACGAGGTGGCCCAGACGTCGATGGGTGCAGAATTGGCCATATCGCGCCCGCTGAGCTCCGTTAATCCGAGGTTTTTGGACACGCAAGCGCATCCATTAGTCAACTTCTGAACGGCGATCGGGCGATTATCCATTTTAGATGGCGTG
>CAITRH010000114.1 GCA_903894755.1 uncultured delta proteobacterium
AGCGTCAGCGTCAGCGTCAGCGTCAGCGTCAGCGTCAGCGTCAGCGTCAGCGTCAGCGTCAGCGTCAGCGTCAGCGTCAGCGTCAGCGTCAGCGTCAGCGTCAGCGTCAGCGTCAGCGTCAGCGTCAGCGTCAGCGTCAGCGGCAGCGTCAGCCATCGATGGGGAGGGGGACCTGGTGAACGCTCTGGATCGTATGGGGGTGAGGTCTTCGGGCAGACCTGCGGTTCTCAAGATCGGTTCGGTATGAGTAGCGGCGTGCGGCCCCTACTGAAGCTCGGCAAGCACCTGCCGCGCTAGGTTGCAGTTTCGAACCTGCCGCGTCATCGCGTCGCGTGTTTCGGGGTCTTCAACGGAACGGCCACTGGCGACGACCACCGAAGCGGTAGCGGTCCTGCGAAGACGCACCATGACGGTGTCGGTGGCGAGGTCTACGAGAAGGACACGCGTGGGATGGACCAGCAGGCCTAGCGACTTGACCGTGGGATGCTCCCCAGCTTCGGGCACGTCTTCGTCGAGGGCGATCACGAGCACACGGACGCTCTTGGTCATCGAGATAGCGAGAGGAAACTCGCTTCGAACGGCTTTGTCGTATTGCTGCTCGAAGACGCGAAGGCGCATCGAATCGGCGGCAACCCCAACGTCCGTAGCCCACGCCGGCGTGAGGACCCGAAGGGCATCGTAGGCTTGTCCGAGGTTCCAAGGCTGCTCGGGGAACGCGCCTGCGTCGAGGTCTCCGCGAGCTGCAGCGGGGTTGTCGTGGGTCAGGAGGCACCCGACGAAGCCGTCCCTCTTGGACTCGGCGGCGGCAATGCGAATGCGTTCTGGGTCGGTAGCGTCAGCGACACGAAGGCGGACGTAGAATCCTGGGGCGCGACGAAACGGCCAGTCGGAGGCGCGGCGATCGACGAGGTCGCCTTGGTAGGTCGAGGCGCCTTCGAGGATACGGCGTTCGATGCGGTCTCGGAGGGGGTTCCATTCGGCGCCAACCGAGAGCTCCACGGCGCGTCGTTTGGCAAAGAGCGCGTCTTTGCGGCTGTTCAAGTCGTGGTTTGAGACGGTGCGGTAGGCGATGGTGCCGCCGACGAGGACCACGATGGCGGCGATGCCGACCTCGGTGGTCCAGCGTCCTCGGCCGAACCCGCGCTCTTCACGTCCGCGCGCGATGGAGGGGAGGCCGCGTGTTCTTTTCGGGAGTGCCATTGCGTCGCTCGCGTCAGTGCGACGAGCGGGGGATGATGTCCACCATGAAGCTGACGTTGGGGAATCCGGCGAAAGCAGCGGTTTGGAACACGCTCTTGACAACGATGGCTTTGACGTTTTGGTCGACCTGAAGGACCACGACGCCAGGTGACGGTTTGCCTTGGTGGGTACTCAGCCAGAGGTCGTGTTTGGCCTTCAGGATGTTGAAGAGCTCATCGATCTTCTGGAGTCGGTCGGAGCTTTCGATCGCTCCGGTGTTTCCGGCGGACACACCGTCGACAAGGATCTGGCTACCGTTGATGGCGACCATGGGGGCGTCGAGCATGTCCTCGGCGTTTTCGACGCGCGGAAGGGTGACTCCTTTGGCGATGGGGATTTCGCCGGAGGTGCTGAAGCTCATAAGAAGGAAGACGACGGTGACGACGAGGAAGTCGATCATGCTGGTGAGCGACAGGCCGGCGTTGGTTGCGCGATGGCCGCCGCCACTGATTTTCTTCTCGACGAACTCGAGCCCCACGTGGTGCATAAGCCGTCGCCCGGGTTCACGGAGAACCTCCGAGTGGTGGGAGATCTCATGGATGGCCATCGGTCGGCTCCTCTCAGTTGACGGCGAAGGAGACGTTGAAGGCGGTCACCCTCTCGGTCTTGCCATTGACGGTCAGGTCGCGCTTGGCTTTGTAGATGGCGTCGATGACCGCGACGATGAACTTGTATTCGGTTTTGTTGTCGGTGTGCAGGACCGCCGTATCGAAGTCTTTGTCCTCGGCGAGCTGGTGTTCACCGTTGGTCTTCCACTCGGCTTCGATGCGGTCGGCGAGGTCTGGGAACCGGACGACGTCGGTGGTGCCGACCTTCACGATGACGTCCTGTCGGGGGACATCGACCGAGTTGATGGTGGTGTTGCCAGTTTTCCAGAGGAGGACGAACTTATCGGAGGTACGCATCTCGACATGGAGCTGCTTTTTAGGGGGCGGAGGGGTGACGGTTGGGTCCTCTTTGCCTGGGACCTGGGCACTGGCGTTGACACGCGCCATGTGGGTCCAGACCGCCGTGATGAGGAGGAACGAGATGGTCACCATGAGCAGGTCGATCATGGGGATCATGTTGATTTCTGAGTCGAGGGTGCGGCGTTTTCCGCCACCAGTACCTACATCGATGCCGCCCATGGTCGCCTAGTTCCTCTTTGGGTTGGCGCGGAGCGACGCTTCGGCCCGTTGCCTGACGTCGCCCGCGATCGAAGCGCTGTGGTCTCTTAGGTGGGGATCCCGGTGAGGTTGACCTTCTGCCGGTTGTGGATCACGAGGTTGAGGATCTGAACACTGGCCTCGTTGATGTCGTCCTCGAGCCCCTGCGTCTTGCCGTTGAGGATGGCAAACCAGATGAGGGCGATGATGGCGACGATGAGGCCGAAGGCTGTGCAGTTCATGGCCTCGGAGATCCCCTCTGCCAAGATGCGCGCTTTCTGGCTCGGGTCGACGCCCTCGCCGGAGACAGCGCCGAAGCTCGTGATGAGCCCCGAGACCGTGCCCAAGAGTCCGGTGAGCATCGACAGGTTGGCGAGAAGCGCCAGGTAGCCGGTGCGTTTGGAGATCTTGGGGACCTCGCGCAGCGCCGCTTCGTCCATCGCCGACTGCACCTCTTCGTCGGGGCGGTTTACCTTGACCAGACCGGCCTGGACAATACGAGCAAGGGGTGCATTGGCGGCCGAGCACATCTTGACCGCCTTGGCGACGTCCCCCGCGAGAATGCACTTTTGCATCGTCGCTAGGAACACGTCCTTGTTGATGGACGCGCCGAACAGGTAGAGCGCCCGCTCGACGATGATGCCGATGGTGATGATCGACCACCCGAGGATGAAGTACATCCCCCAACCGCCCTCTTTGAAATGCTTCCATACAGCAGCCATCGAACCGTCCTCCTCCATTCGAGCGCCAAAGCGCGTTTCCGTGGGCACGTCTGCTTGTGTCGAGAGCCCGCGCCTATGCCCATCCACCATGGACTCGTTGGCGTGGTGGGAAGGTATCTGAACGTCTCTGTCGAACGCAAGCATCCTCGGTAGCGGTCGACACGACCGGCTCGTTGACTTCGCCGATCGCGAGGCGCTATCTTTTTTTTCGATCGTCTTTGCGGTCGAAAGGAGTGGCGCGGAATGTTCGTTTTTCTTCTCGCTGGGGAGCAGCCGGGTGGCGTCGGAAGCCACGGATTGATGGAGTCGTTCAAAGAGCACCCAGCTTTCCTGTCGATCAATTTGGTCGTCAGCGCCGTGGTCATCGCCATGATCGTCGAGCGCGTGGCGTTCCAGCTCGCGAAGTACAGCGTCAACTCGAACGAGTTCCTGGCGCAGATCAAGAAGCTCGTGGTGGCCGGCAACATCGACCGCGCCATCAAGCTGTGCGACGCGGGCGACTATCCGACCTTGCAGCTCGTCAAGGCCGGTCTCACCCACGCAAACAAGGGACCCGACGAGATCGACGCGGCCATGAGCGAGAAAATCTCCGAGCTCAAACCCGCCGTAGAAAAACGTATCGGCTCGCTCTGGTCGCTCGCCAACATCGCCACCCTCATCGGTCTTCTCGGCACCGTCTGGGGCCTCATCAACACCTTCAACGCCGTCTCCGATCCGCGCATCAGCGCCGCCGTGCGCCAGCAAAAACTCGCAAGCGGTATCTCCGAGGCCATGTACAACACCGCGTTCGGTCTCGGCATCGCCGTCACCTGCATGCTCGCTCACCTGGTGCTCCATCAGCGCTCCAAGAACATTCAGCACGACCTCGACTCGATCCAGGAGCGCGTGTTCAATCTCCTCACCATCCAAGCGCGTCCTGGCAGCTACTGACGGGGCGCCATGGCTGAAAAACTGAGCGCCTCCCAACGCGCTAAGGTCCGGCGGCTCTCCGAGCCCAAGGAGCTCTCCCCAGACGAGGAAGGGGGTGAGCTCAATGTCGTGCCGTTCCTCGACATCATCACCAACGTCCTGATGTTCGTGCTCGCCACGGTCACGGTCACCTTCACCGCCATGATCGATACGTCCCCCCCTCGCATGGGGGGCTCGGGACGGAGCGCTCCTACCGTCGCCACGCTCTCGCTCAATGTCGTCGTGTTGAAGGACGGGTTCTTAGTGTCGGCCGTCGGGCGTCGCATCGCACCGGGATGCAGCGGGGAGGGCTCCGGCCTCGCCGTGGGCCTCGGAGAAAACGGCGTGCACAATTACAGCGAGCTCACCGACTGCGTGAAGAAGCTGAAGAACCTGGCGGCCGACTTTCAAAATGAAAGACAGGTGACGCTCTCGGCCAACAAGGACATCCCGTACCAAGTGGTCGTCAGCACCATCGACGCGCTCCGCAAATCGAAGACCGGCGAAGAGCTCTTTCCCGAGGTCAACTTCGGAGTTGCCAAGTGAACCAAGCTCCTCCAGCGCAAGGCGCGTCGCCGCGGCAGAAACCCGCCAGCATGGCGACCTACAAGCGCGAGCTCCGAGCCGAGCTAAAACGCAAGGCCCTCGAACCCGAAACGAACTACCTCAACATCACCGCCATGATGGACATGATGACCATCATTTTGGTGTTCCTCTTAAAAAGCCTGAGTACGTCGACGGCCACCATTCCGCAGTCGACCGACCTGGAGCTTCCCAAGAGCATTCTGACCACCGAGCCGGACGCCGAGCCCGAGGGGCTGGTCGTGATGATCTCCAAGTCGAACATCATCGTGGGCGATCGAGCGGTCTGCCCGATTCCGCCGGATGCAAAAGACTACGGGATCGAGGCGCGCTGGAAACGCGGCACGCGCAACGACTACTACGTCGTGCCTCTCGGAGCCGCCCTGCAGGATTGGCGAAGCACAGACAAGCGTATCCGTCAGGCGCTCGGCAAGCCGGACTCGTACAGCGAGGCCATCGTGATCGCCGACTCGCAGACCCCCTATCGCCTGCTGACCGAGGTGCTGTTCACGTTGGGCCAAACGGAGTTCGCGAAGTTCCACATGATGGTGCTGCAGGGCGAAAAAAAGTAACGCGATCGATCACGGCTCCCGGTAAAAACGCGGCACCCTCCGCGAGACCGACGTGAGCACCTCCCACGGAATGGTCCCGCAGTGGTCGGCGATCTCCGACGCGCTGATCAACTCGTTGCCCCCTTCTTGGCTCCCGAGCACCACCACTTCGTCGCGTAGCGCCACCTGCGCCAACTCGGTCACGTCGAGCATCGCCATGTCCATCGAGATGGCCCCCACGATCGGAACCCGCCGTCCATGCACCAACATGTGCCCACGGTTCGAAAGCGCTCTCGGAACCCCGTCCGCATACCCGATAGGCACCGTTGCAATCCGAGACGGACGCGTGGCTTTCCATAGGCCGCTGTAGCCCACGGGATTCCCCGGAGCGACATCCCGAAGCGCGATCACCTCGGTGCGAACCCGCATCACCTGCCGCAAGGACTCCGGTTCGGGCAGCTCGCCCAGCTCGCCCAGCTCGCCAAGTTCGCCTAGCCGGGGCGCGATGCCAAACAGCGCGAGCCCGGGACGGACCGCGTCGAAACGCGCCCAGCCTCGAAGCAGCGCCGCGCTGTTGGCCGCGTGGCGAAGCGTGGGATGTACCCCGATCCGCCTTAGCTCGGCGGACGCCTCCTCGAACAGCCGAAGCTGCTCGTCCATCGCCTCCGTCGTCGCGTCGTCGGCCGACGCGAAGTGGGTCATCAGCCCCTCGATGCGGACCTCCGGAAAGCGCTCGAGGATGGTCCCGAAGCTTCGCAACTCGTCGAGGGTCACGCCAAGACGGGCCATGCCGGTGTCGACTTTGAGATGCACGCGAACAGGCGCGTCGATTCGTCCCGCCCGCGCCAGCCTGGCAAAGCGTTCGACCTGAGTCCGATCGTAGATGACCGGCGTCAGGCCCCTCACCAGGAGCTCTTCGTACGCCGCACCGTAGTAGCCACCCATCACCAATATGGGGACGCGAATTCCCGCCTCGCGCAGCTCGATCCCTTCTTCGAGCAGGGCGACACAGAACCCATGGGCCCCGGCGCGTTCGAGCGTGCGCGCGACAGCCGGTGCGCCATGTCCGTAACCGTCGGCTTTGAGAACCGCCCACACGCGCGCTCCGGCCGCAAGCCGCTGAACCACCGCAAGGTTGTGACGGAGCGCTTGAAGGTTGATCTCGGCTCGCGTCGGGCGAACCGCATCGGACGGCGCTGCCCTTCGAGGCTTCGCAACTCGTGTTCCCGTGTCGCGCTCGAACGCCGTCCGAGTGACCGCATGCTCTGACGCAAAAACTGGTTCCATCGCTCGCCTCGGTGACGCTCCCGACTTGGAGCGAATTGCCCTCGCTACCATTGGTCCCGAG
The DNA here is from genome assembly GCA_903894755.1 of uncultured delta proteobacterium. Classification (GTDB taxonomy): domain Bacteria; phylum Myxococcota_A; class Polyangia; order Polyangiales; family Polyangiaceae; genus CAITRH01. Next base: position 6,536 of record CAITRH010000114.1, read on the forward strand.
TCGTGGCCAAACTTCGCATCCTTTCGATGCGCCCTCGGCTAGAGCCTCGCTCGCTCTTCCTAAACCAAGACCTCACCCCCCAACCCCCCTCTCCCTCGACATTCTGCTTGCCCATTCGGGCAAGCAAGATTGTCTTCGAGCGAGGGGGGCTCGGAACAGCGGC
>CAITRH010000115.1 GCA_903894755.1 uncultured delta proteobacterium
GGGGACCGAGGACTACGTGGTCTTCGAGACGCGTCCCGCGCGCGAGGAGCTGGTGTACGATGTGGATGTCTCGCGTGTAGCGGGACTGCGGTTGGTGAGCCATGTGTTGGAGTTCCTCGATGAGGGAGGGGCGCCGCGGCTGCGGATTGCAGCGCCGTTTGTGGTGGATGCAACGGGGGGGCGGACGGAGGCGAAGTTGTTGGTGGAGGGGTGTGCGGTGGATCGGAATCCCGCGGGGCCTTGGGGGCGTGCGGTGGTGGAGGCGGGGGCGTCCAGTTGTCGGGTGCGGGTGGTGTGGAGCGGGGTTGTGTATCCGGTGGTGGTGGATCCTAGTTGGACGGCTACGGGGTCGATGACAGCCACTCGAGCCGCCCACACGTCGACTCTCCTCGGGTCTGGCCGAGTACTACTAACGGGGGGCTATGGCACTGGACAAGGTAAGGCGGAACTATACGATCCGACCACTGGGACCTTTGGTGCCACCGGCGCCACGGCGAACCCACGTGTCAATCACACCGCAACACTGGTTGGCTCGGGAAAGGTCCTGATTGTTGGCGGAGGCAGTGCCACGACGGCTGAATTGTACGACCCTACTGTGGGCAGTTTCAGCGCCGCGGGAATCATGGCCACTGTCCGATTCCAGCACTCCGCGACACGTCTGCCCTCGGGGAAGGTCCTGATTGCGGGAGGAGGCGATGTGCAAGTTGTCAAGTCGACAGCTACTGCCGAGCTGTGGGACGAAGCCACGTTAACGTTTACCAGTACGGGATCGATGCTGACGCCACTGCACAAGCATGCGGCGGCTCTCCTCCTTTCTGGGAATGTGCTGATTGTTGGCGGAGGCTGCTATACCTCGACTACTTGGACATATCCCACCACGGCGCAGATCTACAACCCCGCAGTCGGTTTGTTCACGCCGACGGGTGCGCTCGCAGTCGCTCGCGCTGACCACACGGCTACGGTACTTGCCTCTGGCCAGGTCGTCGTCATAGGGGGAAGCAATATTCCAATCGTCGCCGAGACCTATGATCCGACCAGTGGCACTTTCGTTACAGGCGGGAAGACTAGTAACGGACGATGGTACCACGCAGCAACACTACTGACGACCGGAACCGTGCTGGTATCGGGCGGGCTCGCTCTTGCGTCATCGGAGCTCTTCGACCCCCTCTCGAATGCTTTTTCCACGACGGTCTCTCTCTCCGCTGGGCGCAGACTGCATCGCGGGGAGAGACTGGTAAATGGCAAGGTTCTGGTGACAGGTGGCTACAATGGTGTGAATTATCTCTCGAGTGCCGAAATCTTCGGTCTCGCCCGCCTCGACGGTGAGACCTGTGGGCTTGCGGACGACTGTGCTTCAAGAGTCTGCAACAACGGAATCTGCTGTTTCGGCTCGTGCTCTGGCCCCTGTCTAGGGTGTACCGGTGGCACCGGCGCGTGCACCTCAATCGTCAACGCCGACGACCCCGACACCTGCACCGGCACCATGACTTGCAACGCAAGCAGCGCCTGCAAACTCAAGAACGGCCAGTCCTCCACCGACCCCACCCTCTGCGCCAGCGGCTTCGCCTCCGATGGCGTCTGCTGCAACACCGCATGCGCCGGTGCCTGCGACGTCTGCACAACATCCCTCGGCGCCACCGCCAACGGCACCTGCACCATCGCCTCCGCTACCTACGTCGGCAACCCCACCTGCGGCGATTACCTCTGCAACGGCACCAACTCCACGTGTCCCACCGCAGGTGCCCCCTGCGCCTCCGACGCCAACTGCAGCACCTCCGGCTACTGCGCTGCCAACGCCACCTGCCAACATCGAAAGACCCAAGGATCCGCCTGCAACCTCGCCGCTTCCGCCGATTGCCTCCAATCCAACTGCCGCGCCTGCACCACGAACCACTGCGTCGACGGCGTCTGCTGCGACACGGCCTGCGACACCCTCTGTTTCGCCTGCACCGCCGCGCTCAAACAGTCCGCCACCAACGACGGCACATGCGGCCCTGTCAAGTACGAAACCACTCCCCCCGCACGCCAAGGAACCTGCCCATCGTCTCCTCCCTGCGGTGCCGACGGCACCTGCAACGGCACGGGCGCCTGCACCATCAACGCCCCCTCTGGAACCACCTGCGGCTCCACCTCCTGCGCCTCCGACGTCCAAAGCCGCTACGCCTGCAACGGATCCGGCACATGCCAACCCTCGACTCCCCTCCAATGCGCCCCTTACGCCTGCTTCGGGAACGTCTGCGGCACGTCGTGCACCACCAACACCCAGTGCACCGCCACAGCCTACTGCAGCACCGGCACCTGCCATAACGCCCAGGGACTCGGCACCCTATGCGCCTCCCCCTCCGAGTGCACCACGGGCAACTGCGCCAACGGCGTCTGCTGCGATGCCCCGTGCCTTGGCCCCTGCGAAGCTTGCACCGGCACTCTCAAAGGCGGCGGCAGCGACGGAACCTGCGGTACCGTCAACGCCGGGACCAATCCGAAGAGCCGCTGCACCAACCAAGGGGCAACCTCCTGCGGGACCAGCGGCGTGTGCGACGGCTCCGGCTCCTGCTCCCTTTACGCCCAGGGGACCGGCTGCTCCCCCAATACCTGCTCCCAAGGCACGCAAACCGCCTTTGCTTGCGATGGACTCGGTGTGTGCCGTTCCTCCGCGGCCCTGTCCTGCGTCACCTACGCATGCGCCAGCAATACCTGCGCAACCTCCTGCGCCAGTGACGGCGAGTGCGCCTCGGACGCCTTCTGCAACGTCGCCGGACATTGCGTCGCCGATCAGTCCAACGGCGCCTCCTGCACCTCAGCGTCGCAGTGCAAAACCGGAGTCTGCGTCGACGGCGTTTGCTGCGACAGCGCCTGCAGCGGGACCTGCGTGGCGTGCACCTCCGTCAAAAAGGGGGCCGGGGCCGACGGGGAATGCGGCCTTGTCGCAGAAGGCGCAGACCCCGACAACGAATGCACCGACGACGGCACCTTGACCTGCAAGCAAGATGGAGTCTGCAACGGAGCTGGACGCTGCCGCCTCTATCCCCTTGGGACCGTGTGCGGCGCCACGACCTGCACCGATGGAGCAAACGGCGCTCACAGCAAACGCAACGGCAAGTCGTGCAACGGCTTCGGCACCTGCGCGGACAACGGCGCCGAGGACTGCGGTCTCCTTCGATGTTCGGGGAGCACCTGCGCGACCAACTGCACCAGCTCCTTTGATTGCATCGACACCGCCCACTGTCTGAACAGCACGTGCATGCTCAAGGGGAGCCTCGCGGATACGTGCGTCTCCGGGGCCGACTGCGCCAGCGGGTTCTGCGCCGACGGGGTATGCTGTAGCTCGATCTGTACGGGGACCTGCCAGGCCTGCTCGCAAGCCAAAAAGGGAGTCGGCGGCGATGGCATCTGCGGCCCCATCGTTGCGGGGACCGACCCCGACGACGAGTGCGCGACCGACGCGTCGGTATCCTGCGGACGCAACGGAATGTGCGACGGCAATGGTGCTTGCCAGCTCTACGCCAAAGGGAGCGCATGTGGAGCCACGTACTGCACCGACAACGCGCTCGCAAATCTGTCGATAGTCACCGGGATCGCGTGCGATGGCTGGGGCGCGTGTCTCCCCAACAGCAGCGCCGACTGCGGCACGTTCCGCTGCGGAGGTCCAGTGTGTGCGACCTCGTGTTCGACGTCCACGAGCTGCATTGACAACGCGTTCTGCAAGGCCGGGACGTGTGTGCCGAGGGGAACCCTGGGGGACACCTGCTCGGCGTCGGCCGACTGCGCAAGTGGCTTCTGCGTCGACCGCACCTGCTGCAACTCGTCCTGCACGGAGACCTGCCAGGCCTGCTCCAATGCAACGAAGGGCTCCGGAAGGGACGGCGTCTGTGGCCCCATTGTCGCTGGGACCGACCCGGACAACGAGTGCCCCGCCGACCCCGCGGTCACGTGCGGGAAAAACGGCTCCTGCGATGGCGCTGGTGCCTGCCAGCTCTACGCAAAGGGCTCCGCATGTGGAACCACGTTGTGCGCAGACAACGCGTTTGGCAACCACTCGGTCCAGTCGGGCATCGCCTGCGACGGGTGGGGCAAGTGCGTCGGCAACAGCAGCGACGACTGCGGCCAATACCGTTGCCAAGGGACCGCATGCGCCGCCAGCTGCGGAGCCGACGCCGACTGCATCGTGAGCGCCACCTGTTCGTCCGCCCGCACCTGCGTGTCGAAGTTGAACAACGGTGCGTCGTGCGGCGACGGCAAGGAGTGCGCAACGGGATTCTGTGTAGACAGCGTCTGCTGCGAGACCGCCTGCCAGGGACAATGCGAGGCGTGCAACGGAGCGTCGACCGACGGTGGCATCGCAGGCACGTGCCGCTCCGTGATAGGGCAACCAAGGGGCTCCCGGGTCGCATGCACGAACGCGGGGGGCGAGTGCGGAGGCGCCTGCGATGGGATCGCCACGGCACAGTGCGAGTATCCCAACGAGGTCAAGAGCTGCGGGGCTGCCACCTGCGCGCTGGAGACCGAGTACAAGTCGTACTGCGATGGAAGAGGCGCCTGCGGAACCCCTGTGGGATCGGCTTGCGTCAAGTTCTCCTGCGGTCCCACCGGCTGCAGGACCTCGTGCGACGTGGACTCGGACTGCGGCACGCAGTTCAAGTGCGACGTAGCCAAGCGTGACTGTGTCCCATCGGGCGTGTTGTGCGACGGGGACCATACGCTCGTATCGAAGGAGGCGCCCCCCACGGACTGCACGCCGTACAAGTGCAACGCAACCAACGTGTGCCTTGGTTCGTGCACTTCGAGGGCCGATTGCGTTGCTCAAATGGCTTGCACGTCGGATGGCAAGTGCGTGTCGCTGACCGCGGTGGTTGCCGTGGCGAACAAGAGCGGGTCCATGTGCAGCGTCACGGCGGGCCCGGCGGGGGTGTCGTACAAGGCACTGCTTGCGGGGCTGATGATTGCGATGGCGTGGGTCCGAAGGTGGCCGGGGACAGGGAGAATCTGTCCTGGCCACCCCTGGGACGCAAGGTCGCATCGGAAATCGACGCATTTCCTTTCGGCACGAGCGCTGCACTTGGGGAGGTCATGCCCTCAGCAACCCATGAAGGTCTAGTGACTGCGTTTCGCCATCGCCCACAGTTGGCGCTCGAACTGGTTCGCGGAGCGGGCGGGAGGCCTCCTGCAGCCAGGAACCTCACGGTGATGGAGGCCGACCTTGGAAGCGTGGATCCCACGGAACGTCGGGCCGACGTTGTGCTGCGTTACAGCGATCGGAAAGACCGCCCATGTGCGATGGTGGTGGAAGTTCAGCTAGACGTGGACGAGGACAAGTTTTACCGCTGGCCCGAGTTCCTGGCGAATCTAGCGGGACGTCTCCATGCCAAGGTTTTTCTGTTGGTCATTGCGCCCAATGCAAATGTGGCCGCATGGGCACGTGGCAAGATCGCGCTGGGACATCCAGGGTGGATTCTGGTGCCTTGGGTGATCGGTCCCGAGGAACTTCCGTTGGATGCAGCCGATTACGCGAACACCAGCGTGGAGATGGTGCTGCTTGCGTTGGTGGCACACGGTCGGAAGACGCAGGCGGAGGCACTGCTCGACGCGTTCGCGCAGGCGGTCGATGACGCGGAAGGCAACGTGGTGCCGATTTACGAGGACGTTGCGTGGGCGGCGGTCCAGGCTAATTACGAGCTGCGGAAGAAATTGGAGGCAAGGATGGAGACGCACTACGAATTTCAGAGCCCGTTTTACCGACGCATCATCGCGCAGGCGCGTGCCGAGGGGCGCGACGAGGGGCGCGACGAGGGACGAAAGGAGGGGCGCGACGAGGGACGAAAGGAGGGGCGCGACGAGGGACGAAAGGAGGGACGCGACGAGGGACGGAAGGAAGCGACGAGGGAAGCTGTGCGCAACCTTCTGGCCACGGGGCATTCGCGCGTACAAACGTCGCTGCTCCTCGGACTCACTGCCGAGGAGATGGACGCGCTCTGTTAGAGCCCCCCAAAAACCACCTCGACGTCGCCAGGTGCGACAGCTCGCATGTGTCCGTGAAGTTCCACCTGCAAGGCCGATGACACGGTGCTCGCAGTCGCGGACGGGATTGCGCTGTACAACAATGGACTGGCGGGGAGCGATGTCCTGCACCGTCCGAACGCCGAGGGGACCGAGGACTACGTGGTATTCGAGACGCGTCCCGCGCGCGAGGAGCTGGGTACGATGTGGAGGTCTCGCGTGTAGCGGGACTGCGCCTGGTGAGCAATGTGTTGGAGTTCCTCGATGAGGGCGGGGCGCCGCGGCTGCGGATTGCACCGCCGTTTGTGGTGGATGCAAGGCCGATTGCGTTGCGGGGATGGCCTGCACGTCGGATGGCAAGTGCGTGTCGCTGACCGCGGTGGTTGTCGTGGCGAACAAGAGCGGGTCCATGTGCAGCGTCACGGCGGGCCCGGCGGGGATGTCGTACAAGGCGCTGCTTGCGGGGCTGATGATTGCGCTGGCGTGGGTCCGAAGGTGGCCGCGGACAGGGAGAATCTGTTCTGGCCACCTAGGGACACAAGGTCGCATCGAAAATCGACGCATTTCCTTTCGGCACGAGCGCTGCATTTGGGGAGGTCATGCCCTCAGCAACCCATGAAGGTCTAGTGACTGCGTTTCGCCATCGCCCACAGTTGGCGCTCGAACTGGTTCGCGGAGCGGGCGGGAGGCCTCCTGCAGCAAGGAACCTTA
>CAITRH010000116.1 GCA_903894755.1 uncultured delta proteobacterium
CACGATCACAGCGGCGGTAAACGTCCCCATCCACGGCGCCAGGTAAGCGAAGACCTCGTCCTCTTTCATAAGGTACTCCCTAGGAAATAAATACACCAGAGCTATCCCATCAAATTCATCACTCCACTCGTACTGAACCCGGGTCATCAGAGTCTCATCCGTTGCTCATTTATTTTCCTAGGGTCCCTTACACTCGTGACCGAGCAATCGCAATAATCGTCCCTCCGCTTCCAGCCCAAGCCCCTCCCACCGTTGCGGCCACCCCGATAGGCGCCATGACAGCAAGCAAGCCAAAGCTTGTGGCCACCCATTGGTTTCCGCTGGGCTTTCCGGTGAGTTTGTGAAACAATACACGTGATTCAGGAACAACACAATCGATGGCACTTTGAATCCAACCGAAGAGGTCGTACTCAAACTCCACATGGTAGAGACGCTCGATCACAAATCCTGTATCCCCAATCAGACGAACGAGGGCAGGGACACAAAAGTGATGCAGGTGCCTCGGAACATCCAGATGGAACCATCGTGGTCCGTATACTCTAGCTTGCCAACCGTCCGCATTGGGCACTGCTATCGCCAGTACGCCATCGGCCTGCATCAGTGCTCGTGCCTGCAGAAGCACCTGCCGAGGGTCCCCAAAGTGCTCGAGACTGTGCCAAAGAGTCACGGCAGCGAATGGGCTGAGATGGGCGATCTCATCCAGGCGTTCTCGAACACAAAATTTTGCATGAAGTGCAGCTACATTGGTCCCCAGCTCGATTCCAACTGGGTCGAATCCTCTGCGGCGTAATTCCCCCAGAAACGCGCAATCTCCGCAACCGATGTCCAACACCCGACCAACACGGCACCCGGACCGAAAAACCAGCCGCGCACGCCGCATGGCGCAGTATTGGGCGGTCACGCTGTGGCGACTGCCATGATAGGACGACGAGTAATACGCAGAGATGTCCGCTGGGACTGGCGACGTGTGACCGAGCCCGCACACCGTACATGCAAGAATATCAAATTTCTGCTTCGACTCTGGGTCGAGTGCGTCGCGGAAGCGCATCGTGAGCGTGCCATCGCATACACTGCACCGCACAGGAACTGCCCCATCGACTGCAGATCGCATCATACGGAGAGCTTCCTTCCGTTCGCTAAGAGGAAGTCAGGAGTTGGACCTCCCCACTTGGCCAGTCGAAATAGAAATGCGGCATTGAGAACACCAAAACCGTATTCTACACTGCGTATGAGACCGATTGAGGACGAATCCGCTGCATAACGCGTTGGACAGGTGACCTCGGCGATACGAAGTCCAAAGTGTATGATTTGTACCAGCATCTGATTGTCGAAAACGAAACCATCACTATTTTCCTCGAGAGGCAGGGTCGTTAATAACCGGCGTGAGAAAGCTCGGTATCCTGTGTGATACTCGGACAGCTTGGCGTCCAATAGCATGTTTTCAATTGCTGTAAGTGTTCGATTGGCTACATACTTGTGCAACGGCATTCCGCCTTCGATTGCCCGTCCGCCAAGAATTCGGGACCCCAGCGCCGCATCGTAGAGGCCGCTGGAGATACAAGACGCGAGAGCTGGAATGAGCTTGGGCGGATATTGGTAGTCCGGATGCAACATCACCACAATGTCCGCTCCGCGACGAAGCGCCACGGTGTAGCACGTCTTCTGATTGCCCCCGTACCCCCGATTTTGGGGGTGCACCAATGCGTGAATCCCCAGTTTTTTTGCAACCGCTACTGTGCCATCACGAGACTTGTCATCTACGAGAATCAAGTCGTCAACAATGGATCGAGGTACATCGTTAACAGTTTGTTCAAGCGTCGCTTCAGCGTTATACGCGGGCATGACCACGCAAATTTTGTTGCCGTCCAACATGAGCTGTCACCCCATAACTTTCAACTTTCGGCCTGCACCGTCATACAACTGCAGCGCTACTGCTATCGAGGGGGCTTGCCCCGCAATTCATAAGACGCTCGGATAGCACTAACCTCCTCTGCAATATCCACCATACCCGCCTGACGCGCAGTCACTTCTATTCGCTTCCAAATCGTTATCGCTTCGATAATACGCCCAGTCTTAGCATATGAGTTCGCCAGATTGTGGTGCGTTTTGCTGTTGGCAGGGTCAAGGCGCAGCGCCTCCCGAAGCTCTGTTATTGCTTCTTCGTGTCGTCCCATCAGCGCTAGTGCTACACCGAGATTGCCGTGAAATTCGGCTACATCAGACTTTGTTTTGATTGATTCACGGTAAGCAGCCCCCGCTTCTTCTGTTCGCCCCATGCGGGCCAAGACCAGTACCAATCCACTGAGTGCGTTCGAATCGCGCGGATCCGACCTCAGTGTCGTCCTGAACTCAACTTCGGCCTCCGCATCGCGGCCTTGCCGCAAATAGACGGCAGCAAGTTGCTTGTGTGCGAATGGATACCACGGACTGCTTTCGGCTGCTTGACGGAAAAGTGCTTCTTCACTGCACCACACGGATGCCTGTGCCTGAGTCTTTAGCGCGAGAAGCACAGAAGCCACCGCGCAGCTCCCCAGCATCAGTGCCCGTGGAGCACGACCACCCTGCACTATCTCTCGAGCGCCCCAGGCAAGAACAATAAAAACACCTATAGAAGGCACATAGATATAGCGATCTGCATGCGATTGTCGCCCAACCTGAATCAAACCGATCATGGGCAGCAGCGTGATTATGAAAAATAGCCAGCCGAACAGCAGCCACGGTCTCCTACCTGCCTCGCGAACGGCAAAAAACGTGATCAAGCCAACAACCACGAATGCCCCAACTAATTGCCATAGGGGCCACCACTGGTGAAGAGGATATAGAACACAGAGATTAGCCGGCCACATCAACTTCCCTAGATACCTAGGATAGGATATAATGACGTTCTGCAGTCGCGAAGTTAGAGAAAACATGCCCGCGCCAGGCATCGCAGTCCGCTGCACAAACACCGTAATTGCGCACGAAAAGGCCGACATAACGAACAGTGGCATCTTCTCCACCACAAGCTTGACGGCTTTCTGAGGTCGAAGTAGATTGCGCCAGGTTATGCGCTCAAGAGGCCACACATCGAGCAGCAACAGCGTAACGGGCAACGTGACCAGCGTCGGCTTGGTAAGTAAGCCCATGGCGAATAGCCAGATCACTGCCAGCCACTGTATCGGCCTGCGCTCTTGAGTCCACTGTGCGTACACAAGAGTCGTGAGCAGCCAGAACAATGTGCTCAAGACATCTTTTCTCTCCGAGATCCACGCTACCGACTCTACGTGTGCAGGATGGATAGCGAACAAAGCTGCGACCAAAGCGCTTGGCCACAAGGCTCCAGTTATTCTCCGAAGTAACACGAGGAGCAACACGGAATCGGTCGCGTGCAGAGCGACGTTCATCACATGCGGCCCCGCAGGGGTTACTCCAAAAACGGAGCAATCAAGCATGTGGGACAACCAAGTGATTGGATGCCAGTTGGAGTGAAATCCCGTTGTAAACGCCCACAGTAGCCCTTTCCACGTAAGCCCGGCCATGACCGTGCGGTTACTGAACACATACCCGCCATCATCAAAGTCCACGAACCCAGCCCCTACGACCGGAAAGTACGCAACTACTACCACAAGCACAAGAAGTGGTCCGAGCCATCGCTCCCACCGAACCCATGAAGGCCTAGTCGACATAACTTCGCTCCCGCCATTCTCTGGCTCTTTCTGGATTTTGTTCATTGTCGCGATATAATTATCCGTTACTGTCGGCAACCAACGTTGAGGGCTAGGAAGCTCGACGCGCTATGGTACTCCCTAGGAAATAGATACACCAGAGCTACCCATCAAATCCATCTCTCCGTTGGGGGCACCCCGGGAAAAAATCAATGCCACGCTAAGTGACGGACACACTGTTTCCGTTTTCGGTTCTCAGTGTAGGTTTACCTAGCGACCATGTAGAGGGCCTATGACCCCGTCGAGCTTTGCCCATACGGAGTCCTCGACTTCGGCCCGTAGCACGCGCGGATCGATGGCAACTTCGGCTTCCTGCTCGAGGAGTTGAACCGCCGCCCAAGCCCCAACCTGTCGGGCAAACAACGCGTCGTCGTCCGGCGCTGCGTCGGCCCGTCGCTCCAACGCCCGGTGAAGATGGCGGTCTGCGAGCACCCGCAGGACCAACCCAAGCCCGCTACTCCCCGTGCCAACAAGCGCTCGCGTGGCCCGTCCAAGCGCTCGATCTACCAACGTCGGGTCGCCCAAGGAAAGCGCTCGGCGTGCCAGGGGACGCCCGCAGCGGGTCGCGAGCAGTCCGATGGACGGAGCGGTCCAAACGAGCTCGGGCCCTTTGCGTCCCGCCGTAGCCAGATCGGTCAAGGGCGTCTTCGCAAGCCACTCCCCGAGAGCCTTAAAGAATGCCGCCGGCCTGTCGCCCCCCGAGCTGTCGGCAAGCGCGAACACCGATACCTGCCGCTTCTCGACTTCGACCCGTCGAACCTTGCGCCACGCCAAGAGTCGTGCTGGGGGCTCGAGCCCTGCAAAGGTGCGTGAGCCTATCCACCAAGCCACGTGGGTGTCGCTCCGGGTGATCTCGAGCACCCGGGAGAACCATCCATGACGGTCAAGTGCCTCCGCTACGGTGAAGGGGGCCGGGATGCGTTTAAGAGCCTCCAGCGCCTCGTCGAAAACCTGCGACGCCTTGCGATGGCCCACTCGGGGGTGCGTTGCGTAGAGCAGGTCGTGAAGCACCGCCAGAAGGGCCCAGTCGTGCTCGCCCAGGTCGCCGGCGCGGTCCACGGGCAACAGACGGCGCAAGACACGAATCCGCGCGAGTCCCAACCGGGACAAGAGGTCCGGATCTCCCGCGACGCGTTCGGCTCCCAGGGCCAGTGCCGTTTCCATTCCGATCCGCGGGCCGGTTTTTAACGGGCCTCCCAATACGAGCGGCGCCGCAACGTCCCTAAGAAGACGCTCGGCTTGAGGCTGTAGAGCTTTCATAGACACGACCAAAAGAGACCGATCGAAAACAATCCGTTGTTCGAGGCGGAGAAGACAGGCACCATGGGCATCGATGACGTGGGGGAGGACTAAGAAGTTACGTGTCAGCCGTTTGGGCCCACACTCTTTCGCGTCAGGGCCACAAACTAAGGAGAAACCGTCATGGCATACGAGCTCTACATGCAGGTCGAAGGCGAGAAGCAGGGCAAGTTCAAGGGGACCAGTCCTCGAAAAGCTTGGGCAGAGAAGAACGCCTGCATCTCTTACCGTTATGGGGTCCAGTCGCCCCGCGACGTCGCCTCGGGCCAACAATCCGGCAAGCGACAGCACGAGCCGGTCACCATCGTCAAGGAGTGGGACGCGGCGTCGCCGCAGATTTTCCAGGCTCTCGTGACCAACGAGGTTTTGAAAAAGGTCACCTTCGAGTTCCTCAAGACGAGCGCCAAGGGTGAAGAGCAGGTGTACTTCATGGTCACGTTGACCAACGCAACGGTCTGCACGCTCCGTCAGATGACCGGCGGCGGCTCGGGCGGCGGCGAGGGGAGCGCAAAGCACACCTCGGCGAAAGACACCATGGAGCTCGAAGAGGTCGCGTTTACCTTCGACCGCATCGACATCGAAGACAAGATCAACGGAGTCATGGCCGCAGACTCCTGGACCGGGAACTAAGAAACTCCGCTACCTCACCCCCCAGGCCAGACCTCACCCAACCCTAGCGGGGCGGCTACGGGGGGAGGGTTGGGCGAGTGTCAAGGACGCTTGGCGAACCGTGCGCCATCGAACCGGTACACCTGCTGAGACACCGCCCCCCATGACACCAACACAGGCTCCACGTCCGTAGCCACCGGCTCCCGAAAGCTCGCGGCGTCCCACCCCACCGCCGGCTCCACCGACACCTCGATGGAACCTGGCGACAACTCGATGGCGTTCGACACCTTGCGGCTCCCGGAACGGATCGAAACCTCGTGGGCAAAGATGCGATCGAGCTCGCTGTCGCCTTGAGCCCCGTAGACCTCGAGATCCTCGCGGGCGACATTCCCCTGAGTCCGCCTGCGCGTCACGATCAGCTCGTGTTTGCCGTCGGACGTGATGTCCCGTGCCTCCACACGCAGCACCTCGCCGCCGAGATCCCGGTAGAAAAATGTTCGCCCTTTGAGATACCCGCTTCCCACGACCGTGAGAAATGAACCAAACACCGCCACACGCTCGCGGACACCATCCCCGTTGACATCCGCGATCACCTCGAACCGTGGGGCGTCGAACGAGAGCCGTCGTGGCGTCAAGAGTTGCTCGATCATCGCAAGCTCCGGTTCGCACGGCATCGGTGCAAGCAACGCAGGGGTCGACATGTCTCCAGGTCCGCTGGCGAGCACCGTGCGGGCGCCATAGGCTCGCGCCACTCCTCGGAGCCCCACCCGAAGAACCTTGGCTTCGGGGAAAACTGCCCAAGGGACCACCGCTTCGAACGTCACGCCCCCATCCACCGGTGCCTCGACGAGCTTGGCTCCTGCTGCGTCGCGCCTTCCGTTCACCTTTACCGCTCCGCCCACCTCGCCCGGTTTGCCCGGATACAAGCCGATGTCGTACGCCACCACCCCAGTGCCGTCCGCCTTCGGAAACGCCAGGACCAAAGACACTCGATCCTCGTCGTCGCCGTATTGCGCCGTCCGAACCAGCGGGTCTTTGCGAAGCTCGCCGCCGATCCAGAGCCGCTCGTCGTCGTAGAGAAGCGCCAGCGACGCCCCAAAAGTCGCGTCCCCCTGAACTCGCTGGGTCAGCTCCACGCCAGCAGGCCACTCCGAAAGGACCCCATCGAGCTTTGGCGGCGCGTCAACCCACGAAAGAGACAGGCGGTCGGGACGGGATGATGGGGCTGGCGTGGCTCCTCCTCCCAGAGAGGCCAAGCCTCCTTGGCTTGCCGCATACGCTGCGAGGCCGTCGTTCGGGGACGAAGGAGCGGGACGAGCGGGCGACGAGCCGCAAGAAGTGGATCCGCAGCAGACCAACACGAGAGCTATGGGAAAACCGACACGCATGATGCCTAGCGTATCGCAGGTCGCGTCCCGATCGCGTGTGTGGGTTCTTCACCAGCGGCACGAGCCCGCACTCCTGGAAGACAAGCCTGCGCCCCAGCCGCCTCAGAGGGCACCTCCTCGGGCAACAGAACGCACCGTGCCTATCGGATCTTCGTCGGTCCGCCCCACTAAAGCTCTGCTTCTCCTATGGGCTAGTAACCAGTTAAAATTAACAAAGAAATCCGCACTCGTGACTCCTTCGCTCCCGACCCCCTTCCGTTTGGCCCTTGCCGGCGCCCCTTGTAAGAGCGACACTTTTGTCCGATATTTCGCTGGGATAGGAACCATTATGTCGATGTCGCAACATTCTGTTCACGGCGGACCGGCGTTGGATTAACTAGCCTCAACACCTGGGAGCACACTGCTGATCGACTTGCTGGCGGGAAGAGACACGCTGGAGCAAGCGCTTCAGGACGGCAAGGTGCAACTCGATGGCGCCCCTGGTTGGAACGGTGGCCTTGGCCTTGTGCGAGCCATCGCCTGGCCGACCGTGAGCGTGACCACCCCCGTTCCGGGGATGTACTTGAACATCATATTTCCAACGCACGACATATCCCACGTCGTGTCGAAGTTCCAAGGCTTGTAGTGGATGTGGAGTCGACCTTGTTCGTCGAGGTCCCAATCGACGTTGTCCCTCTTCATAAAATCGAATGGCTGATTGCTCGCGGTTTTGCGGTCGCTGAACAGCTGATAGCCGCTTCCGGACAGCTTGCCCCTGCCGAACCGCATCCAGCCATCAAGGTAGCTCACCATTCCGTTGGCCTGACCGTCTCGATGCATGGAGACGACCACGTCCGCCGCGTAGTTCCCCTTGGTTCCCAGCATCGCCCGTGCCGCAGAACACTTTCAACTTGACTTCTGCCCATACCGAGTAGCGGCCTCGGCCTTTCTGCTGCCATCCCCGTAAGGATGTTCTCGAATGAGAGCCGTCGTGGCGCCAAGAGTTGCTCGATCATCGCAAGCTCCGGTTCGCACGGCATCGGTGCAAGCGACGCAAGGTTCGACATGTCTCCAGGTCCGCTGGCGAGCACCGCCATAGGCTCGCGCCACTCATCGGAGCCCCACCCGAAGAAGGGTGCAGTTCCGCTGCGTGATCGAAATGAAGCGGGAATTGGACGAAGCCGCTACGCGGCAGTTGTCGCTTCGCACTGCGTTATCTTTAGCAGAGGCAACCCCTTTTCGAGCCCTCGACCCCACCGCCACGGCGGACACGTAACACCCTAGTGGGACGCGGCGGAAGTCCTTGGACACTCCGGTGGTCCGGTCCCGCCTCGCGGAACCAACCGCCCGCCTCGCGGAACCCGGCCGCCCGCCTCG
>CAITRH010000117.1 GCA_903894755.1 uncultured delta proteobacterium
GCTCGGAACCGCGGCTCTCCTCCCCCCTCGCTCGAAGACGATTTTCCTTGCCCGAATGGGCAAGGAAGATGTCGAGGGAGAGGGGGGCCGGGGGGGGTGAGGTCTGCGCGAGCGGAAACCTGCGGTTTTCAAGATGGGGTTGGTTTAGTCGGGGATTTTGGTTCCTTTGGACTTGAGGTCTTCTCGAAAGGCGTCGAGGCCCTCGTTGAAAAGGGCGGCGATCTCGGGGTCGAACTGTGAGCCGGAGCAACGCTCGATTTCGTCGAACGCTACTTCGTGGGGAAGCGCTGCGCGGTACGCGCGATCGCTGGTCATCGCGTCGTAGGTGTCGGCCACCGCAATGATGCGTGCCATCAGCGGGACATCGTTGCCCTTGATGCGAAGCGGATAGCCGCGACCATCCCAGCGCTCGTGGTGAAGATGCACCCCTGGGATCAGTGGATGGAGAAACTTGATGGGCTCCAGAATGTCGCGCCCGTAGACCGTGTGCCGTTTGAAGGTTTCGTATTCGTCGTCCGTGAGCTTGCCGGGCTTGTTGAGGTTGATGACACACCCGATCTTGCCAACATCGTGCATCAGCGCGCTCTGACGGATCAGGATGACGGTGTCTTCGGCAAGCCCTAAACGCACGGCGAGGTAGGTCGCATAAAGAGCCACTCGCTCCGAATGACCCGAGGTGTACCGGTCCATCTTGTCAATGGCTTTCGCAAGGCCTTCGATAGTCTGTTGAAAGGTTGCTCGAAGGTCCTCGTAGAGCCTCGCATTTTCGATGGCCGCCGCCGCACGCGAGCCGACAATCGAAAGAAGCTTCCGGTGCCCATCGTTGAACCGCTTGGTCTTGGTCACACTCGCTACCGCAATCCATCCTAGCAGCCGCCGCTTCATCCTCAGGGGGACCGACACCAGCGAAATCAACGGTCGCTCAGGCTGCTCCAGGAAAAACCGAGCTCCCCGTGGCCCATGTTCCAACACGAAGGGGCTCTCCTGGAAAAAGGAGACGAACGCCTCCGACGACAGCTCGCCAAGCTTCCCCTCGATCCCGGCCCCGATGCGGCGCTGACGTTCGAAGTAGCCCCCTTCGTTGTCGTCAAGCCAGGTCGACACCAGATCCCCCTTGACCTCGTCGAGCGCCGTGTGGCCAAGCGTGTCGAGGACTTCCTCGAGCGACAAGCTGGCTGCGATGGCTTCGCTCACCTTGTGCAGCGACAAGGCTTCGCGCAGACGAAGGTTTTCGGCCATCAGACGCTGCTTTTCGAGGCCGCGTTCGACGACCCTGATGACCTCCTCGACCTTGAAAGGCTTCAGAATGTAGTCGTAGGCCCCTCGCTTCATCGCGTCGATGGCCGTTTCTACCGTGCCGAAGCCCGTCATGATCACCGTGACGGCATTGGGAGCCACCGTCCCGGCAGCGTCGAGAAGCTCGATCCCCCCCATGCGAGGCATCTTCAGGTCGCTGATGATCAGGTCGTAGTGCGCATTGCTAAGCTCGCTAAGCGCCGCAACCCCGTCCTCGGCAGTGCGCACGATGTAGCCTTCCATGCCTAGGAAGTCCGCCAAAATATCGCGTATGAACTTCTCGTCGTCCACCACGAGAACCCGCGCCCTGTCTTGCTGCCTTGCACTCATTCGGGGCACCCATCCACTGCGCACATCGCGTGGAAACTCTATCAGAGTTGATCCAAAACAAGCGGCTTGTGCTGGGCTATCTGCTCAGAGAGGCGTGAGCGAAGGCAAGACGCTTCGGGGCGTGTTGAAGATGCGTCAGGGCTACGGCAAGCGCGTCGGCGGCGTCGAACACGGGCTCGTCGGCAAGCCCCAGTAGGACCCGCACCATGCGCGCGACTTGGTCCTTTTCGGCCCTTCCGCTCCCCACCACGGCGCGTTTGACCAGGGCCGGCGGGTATTCGGCGATGGAAAGACTCGCCCTTGCGCATACGAGAAGCGCAACCCCTCGGGCGTGTCCCAGCTTTGATGCCGCTTGCGGGTCTTTCGCAAAAAACAGGCTCTCGGCGCTGGCTTCCGTGGGGACGTGGAGACGAAGGATCTCCGCGAGCTCCCTTTCGAGTTGCACGAGACGCATCGCCAGCACCTGGTGCTCGTCAAGTCGGATCACGCCGTGGGCGCGATGGAGGAGACGCGTGCCTTGTTGGGAGACCACCCCCCAGCCAAAGCGTCGCGTGCCTGGGTCGAGACCGAGGACCGTGGCGTTGGGCATGGATTACTTTGAAAGACGCGCGAGCTCGTCGTCGGACACGTCGAAGTCGGCAAAGACATGCTGGACATCGTCGTGGTCGTCGAGCGCCTCGACAAGGTTGAGAGCGACTTCGGCGTCGCGTCCTGCGATGGGTTTCTTGGTCTTGGGGATAAACTCGAGGTTGGACTCTTTGACCGGGATCTTGGCCTTCTCGAGCGCATCGCCGACGGCAGAAAGAGCGTCGGCAGGAGTGGTGATCTCCCAGTCGTCGCCCTCCGCTGTGTAGTCTTCGGCCCCGGCGCCCACGGCGATGTCCATGAGCTGATCTTCGGTGGCCGAGGTTCTGGCGACCGTGATGATGCCCTTTCGGTCGAAGGCCCATCCTGCTGTGCCGGAGCTTCCGAGGAGCCCGTTGTTTTTCTCGAAGACCTTGCGGATTTCAGCGACCGTGCGGTTTCGGTTGTCGGTCAGCGCTTCGACAAGGAAAAGCGTGCCGGTGGGACCGGTTCCTTCGTAGACAATCTCTTCGTAGGCGGCCCCTTCGAGCTCGCCGGTGCCGCGTTTCATGGCGCGCTGGATGGTTTCGTTGGGCATGGACTGCCCTTTGGCGTCGGTGATCGCCTTACGGAGACGGGGGTTGCCGGAGATGTCGCCGCCCCCGAGGCGGGATGCAACGGTGATTTCCTTGATGAGTTTTGTGAAGAGCTTGCCGCGCTTAGCGTCGAGAGCCCCTTTTTTGTGTTTGATTGTCGCCCACTTGGAATGGCCACTCATGGGGCAGAAGCACTAACGGAGCGCGGCGGCAGGTTCAAGTCCGCGGCTTAGTTTTCGGTCGGTTCGGAGCCCCCTGCGCGTCGGTCCATGGCGTCTTGGAGGCCGCAGCGAAGGCGGACCGAGCGTTTGACGCGTCTTGGTTTCATCGGCTTGCCTAGCCACTCGTGACGTTTCCTCATGCTCCATATCGCGCGATTTGCCATCAATTGCTCCGTAGGGGAAAAAGCGCTGCACCATCGCTCCGTGGCGAGACAACGTCAAGGTGCTCGACGGAGTTCGTTGCCGCCTCCTGACTCGACTCAGAGAAAAAAGGAGACTCCGATGTCGATCGAGGGATACCCGAGACGCAAGGTGAGGGCGATGCGTTCGGTGAAGTGGTAGCGCCCGCCGGCGGAAAAGATTGGGTAGATCCCCCCCTTGTCGGAGCCGATGCCAAAACCGGGCTCTCCAAACACGGACCAGCGGGACGCGAGCCAGAAGTTCCATTGCATCACGACAGGGACCGTGACCCAGTTTCTTTCGGGGATCACGTCGATGCCGGTGCCGATGCCGACGCTGTTGTTGATGGACTTGATGAACCCGTTGAAAAGGATCGGAAAGGTGGCTCGGAAGCCGACAGCGAGCCCTCCGCCGGGGTTTCCGTACTCTTTAACGAAGCCGACGATAAGGCGGGGTTCGAGCTCGGCTACGTAGCGGGGATGGTCGCCCGGATGTTTGATGATGGAGTCGGCTTGGGCGGCTCCAGCCAGGGTTGCACCAAGGAGGAGACCTCGAAAAAAAATGCGCATGGCCAACCTTAGCGCTCGCGTCGAATGTCGCCTTCTCGCACCGAGGGCACCGGCATAATTCCCGTTCCAAGCGTTCCAATCGGCACCAGCGGATGCGCCGTGGAGGCCCGCGGCGGAGGCGACGAAACAGAAGGCGCACTCACCGACCCCGCTACGTCGAGAGGCACCACCGTGCGAGCCGCCGAAGGCACCAACAGGGGGGCCAGCGTGGACCCGCTCGCCGCAATCGAAGTGCTCACCGCCGGAGGCGTCACCGTGGCTGCTCGACGTCCCAGGAACTGAAGGACCACCAGCGCTATGAGCGCCACGGAAATCACCACCAACGCCGCAGGTACCAGAAGGAA
Organism: uncultured delta proteobacterium; assembly: GCA_903894755.1. Classification (GTDB taxonomy): domain Bacteria; phylum Myxococcota_A; class Polyangia; order Polyangiales; family Polyangiaceae; genus CAITRH01. Next base: position 4,101 of record CAITRH010000117.1, read on the forward strand.
ACGAGGCCGACCTTGCGCGTCGGTCACGCCATGGGCGCCATTGCCCAGCGTCGAGCTCTGCATCGACAGCTCCCCGAGCAAAGGAGGCGTCGTCACCCTCGGGTCCGTCTTGGAGCTCGCGAGCTCGGTCCGCACCTTTGGATCGGTCTCGGTCCGCACCTGGCTGCGACTCACCAGGAGGAGGGGCCGTTCCGCACGGGGCGGGAGCGTCACGGGCACCTGCAGCCCACCGTCGCTCAAGAGCCCCGCCGCGCGAGACAGCTCGGTCGCGCGCTCTACCAACACACGCGACCGACGAGGCCCAAAAGGCATCAGCGCGACGGCCAGCTCGGCGACACTCTGAAAGCGAGCGCTGCGGTCCTTCTCGAGACACCGGAGCAGGACCGCCTCGAGCTCCGCGGGAATGTCCTCGCGGAAATCACAAAGCGCCTTGGGAGACCGTTCGAGAATCTCCACCACCAAGTCCGCAAACTCGGCGCTCGTAAACGCCGTTGTCCCGGTCAAGAGCTCGAAAAGTACCACCCCAAGCGACCAAATGTCGGTCCGGTGATCCACGGTTCGCGACGACCGAAGCTGCTCGGGCGACATGTAATACGGAGTCCCGACAATGGACGTCGTCACGTTGAGCGCGTCGGCCCCAAGTGCGGCTTTGGAAATCCCAAAGTCCAGAATCTTCACCATCCGCCAATTGAGCGCCCGCTCGACGAGAAACAGGTTCTCCGGCTTGATGTCCCGATGCACAATTCCTCGCGCATGGGCCTCCGCAAGCCCCTCGCAAGCCTGGATCGTGTACTCCACCGCCTCTTCGACCGGCAACATCGACTGAAGACGAAGTACATCCGCAAGGTCGTGTCCCTCGAGATACTCCATCACGATGTACGGAACCCCATCGTCGCGGCGCCCCACGTCGAACACCCTCGCCACGTGCTCGCTCTTCAACTTCGCCGCCGCCCGCGCCTCCCGATCGAACCGCAGCGCGATGTCCGGCCGCAACATCGCTTCGGGACGAAGAAACTTCAACGCCACCCGCTCGTCGAGCTGCAAATGGGTCGCCTGCACCACGACCCCCATGCCGCCGGAACCTATCACGCGGTCGATCCGGTACTTTCCCGCGACGACCTCTCCAGTGCGGACCAGCGCGTCCATTTCCTCAGGACCGTACCACGACGATCACCGTTCGAACCCCTAAACGCGACGGGACACGCTCCCTTGACCTCGCCGCCACGCCGCGATACCCGCGCACCATGCCTATCATGCCCATCATGCCCATCACCACCGCGCTTCTTTCCGTGTCCGACAAAACAGGTCTGCTCCCCTTCGCCGCGTCCCTCGCCCAACGCGGAGTCCATCTTCTGTCGAGCGGCGGCACCGCCAAAACCCTTGCCGACGGCGGTTTGCTCGTCGAAACCATCGAGCACTACACCGGCTCGCCCGAGGTCATGGGAGGACGGGTCAAGACGCTGCACCCACGGGTCCACGGCGGAATCCTCTGCCGCGGCGATATCGACCGCGCCGACCTCGAACGGCTCGGAGCTCGCGAAATCGACCTCGTCGTCGTCAATCTCTATCCCTTCGAACAGGTCGCCTCGAACCCCGCCTCGTCTCGCGCCCACGTCATTGAAAACATCGACATCGGCGGCCCCTCCATGGTCCGCTCCGCAGCAAAGAACCACGCCCGCGTCGCCGTGGTCTGCGACCCCTCGGACTATCCCGTGGTCCTCGCCGAGCTCGCCGAAACCGGCGCCCTCTCCGACGCCACCCGCGCCGCCCTCGCCGCCAAAGCCTTTGCCCACACCGCCGCTTACGACGCCGCCATCGCCTCGTACCTCACGCAGGACGGCGCATTGCCTCGCTATCTGACCCTCCCGTTCGAGCGTGCCTACGGACTTCGCTACGGCGAAAACCCCCACCAGCCCGCCGCTTTCTACGTCGAACGCTCCGCGCCCCCGGGCTCTCTCGCCCGCGCCGAAAGCCTCGGGGCCGGCGGCAAGGAGCTCAGTTTCAATAACCTGGTCGACACCGAAGCCGCCCTCGACGCGGTCCGCGAGTTCGAGGCTCCTGCCGCCGTCGTGGTCAAGCACACCAATCCCTGCGGTGTCGCGGTCGCTCCAAGTCTTTTCGAAGCCTACAAGGCCGCTCGTGAGGCCGACCCGATCAGCGCCTTCGGAGGCATCGTCGCTCTCAATCGCGAGGTCGACGAGCCCACAGCGCGCCTTCTGGCCGAAACTTTCCTCGAATGCGTCGTGGCCCCTGCGTTCTCAGAGGCCGCACTTACGGTCCTGCGCACCAAGAAGAACCTGCGGCTCCTCGCGACGGGCACCTGGCTCGGCGCCGAGCATCAGGCACTCCAGTACAAGCGCGTGGGAGGCGGCCTGGTCGTTCAGGCTCGCGACGCGACGGCCGGCGGAGAGGTTTCACGCGGGAAGGTGGCCACACGACGTGCTCCAACGGAACAAGAGTTTCGCAGTCTCGAATTTGCCTGGCGCGTCTGCAAGCATGTCAAGTCGAACGCCATCGTGCTCGCCCAAGGTGAGGTGACCGTAGGGGTGGGGGCCGGACAAATGTCACGAGTGGTGTCGGTGCAGCTCGCGTGCGAGAAGGCTGGCGAGCGGGCAAAAGGGAGCGTGCTCGCCTCGGACGCGTTCTTCCCGTTCCCCGATGGGCTCGAAGCGGCCATTCGCGCCGGTGCCACGGCCGTCGCGCAGCCGGGTGGAAGCGTCAAAGACCCCGAGGTCATTGCGGTCGCCGACGCTCACGGAGTCGCGATGGTGTTTACTGGGGTCCGCCACTTCCGGCACTGATAGCGTTGCCATCATGAAGGTTCTTACGTGGGTATATGTGCTGGGAGTCCTGAGCTGCGGAGGAGCGACCCCCGCGGCTGTGGAGTTGCAGACCGCGCCACCCAACGACGACATAGCGCGTCCACCGGAACCGTCGCCAAGCGTGGCAGCGTCGACGCCGCCCGCTCCGCCGCAGGCGTATGTGCAGTCGTGTCCTTTCGAGTGTGCGGGGATGCCGCCAGGGAGGCGCGATCTTACCGTCGAGGAGACGGCGCGGATTCGGGAGGCGCTGCTACCGACGTTGACGGCGATGTCTCCTTGTGTTCGCGGTTTTGCGACGCACCATCGGCACGGACCGGTACTCAATCTGCGTTTCGATCCAAGCGGCAAGCTGGTCGACTTGGGGGTTGACGCGGAGGACTTTTACGACGCGGAGGCGTGTCTGCAGGGGGCGGTGCGAGGGGGACGAGGGCCGGTGCTCCAGGTCGAGGGCATTGCGACCGTGAGGTGCGCCGAGCGGTGCGTTCCAGCGAAACGGAAACCAAAGCGTTGAACCCATCGATGGGGAGGGGGAATTTGTAGAGGAGCGCGAAGTTGCGGGGAGGGGCGGCCAGGTGGCCCTCCTTGTCTCCAAAGGAAAGGAGCTCGTTCGTGACCGCCCCTGAGGACCCGAGTCCCGAAAGCCCCGTGCTCGTCGTGGACGACGACCCGTGGACCCTCGGTGTGCTGGTTGACTTGCTCCATCGCGAGGGGGTCCGCTCGCTCACCGCAAGCAGCGCAGAACAGGCCCTCGAGCTTGTTGAGAACGTCGTGCCCCGGCTCGCTCTGATCGATGTCGTCATGCCTGGCATGGGCGGGCTCGCCCTCTGCCGCCGCCTCAAGGACGATCCGAGGACCGCCGGGATCCCTGTCGTTCTCGTGACTGGACGGGTCTATGCCGAGGACGTCGACGCGGGGATGGCGGCCGGGGCGATCGACTACATCAAGAAGCCGTTCGACCGGAGCGAAGCGCGGTTCCGAATCCGGACACATCTGCGCCTTCAAGATGCCATCCAAAAACAGCGCATCTACGAAAAGAACCTGCTGGGAATTCTCGAGACCCTCCCGGTCGGCATCGCCATCGTCGGCAACGACCGGCGCGTGCGCTGGACCAACAGGGCCACCCAACAGCTCGCGTGCGCGTCGGGCCCGAACGACCTCACCGGACAGCCCTGCAACGACGTGTTATGCGGTGCCCCTGACGGCAAGTGTCCTATTCTCGATCTCGGCGAGACGATCGAGAAGGTCGAGATGACGTTCCCGCGCGCCGATGGCTCCTCGGTTCCGGTGCTCAAGAGCGTGCACGAGGTGGAGTTCGACGGTCACATTGCGCTGCTCGAGGTGTTCGTGGATCTTCGCAAGCGTAAGCAACTCGAGATCGAGCTCGGACACGCGAGAAAACTGGAGGCCGTCGGTCAGCTCGCGGCCGGTATCGCCCACGAGATCAACACGCCCACCCAGTATGTTGGCGACAGCGTCCAGTTCCTCAAAGAGGCCTTCGATGGCCTCCAGCGTCTCATGGTCAAGTACCGAGAGACCATCGCGAGCCTCGTTGGCGCAGGCAGCGCACTCTCGGAGGAGATCGCGGCGCTCGAGACGGAGGTCGACCTGGACTACCTGCAAGAGAACATCCCCGGCGCCTTCAACGACTGCATTGGCGGGATCTCGCGCATTGCGAACATCGTGCGTGCAATGAAGGAGTTTGCCCACCCCGACCAGCGCGAGCAGAGCCTGGCCGACATCAATCAGGCTCTCCTGAACACCCTTACGATCGCTCGAAACGAGTACAAGTCCGTGGCCGACGCCGAGTCCGACCTCGCGGAGCTTCCACAGATCATGTGCCACCTAGGCGATCTCAATCAGGTCTTCCTGAACCTCATCGTCAACGCTGGACACGCCATCGCCGAAGCCGAGCAGGGCACCGGGGCACGCGGCAAGATCCTCCTGAAGACCGCGCTCGAAGGGGATTTTGTTCGCATTGAAGTGAGCGATACGGGCGCTGGCATTGCCGCGTCCATCCGTGACCGCGTGTTCGACCCGTTCTTCACCACCAAGCCTGTGGGCAAGGGGACTGGGCAGGGCCTTGCGATTGCCCGCTCCATCGTTGTCGACCGGCACCGTGGGACCCTGACGTTTGACAGCACGGTCGGGGCGGGGACGACGTTCACGGTCCGGCTGCCCGTTGGAGGGGCACCGGTTTCGGAGAGGGGAGCGCGATGACGACGCCAGCGCCAGCCAAGAGAACGGTACTTTTCGTGGACGACGAGCCGAGTATCCTCGACGGTCTCAAGCGTCGGCTTCACCCGCTGCGAAACAAGTGGGACATGCGCTTCGTGCCGAGCGGACGGGCGGCACTTGATGTCCTTGCCAGTGCCTCCATCGATGTGATACAGGACATGGCCATGTGCGCCAAGGTGCTGCAGATCGTCAATTCCTCCTTCTTCCGGCTGTCTCGGACCATTGGAAGGATCGAAGAGGCGGTGAGCTATCTTGGGTTTGGTCCGCTCAAGAACATAGTTCTGGCTGAGGAGGTGTTTCGGTACTCGAAGGCAGGGTCGAAGCGACGCGTGTCTCTCGATGACCTGCAGTCCCACGCGCTTCTGGTCGGCACGATTGCGTCCAACCTTGTGACTGACAAGCGCGGCAAGGACGATGCGTTTATTGCCGGGTTGCTTCACGACATTGGAAAGCTTGTTCTTGTCACGGAGCTCCCCGATCACCTCGAAAAGGCGCTGGCCGTCACGAAGGCGCGGGTTCCAGGCAACGAGTTTGGAGTCCTTGCTGCAACCCATGTGGCCAAAGCGCTTGTGCACGAGCACCGGGGACGGGCCGTGGAGTCGCCGCTGGACATGGCGTATCTCACGCATCTGGGGGGGGGACAAGCTGCCCGAATGGAGAGAGCTGGCACAAAGGCAGATGACGGTGAGGACATGAGCGAGAAGATCCTGCTTGTCGACGACGAGCCCAATGTCCTGCGTGGTCTGATGCGGACATTGCGGGCTTACGATGTGCTCACGTTCGACGACGCGCGCACGGCACTGGTGGCGCTGAAGGCGACCCCTGACATTGCGGTCATCATTGCCGACCGCAAGATGCCGTATCTGGACGGTGCGAGGTTTCTAGCGCGCGCTGCGGTGATTGCGCCCCACACCTACCGGGTGATGTTGACAGGAGAGGCGGTCCTGGAGGTTGCCATCGAGGCTGTGAACATTGGAAGGGTCCACAAGTTTCTCACCAAGCCATGCAGCGAGATCATGCTTCGCAAGGCGGTCGAGGAGGGGCTGACAGCGCATGCGGCCTCGCAGGAAAAGCAGCGAGCTGACGAGCACATGCAGTTTCTCGCGTTGCACGACCCTCTTACGAACCTTCCCAACCGTGCGCTCTTTTTCGATCGAGTGCAGTACGCCCTTGCTGGCGCGCGTCGGAGCGGCCTGTTAGTTGCGGCGGCGCTCATCGATCTGGACCGCTTCAAGCCGATCAACGACACCCTTGGACACGGCGCGGGAGACGAGCTGCTGTTTCAGGTAGCCAACGACGTAAACCTTTGCATTCGAGAAGTGGACACTGTGGCCCGGATTGGGGGCGACGAGTTTGCAGCAGTTCTCCAAGGGCTTCCGACACGCGCAGTGGCGGAGGCTATTACGGAGCGCATGAGGATTGCAGTTTCGCGGACACGCACGCTGACATCCGGACAGACCTGCAGCGTTGGGGCGAGCATTGGCCTGACTGTCGTTGCTGGCGGGATGACATCGCCCGAGGAGCTCGTGAAGCGGGCCGACGAGGCGATGTACGAGGCGAAGCGAGCGGGGGGCGATCGGGTGGTCGTGTGGGCGGGGCCATAAGCTTGAACCTCGCCGCCTTCAATAAAACGCGTGTCCTCGGAGCAAACCCCTGACCGTTACGGCGCCCCCTCGGCGTGAGTCAGGAGTCGCCTTGTGGCCCACCGACCAGCCGACTCCAGGTCGTTGCAGTCGGCTCGTCGCTGAACGACCGAGCCCCATCATTCCCAGGAAGTGGCCTTGCCTTGGAGCGACGAGGCAACTCCGGGCCCCAGAGTCGCCTCGTCGCTGAACGACCGTGGCGCTCCAGTTCCCGGAGTTGCCTTGTCGTCAGCGCCTACGTGGCATCGGAACCCTCGGAGTTGCCTTGTCGCTGAACGACCAAGGTCTTCCGGGCGCTCGGAGTCGGCTTGTGGCTTAGGCACGGAGCTCCTCTGGCCGTCGAAGTTGCCCCGTCGGTGAGCTTCGAGTCAGGTTCCACTGTCCGGAGCGACCTTGTCGGCCAACGCCATGGTCGCTCCACACGAATCGACCGCGCCAGATTGCGGCGGTGTCCATCAAAAGCGACGTGGGCGGCAAAAAGCCCTTGAGTGTCCGGTGGACTTCGATAGGGTCTTCGCCATGGCCTACCTGACCCTCGATCCGGCGAAAGAGTCGCTGGATACCCTTCGAGCTCGAATCGTGTTCTCCTTGGCTCGGCTCCTGAGCGATCCCAACGGCGCGCCCTACCGGGCCGATTTTCAAGCGCTCCGCGAGGAGTGGAACACGGTCAACGCCAAGGAGAGCTCACTCGAAGACTTCGTACTCATCGCCCGCGCCGGAGTCGTGTTTGCCGACCGCGTGCTCGACGCCTTCGTCGAGAAGGTCAAAAACACCATCCACAAGGGGAAAAAACCAGACTTGACCCTCCCGCTTCACGTACTCTTCTTTGGATCGCTCGCCCCCGCTGTGTTCGAGAGGCCGATCCTGGGCAGTGAGCTCAATGCGTGTATTCCTTGGCCCGACCTGCTCGCCAAGGCCACGCATCATCCCGAGCTCCAAGCGCTTTCGAGCGAAGGGGCCGAGGTCGTCGCTGCCGGCAGTGTCGCCAGCGCCAAGTCCGTCACGGCCATCGCCGAGCGGGACGGGTTCCGCAAAGGCGGGGAGCGCGATGCCTTCTTTGCAAAGTTCAACGCACTGTGTGCCAAGGTCCACGGTGGCTTGACGGCGATGGTCCACGATCATCCCGAGCTCGGGCTCGAAAAGGCCTATGCGGGCTCGTTTTTCATGCACACGACGGCCACTGGATCGGGCAAGCCAACGACTGCTGCCACTGCCGCAACCGCGGTCACTCAGCTCACGATGCAGCTCGCCGATGCGCAAAAGCTCCACGACCAACTGGTCGCTGAGGAAGCGCAACGCGCTGAGGCGCTGAGGTCCCAGGCCGCCGCGGAGACCAAGGCTGCGGAGTTGAGGAAAGTCGCCAAAGAGACCGACAAGGCTGCAAAAGACGCTGAGATTGCAGCCAAGAAGCTGTCGAAGGGCTGACGCAGGCGGAAAGCTAAACCAAGCCCATCTTGAAAACCGCAGGTCCGACCCACGGTCCGAACGTCGACACCCGCGACCCAGGGTTACCCACCCTGGGCTCGTCTTATCGCTGAACGACCGAGCCCCGCCATTCCCGGAGTGGCCCCGGAGCACCCCGAGAAGAACGCGTCGCCAGGAACCCGTCAGCGCGGACTGGGCGCAGGCGCAGGCGCCTCTTGAAGGTGCTTGCGACGTTTGACCACCTTTCGCTGCAGCTCTCGTACGTACTGGCTTAGGTCGCTGCCCGGCGCATGTTGCTGCTTGAGCGTCGCCTCCATCGGCCACCAGGCGACAGGACGTTTGTTGATGGCAAACACGATGTCGTAGTGCCCCTCCTTGGTGGGCATCGGAGGAGGAGACATGCCGCCGCTGTTGACACAAGACCAGGTGTTCTCGGGACGGAGCTCGGCGGTGAGGCAGCCGTCCGAACGGCCGACGATCTTTCCGCCCTCGTCGAGGACAAAGGCCGTGATGCTCACGAAGGTGCCGGTCCAACCGCGCGAGCCTCGGGCGAACCACGTGTAGCCAACACGCCTCGGATAGCTCTTTTCAGCCCACGCCGAGCGGATTCCAAAGAGCGCAAGTGGGTCTTCTCGTCCCCCCTGCGCCACCACGATGTCGACATCGGGGTCTCCCGTTTCGTCGTCGTCGTCGTGGCTATGGGTCTCTTCTTCGTCGTCGTCGTCGCGCGCCACGGTGACATGGGTGTGCCCGAGGACCCCGTCGTGTTTGGCGACCACGCTGTAGTTGCCCGCAGCTTTGGGGCGGAAACGCATGGCGGTGCTGGCGAAACTCACCCGGTCCTTGTCGCTCTTCACGCGGATGGTCACGGTCTCGCTCGTGAGGACCTTGTCCTCAGGATCGTGGATCTCGAAGGTGACGTCGTGGCTCCCTTTTCCAAGGTTGAAGATCATCGCCACGGCGGGGATGCGAACGTCTTCGGTGTCGGAGGCGTCGATGTGGGTCGTGTGGCCTAGGATCATGGCGACCTGGTTGTCCTGCGCGTCGCGGCTCACCGAGAGGCGGTCGGTGACGAAGATGTCTGCGTACTTACGGGTCCGCTGCTCGCGAGCGTACTTGCCCAGGACCGCCTCGATCTCGGGACGACGTCCTGCGATGACCGCCGAGATCTCGTCGAGGGAGCTGGCACTCGAGATGGGGCCGATGGGGAAAAGACCTCCGCCTGTGAAGAGAATGGCGTGATTGACCCCGACGACATGAGGCTTGCCGTCCTCTTCAACGGTGACGACCGGACCTCCGGAGAACCCGGGGTAGACGGCAGCATCGAAGAGCAGCAGCTTTGCGCCGAACATCTCGACGATGCCCGAGGCGATGCCCGCGCTCATGCCCCATGACAGGGCCCAGAAGCCGTGGCCCGTGTGACCGAGGGCCCAGACGCTCTGGCCCACGACGGGCTGCTTGGTGCCGAGGGGAAGAGGCGGGACATCGTTGAGCGGGGACTTCGGACGCAGCACGGCGATGTCGCGCACTTCGTCTATCTCTTCGAGCTCGGCTTCGACGGTCTCGCCGCGACGGGTGGTCAATTTGAGGCGATCGGGACGAAGGACCACGTGGGCGGCGGTGATCACGCGAGGTCCCTTGGGGGTGGTGACCATGAAGCCGGTGCCGTGCGGGGTCGGGTCCTTTCGGAGGGAGACGTCGATGACACGCTTGGGCGTGTGTTTGTCATCGGCGCGCGCCTTGAGCATCTCTTGGATCTCTTGTTCGCGGTCGGAGCGATCGTCGTTGAGGATGGCGACGACGGAGGGGGCGGCCATTTCGAAGATGGCTTCGGATGTGGGTTTCGGAGACGTAGCGGGTTTGCATGCAACCAGCAGCAGGAGCAAGACGAAGGCGAGGAAACGCATAAGTCGAGTGGTATCCGATGGGGCCGGGACGCTTCAACCAAAACAACGTCAAAACCGCCGCGCCCGTGAGTCGAAGGCGCCGCTACCCGGCCTCACACACCTCGCTCGCTGCAAACGCAGCGAGGTCCCCAGAATCGAGGACCACACGGACCAGAAGCCGCATCACATCGGTATCCCGCACACGCCCCGGGCCTGACGGCGTATCGACCCGTGCCCCCACCTTGGGCATCTGCTTGCGTTGCTCGCAGTAGTAGTTCTCCTCGTAGCCAAGACAACAGAGAAGCCGTCCGCACATCCCCGAGATACGCTCGGGATGCAACGGAAGGCCCTGGTCCTTTGCCATCTTGATCGCCACTGGGGCAAACTCGGGAAGAAACCTGGAGCAACATAGAGTCTGTCCACAAGGGCCAAGTCCTCCCATCGCCTGCGCCCCGTCCCGCGGCCCCGCATGCCGAAGCTCCACGCGCTCGCGGGTATAACGCGCCAAGGCCCGGTAAATGTCCCGGTACGGCAGACGCTCTTCGGAGCACACCTGCACCACCCACCGTGCGTTTCCAAGAGGCGCCTCCACCCGCGCCGCCTTCGCCGCCAGTCCTATGTCATGGATCGCGGCCTGCACAGCCCGGCGCACAGCCTGCCCACGCGTGTCCCGTTCGACCTGCGCCGCCAGGTCCACCTCTGTTGCACGCCGCAAAATCCGACTGAGACGTGTCCGGACTAGCAACCGACGCGACGCAACAGTCACCCTTGCGCAAAAGGCTCCGTTTGCCGCATCGCAAAGCACCGTTGCGCCGCGCGTCAGCACCAAGTCGCCGGCGTCGTAGTCGACACTGCGGGCAGTCAGTGCTCCAACCCCCGCAGCGTTCACAAGGATTGCACCGTCATCGCACCCGGCATCGTCCTCGGGGAGCGCCAATTGCTCTGCAAGGTCCGCGTCGGTCATGACACCCATACGTCGCGCAGGCCAGACAGCAACGTCTCCATCACGAGCTGCGCTGCCCCGTTGTACTCGAGCTGACGCAGCGCGCGAAGGACCAGTCGGTGACGCTCCGCTGCAGCAAGCGCACGTCCCAAAGGCGCGTCGGGAGCAAGGGCAGCGTCACGAGCCTCGGTTGCAAGGGCGATCGCCAGCGCTCCAAGGACTATGGGAAGCTCGGCGCGCGGTCTTTTCTTGGCTTCCTCGGCAAGTTCCAGGGACAGCCCAAAGCTCGAAGCTTCGATGGCGGCCAAGGCACGGTCTACGAAGGCCTTTCTCGACGCGGTTTCTTCCGGGTCGCTCAGCACGAGGCCAGCTTCGACGCTTCCCGAGCAAAGGCTGGCGATCCCTTCGGCTCCTGCGACGCCGCGCTCGGAAAGAATGCGGGCCACGATGTCGTCGGCAAGCGGCCCAAAGCGCACCCGAAGCACGCGCGAGCGGATGGTGGGCAAGAGCGCGTCGGGTTGGGACGACAGCAGGACAAACACGGTGCCTTGTCCTGGTTCTTCGAGGGTTTTGAGGAGCGCGTTGGCGGCCGAAGTGCTGAATTCTTCGGCGCGTCGAACGATCACCACCTTGGCCCGTCCCTCGTGAGGGGGGAACGCGGCGCGAGAGAGCACCAGGGTGCGCACCTGGTCGACGGAGATGTCTTGGTTTTCGGGGGTACGACGGCCGATCTGCGCCGGCTCGTAGAGGCCGCGCTCGAGGACGATGACATCGGGGTGAACGGGGCGACGCTCGCCGGGACGGAGCAAGGCACGTCGGCAGGCGTTGCAGGCGGCGCATGCGTGGTCGACGCCGGGGCCACGTTCGCTGCACACGAGGGCTTGGGCGAAGCCAAACGCGGCGAGCTCTTTGCCAACGCCATCGGGGCCGTCGAAAAGGTACGCGTGATGAACTCGTCCAGTTGCCAGTGCGCGACGGAGGGTGGTGACGGCGGTGGGCTGGGCGAGCACGGAATCTAGAAGAGGGGCAGAAGGCACGGTGGGCCGAGGATAGCGCGCCTTGGACACTTACGACACCCGCTACCCAGGGTGGGCAACCCTGGGTCGCGGATGGCGCGGGCGTCGTCTGCTCGGCTGCCCGGAGTGTCCAAGGACTTCCGCCGCGTGCTACTAGGAAGCTCCATGAGCTGCGCCTCCGAACGGTCCCGGTGAAGCACACATCCGAAGCCCAAGTTAAGTGGAGTGGGTCTGCGTTGGCCGTCGGCTTGGTCGCCCTTGCCTTGGTGCTGTTCGGATACGCGGGGATCTGGTTTTACCGGTCCCAGGCGCGTGAGGTCCAGAGTGCAGCGGAGGGGCAGCTAGAGGCGATTGGACGCATGAAGGTGTCCGAGATCGAACGGTGGAGGCTGGAGCGCTTAGGGGACGGCGAACTGTTGGCGCGAAGCCCGCTGTTTGTGGAAGGCGTCGCGGGTTGGCTTCAGGGCGGCGGCTCCGAATCCCCTGTTCGGGTCCATCTGCAGGCGCTCTCCGAGAGCTACTCTTACAGCCATGTGTGCGTGGTCGACTCGGAAGGGCGGGTCCGCCTGGGGGCCGAGACTCCACTCGAACCGCTGGAACGGGAGGGCATCGGTGTTGCGTTGTTGGACGGGCACGCCCACCTTACGGACATCTTTTCGCACGGTGACCCACGGACCCTCAGTCTGTCGCTGGTGAGCCCGGTCCGAAGGGGGGACATGCCCATCGGTGCGGTGGTCTTGCGCATCGAGGCTGCGACGTTCCTCTACCGACTCATTGAGTCTTGGCCCACGCAGAGCGAGACGGCGGAAACGCTGCTAGTCCGGAAGGAGGGCGAGGAGGTGCTTTTCCTCAACGAGCTGCGCCACCGCAAGGGGACTGCGCTCTCGCTGCGCATTCCACTTACCCGGCGGGAGGTTCCAGCGGTCCAGGCCGTGCGCGGGGTGGGCGGCGTGATCAGGGGAACAGACTACCGTGGGGTCGACGTGTTCTCCTATATCCACAATGTGAGCGGCTGCTCCTGGATCGTGGTGGCCAAGATCGACTCCGAGGAGGCGCTAGCTGGATGGCGCGCCCGCTCCACGAGCCTCCTCATTGCGTTGTTCGCGATCTTTGGAACAGCCTCGGCGGTCCTGGTGGTGGCATGGCACGCTCGCGAAAGGCGGCAACTGCTCGTGCTCCTGGACGACAGGAAGCGGACGCAGGAGGCGATTCGAGAGCTCAACGAGGCGCTGGAGAAGCGGGTAGCGGAGAGGACCGCGGAGCTTACTGCTGCAAACAAAGAGCTCGAGGCGTTTACCTATTCTGTGTCCCACGACCTGCGTGCTCCGCTGCGCGCGATCGACGGCTTTGCACGGATCCTGGAGGAAGATCTTGGTCCAGCCCTTGGGGAGGCGGGGAACCGTTCGCTGGGAATTGTCCGAGGGGAGGCCCGGCGCATGGGACAGCTTATCGATGATCTGCTTCAGTTCTCCCGCATCGGAAGGGCGTCGACAGCTTTCCGAGAGGTCGACATGACCGCATTGGTGCGGGAGGTGGTCGTCGAGCTCCGGAGGCAGTATTGCCGACCCGAGGTAGAATTCCACTGTGGAGATCTTCCGCCGGCCCAGGGGGATGCGAAACTGCTCCGCCAAGTCTGGATGAACCTCCTCGCGAACGCGTGGAAGTTCTCCGGGAGGCAGCAGTCCCCGAGGATCGATGTGGAAGGGGCGCGCGAGCCAGACGGACGCATCACGTACGTGGTACGCGACAACGGAGTGGGGTTCGACATGCGTTATGCGGACAAACTGTTTGGCGTGTTCCAGCGGCTTCATCCACGAGACGCATTTGACGGGACCGGGGTGGGGCTGGCCATCGTGCAGCGGATCGTACATCGTCACCAGGGGACGGTCGGCGCCGAGGCGAAAGTGGACGGCGGCGCGATGTTTTCCTTTACGCTGCCCGGAGAGCGAAGATGAACCAAGACGGTACCGAGACACCCGGAGGGATTGAGCACCCACACGAGCGTCACGCAGTCGAGCTCCTTCTTATCGAAGACAATCCGTACGACGCGGAGCTGACCATGCGGGCGCTGCGTGGGCACAAAATCGCCAATCGCATCCAATGGGTGAAGGACGGGGCCGAGGCTCTGGACGTGCTTTTTCTTCCGAGCGCGGCCCCGGCGCCTCGGCTAATCCTGCTGGATCTAAAGCTGCCCAAGGTGGATGGGCACGAGGTGCTGGCCCGCATCAAGGCGGACCCACGGACCCGCACCATTCCCGTAATCGTGCTCACCTCCTCGGCGGAGGAGATCGACGTGGTGCGCTCCTATGATCTCGGCGTGAACAGCTACGTTGTCAAGCCAGTGGCGTTTGAGAGCTTCGCGGACGTGGTGCGGCTACTCGGGATCTATTGGCTGCTTGTCAACACCCCGGTGGACAGGCCCGGTCTCTGAGCGAATTGGTGCTTGCCAACATGTGCGGAGGCGTACAGTCTCGCGATTGGGGAGAGCGAACCATGAGCAGCGGGGCAATTCTGGCGGGCCGATCTATCCACGTGCTCGTCGTAGAGGACTCGACGCTCGACGCCGAGCTCGCGGTGCATGAGTTGAGACGCTGCGGTTTCGAGGTCTTCTTTGAAGTCGTGGCCTCCGAAGCGGCTCTCGCGGGCGCGCTTGGCAGGGAACACTGGGACCTGGTGCTGTCCGACTACGCGATGCCGCAGTTTGACGGACTCGAGGCGCTTCGAGTCGTTCGCGCCACGCACGCTCATCTGCCGTTCATTCTCCTGTCGGGGGTGGTCGGGGAAGAGACCGCGGTGGAGGCGATGCGCCGTGGGGCCCAGGATTACGTGCTCAAGGATCGTCTCGCCCGTCTTGGGCCGGCGGTCGAGCGCGAGCTTCGCGAGGCCGATCGGCGCCAGCAACAGAGGCAGGCCGAACAGGCGCTCGAGACCATGCGGCGCCAGACGTTGCTCGTGCTCGACCAGCTCCCGGGGCGGGTCGCCTACCTGTCGAACGACCTGAAGTACGTATTCGTCAATCGGCATTACGAGCTCGATTTCGGCATGCCACGCGAGCAAATCGTGGGCCAGGGCGTCGAGAAGATCGTGGGGACTGCGACCTTCGCGGACGTTTTGCCGCATTTGCGCGCGGCCCTGGCGGGTCAGCGCGTGTCTTGGGAGAGGGAGGACACGGGCAACGCGCGGTGGCAAGCCATCACGTACGTTCCCGACTTCGACATCGAGGGGAAAGTTGCGGGGCTCGTGGTACTGGCGCTTGACATCACGGAGCGCAAGCATGCGGAGATCGCCATGCGCGAGGCGCTGAGCGAGTCCCAGCTCGCGGCGGAGGAAAACCTGGCGCGTCTCGAGGCCGCGGGGGCGGTGCTGCAGTACAGCGATTTCAAGCAGGCTGCAGCGGCGGTGGTGGCTTGCTGTGCAAGGGTGGTGGGGGCGTCGGAGGGCCATGTCTGCGCGCAGCGTGACGAAGGCTCGAACGGTGGGACGCTGCGGGCGGAGGCACGCCGTACGAAACGGACGGTCGTCGTCAACCCCACGGGTTCGGCGAGCCTTCTGTGTGCCCCCCTCATCGATCGCACGGCCGTGGTGGGCTGTCTGGAGCTGTCGGGAAAGGCAGGTGGTTTCACCGAACGCGACGTGCGGATCGCCGATGCGTTCGCCCAGATCGCAGCCATCGCTCTGCGCAACAGCCACGACCGCCAGGAGCTTGCGTACGCAGAGGAGCGGTTTCGCAACGTGGTGCAGACGGCAACGGACGCGGTCATCTCCATCGATCACGACCGCAACATTGTCCTCTGGAACCCCTCAGCCGAGCGCATCTTCGGCTATTCGAACGAGGAGATACTCGGGTGGACCGTGGACATCCTCGTGCCGGCGCGCCTCAGGCATGTCCACACGGCGGCGATCGCACGTCGTCTCCAAGCTGGCGCGGCAACCCTTCCAGCGCGCATGATCGAGGTCGTGGCCGTGCACAAGGACGGGCGCGAGATCCCAGCGGAGCTCTCGTTGGCTTCGTGGCGGTCCTCCGAGGGGGACTTCTTTACCGCCATCGTGCGCGACATTTCCGAGCGCAAGGGGGCCCAGGAGACGGAGCGCAAGCTCCAGGAACGCATCCAGCAGGCGGAGCGGCTCGAGGCGTTCGGTCGGATTGCGGCCGGTGTGGCGCACGATTTCAACAACCTGCTCGGTGTGATCCTCGGCAACGCCGAGCTCGCCCTTCTGCGGACGCTCCCCGGCAACAGCATCCACGACGAGCTTAGCGAGATCGCGAAGACCGTGCACCGCTCCGCAGACATCACGCGGCAACTCCTTGCCTTCGCGCGTCGCCAGCCCATCCAGCCGCAGAGGGTGGACCTCAATGCGACACTGTCCGCCATGACCAACGTTCTGCGGCATCTGGCTGGCGACCGCATCGAGCTGGTCCTCCGGCTAGAACCCGCTCTCTGGCCCGTGCGCATGGACCCTTCCCAGGTGGACCAGCTCGTGACCAACTTGGTGGTCAACGCTCGGGACGCCATCGGTGGAACAGGGATCATTGTCCTCGAGACGGCCAATCACAGGGTGACGAGCTCACAGCTCGTGGGGGTCACGGAGCTCGCCGCCGGGGCCTACGTGCGGCTCTCGGTCAGCGACGACGGCAGCGGGATGGATGCCAAGACGATCGAGCGCATTTTCGAGCCGTTTTTCACCACGAAAGTGGTTGGGCGCGGCACGGGGCTGGGGCTAGCCACGGTGTACGGCATCGCTCGCCAGAACGGGGGGGGCATCGCGGTGCACAGCGAGGTGGGGCGCGGAAGCCGCTTCGAGGTGCACCTTCCGCGTTGCGACGGGGATCGGCCCGAGCAGCTCGAGTCCACGAGCTGCCAAGCGACGACGGCGTCCGCGGCAGTGGGCGCTCACACGATTTTGGTTGTCGAGGATCATCCAGCCCTTTTGAAGCTGAGCACCGGGATTCTGGAGGGACACGGTTACGCGGTGGTCCCAACCTCATCGCCGACGGAAGCCGTACGCTTCGCTTCCGAGCATCCAGGTCCCATCGATCTCGTGCTGATCGACATGCTCTTGCCCGACATGAACGGTAGCGATCTTGCCCTGCGCATCCGCCAGTTTCGACCCAACATCCGGTGTCTCTTCACGTCGGGGTATGCGGCGGATATCTCGTCCGGTGAGACGCTTGCCGACGGGACTGCATTCCTGCAGAAGCCGGTATCGGCTGCTGCGCTGGCGCAGGGAGTCCACTCGCTGCTGGCGGGCCAACCGACGACCTAGCTAATTGCTGCCCGGCGGCCTCTTCATTGGTACGGCATTCGGAGGGAGCAACTGCGTTGTGATGCGCATGAACTGGATCCGATGGTCCGCAGACATTGGCTCACGGAATGAGGCAAGCCCTCGGTCCTCCCGTTCAAAATAGAGAAACACTGCCTCATAGGGCGGCGCGCTAAAGGCGCCATGGACAAATCCAGCGTCCTCGACGCCCAGCAAGAACAGACGCTGCATCACAACCCCCTCGTTGCCAGTCAGATAGGACGCTATTCTTTGCAGGACGGCCTTGACCTTGGGACGCTTCACGCGCTTCGAGGCGTTCATCAAATCGGGGTCTTCAGCGATGCGCATAAACCGCTCGTGAACGTCACCAAAAGATCCCTGTTGATGGGCGTCCGCCTGGATCAGCGCGGCTAGGAGTTCTTGGAGACGGGTCGCTAATTTCTTTGGAGTCATTGCCCTGGCGATGACCCAGAGAGGTCCCGAAAGCAAGAATCTCGTACCTCGGACTACGTGATCGACACATGAGAGCTAAGCTGGCGGCATGTCTCCTCGGCGTCCGATCGGCGCATTGGCTCTCGTGATTGGGACGACTCTTCTGTTAGCGCCCTGGTGGAGCCAAGCGGGGGTACAGCGCTGCCACGCGCACTGTCAGGAAGAGAAAACGGAATGCATCATCCGCTGTGATGGCGATGAGCCCTGTGAAATGACCTGCCAGCAGAAGGGGGAGTCGTGTGCAGAGCAGTGTTTCCTAGAACCCGTCGCACCGGTAGACGCCGCGACCCGCGACACGTCCCCCCGTGAGGCCAGCCGCGATGCGCTTTCCGACCCGTCCGCGGACACGCGACGCGGCACAAGACGCGATTGAGAAGACGCCCGGACCTTCACGCCGTAGCCCTGTCCTGCAACTCCCGCCCCTCACTCCCTGGCAGCCCTTAAGGGCGAAACCAAAAACAAAACTGCGGCGTCCCACGCCCGACAATAGGATGGTGAAGGCTCCAGTTGAACCTTTTCGGTCACCCATGAGCGGCTCGATGTGAGCCCTCGAGGGCGGCCCCTTCTCAGTCACCCCATGAGTGGCTCGATGTGAGCCCTCCTGGGCGGCCCCTTCTTGGGGCCTTCTCAGTCACCCGTGAGCGGCTCGATGTGAGCCCTCCTGGGCGGCCCCTTCTTGGGACCTTCGTCTGCTCCCGGATTCCCCCTGGGCGTCGTTCGCCAGGCGTTCCGGAGCACCGGGTTTTCGTGGGTTGCCATCGTCGTCGTCTCCTTGTTTGACGTTGGCTTCCACTTCCCCGGGGACCGACTTTTTGCGGCATTTGATAACGCGGCTCCCTTCTTCAGAACCGGTCCTCAAAACTGCACTCCCGGAGACGGCGTCCTTACTGCGCGCCACGCCTCCGTTCGCTCCCGCCGCGAACCCAAACCCGTCAAACCGTCAAAAACCCGGCCTAACGGGCCTGCCCTCACCCGTCCTGTCCCGATGGGCAGCCCGAGAATCAACATCGCCCGATCAGACCGCTAGCAGGTGAGATCGCGCGAATCAGGCGAACCAAAAGCACATCGAATGCCATCGCCCCCCCCTCGAAACCCAAAGGTTTTTCCACATCGACCCTGTCCGGGACAAACCATCCCCTGTTCTGAACAGACCGCACTCCCACCCGGTGGGACAAAGCCCGCCCTACGTCCAGAACAACGGAACACGGCCGAAAAACCGCGAGTGAAGCGGAGTTGCATCCTCTGGTGGTGAACGCGGGTTCATGCTGTCTCTCCCGAAAAGGGTGAGCTGCTACCGCCGCTCGAGAAGCAACGCATGCTCGGCTCGTGGACGCTGCCGAAACGCTTGCCCCGCTGCTCCGTACACCTGACCCCGCGTCTGCGTCGCCCTCGCCACCCGTACAAACAGCGTCGGATCCGCCGCCGCCGCCACCAACTCGTCGGCCCGTAACGCCACCCCCTCCACCGCCGAGTCCGCTACAACCAGCACCACCTGCCCCCGAGGCCGTACTACCCGCGCAAGACTCCGAAACAACACCTCGAGCTCCCTCCGCCACGCCCCCTGCGCCTCGTCCGACGTCAGCCCTAAATACCGACGCCGCGAACCAAATTCCCCCTCGAACAGCGGCGTTGCATCAAGCCCAAGCCACCGAAACCGAAGCTCGTGATGCACCGTATAGTCGTAGGTCCCCCCGTACGGCGGCGACGTCACCACCGTCTCCACGCTCCGCTCCGGTACGGTCACCAGCCGCATTGCATCGTCCTGCTCCACGCGAACCCTCGGACACGGCTCGGGAAGCGCATCGGCAAGCTCCTCGAGACGATCCACCAGCTCGCTCGTCTTCTTGCGAAATAACTTCGTCGTGTACCCCGCTGCCGTCCGCCGTGGCCCAAGCTCGCGCGACGTGTCCCCGCGCTTCTTACTCAGTTTCACTAGCAGCGCGCTCAGCACCAGCCACAACGCCCCTCGAAGCTCTGACTCCACCCCCTCGATGCCCGCCCGTAGCCCGTCCAACTCGAGAAGCACATGAGGCTCGAATACCTCCACGTCCTCCGGTGGATACCGCTTCGTCGACCCCGCCTTCCGCTCCCGCCGATCCTCAGCCCCGTCCGCAATCACCTCGGCTGCGTCCAATAGACGCGCCCGGTCGTCCACTGTCCCTGGATGCGTCTTGAGCCTTGTCAGCGCCACTGCCAATGGATTCAAGTCGATCCCAATCGAACGCCGCCCAGCCAGCATCGCTTCCACCGCCACAGTCCCCGACCCCACAAACGGGTCGAGAACCGTCCCTTGCGACGTCGAAAACGGCTCGATCAGCCTTGCCGCCGTCTGTGGATGCATCCGCGCGGGAAAACTGTGAAACCCGTGAACATGCACCCGGTCCGGATCCTCGCCGTGCGAGGTCCCAGGTGGCGGTGGCGGTGGAACATCCAGAGCCCATCCCAGTAGGTTGGCCGACTCTGGATCGCCCGCCACCTCAATGGGACCTCCCGTGTTCGTGAGCGACCTGCGTAACGCCTTGTCTCCTCCTATCACCGTTGCATCCGCCTTTGCTGTTGCTGTTCGGGTTCGTCGAATTCCTCGATGCGCACCTGCGTGGGAGCGTACCGGAGCTCGGCGTCGTCACCTACGTCGATACGAATCCGATCGCCCGCCGAAGCGTGCGTCAGAAGACGTTCCATAAGCGTTGGGTCCAGTCCGAGGGTCATCGCGACCTCGGTTGCAGTCATTCCCGCGCCGCGTTGCTCCACAAGCTGCTCGGCAGCGCGTGTCCATCCCTCTTCAAGCTTGGTCCGCGCGTCGTTGTCCCGTCCCCTGGCGCTCTTGAATGCGACAAATGCCCCCCCACCCAGGGAAAGCCCCATCAGGCCCAGCACAAGCCCCGCGGTGTGAAACGCGATCGCGACGATCCCCGCCACCAGCACCGTGACCAGTGCTGCCATCACAAGAACAAGCGCCGACGCACGCCACACGAACGCTGCGGTCTTCGCGCTCTTGGCCGCTCGCAGTGCCATCAGCTCCGCCCCTGACGCCCCTGGAATCCGTGGAGTCCCGCAGACAGAGCACACCCACCACAGCGACGCGTGCCGCTCCACACGCGACAGACTCTGACAATGTGGACAGCCGCTTTGAGGGGCGTTCATCGCTCGGTCACCGGTGGACAGGTGCACACGAGATTGCGATCGCCTAAGGCGTCGTTGATGCGCCCTACAAAGGGCCAGAACTTGCGCTCTCGAGTCCAAGGTGCAGGAAACGCCGCCGCCTCCCGTGAGTAAGGATGGCTCCAGTCGCTCGTCACCACCGCCTCCGCAGTGTGTGGTGCGTGCTTGAGTGGATGATCGTCCCTGGGGACACTCCCCTCTTCGATGGCCCGGATCTCTCGCCGGATAGCGATCATCGCGTCGCAAAACCGATCGAGCTCCTCTTTGGACTCACTCTCGGTAGGCTCCACCATCATGGTGCTCGCAATGGGAAACGAGATGGTCGGCGCATGGAACCCGTAGTCCATGAGACGCTTGGCTACGTCGACCACCTCGATGCCCGCAGTACGCTTGAACGCGCGCAGGTCCAGGATGCACTCGTGTGCAACCCTTCCATGCGCCCCCCTGTAGAACACTGGGTAGTGCTCGTGAAGACGCGCCGCGATGTAGTTGGCGTTCAGTATAGCTACCGCCGTGGCGCGACTTAACCCCTCGGCCCCCATCAGCCGAATGTACGCCCAGCTGATCACCAGTATGCTGGCGCTCCCCCAAGGAGCGGCGGAAACGGCTCCCAACTGGTGAGTCCCAAGCGGCACCACGGGATGCGACGGGAGAAACGACGACAGATGCGCCGCTACTCCTATGGGTCCCATCCCTGGACCTCCGCCTCCGTGGGGAATGGCAAACGTCTTGTGGAGATTGATGTGGCAAACGTCCGCCCCGATGTCCGCTGGACGGCACAAGCCAACCTGCGCATTCATGTTGGCGCCATCCATGTACACCTGACCACCGTGATCGTGTACCAGGTCGCAGATCGCACGAATGCTCTCCTCGAACACTCCGTGCGTCGACGGATACGTCACCATCAGCGCAGCAAGCTTTGCCTCGTGCTCCTTCGCGCGTGCCGCCAAGTCTGCAAGGTCAACGTTGCCTTGGCTGTCGCATGCTACGACCACGACCCGCAGTCCTGCCATCGTGGCCGACGCTGGATTGGTGCCGTGCGCTGACGACGGGATCAAACAGATGTCGCGGTGTCCTTCGGCGCGGCTCTCGTGGTACTTGCGGATCACAAGGAGCCCTGCGTATTCCCCCTGCGAGCCTGCGTTGGGCTGGAGCGATATCGCGGCAAACCCGGTGATGGCTCGAAGGTCCGCCTCGAGCTCGTCGAACACGATGCGATAGCCTGCAGCTTGCTCGGGGGGAGCAAAAGGATGAAGCCGTCCAAACGCTCTCCAGGTCACCGGCATCATTTCCACGGTGGCATTGAGCTTCATGGTGCACGAGCCGAGTGCAATCATGGAGTGCGTAAGCGACAGATCGCGCGCCTCGAGCCGACGCACGTAGCGGAGCATCTCGGTTTCCGAGTGGTGGCTCTGAAACACTGGATGGCAAAGATACGCACTGGTGCGGGCAAGGGACGGGGGGATCCGACGCGTGACCTCCTCGGCCAAGACTTCGGCCAGTGGCATCAGCGCTCCGTCGGGGGCGAAAACCTGTAGAAGGTCGTCGATGTCCTTGGGCGAGGTCGTCTCGTCGACGGTGACCCCGATGGAGGTCGGCGTGAGAAAACGCAGGTTGATCCGTCGGGACAGGGCACGAGCCATCCAGCGCGCGACCTCAGTGGAGGAGCCGTCCAGACGGAGCGTATCGAAAAAGTAAGGGTAGACCGGGCCGATTCCGAGGCGGTCGAGGCCGAGGGCGAGGACACACGCGAGTGCATGGGTGCGGTCGGCGATGGCGCGGATACCGTTGGGGCCGTGGTAGACGGCGTACATGCCGGCCATGACGGCGAGCAGGGCCTGCGAGGTGCAGACGTTGCTGGTGGCGCGCTCGCGACGAATGTGTTGTTCGCGGGTTTGAAGGGCCATGCGGAGCGCGGGGTTGCCGTGAGCGTCGCGTGAGACCCCGATGATGCGTCCAGGAAGCCGCCTTAGCTGCTCGGTGCGTGTGGCGAAGAACGCGGCATGCGGGCCGCCATAGCCGAGCGGAACTCCAAAACGCTGGGTGCTTCCCACGGCCACGTCGGCCCCGAGCTCACCGGGCGGGACCAGGACCGCTAGCGCCAAAAGATCCGCGGCGATGGTGACCAACGCACCGCTGGCGTGCGCCTTTTCGATGATGGCGCGCGGGTCTGACAGGGCGCCGTCGGTGGCGGGGTAGGAGAGCAGCACTCCGAAGACGCGGGTCGAGAAGTCGAAGGTGCTTGGGTCGGCGACGATGACTTGGTGGCCCAAAGCCCACGCGCGGGTCTTGACCACGTCGAGGATCTGCGGGTGCAGGTCAGGGGCGACGAGAAGCGTTTCGCCCTGTTCGGCGGCGCGGGCGGAGGCCATGAGATGCACGGCTTCAGCGGCGGCGGTAGCTTCGTCGAGGAGCGACGCGTTGGCGATGGGCAGGGCCGTGAGGTCGCAGACCATGGTCTGGAAGTTGAGGAGCGCTTCGAGCCGTCCCTGGGAGATCTCGGCCTGATACGGGGTGTATTGGGTGTACCAGCCGGGGTTTTCTAGGATGTTGCGCTGCAGGACCGGCGGGGTGATGCAGTCGGCGTAGCCCGTGCCGAGGAACGATCGAAAGATTTGGTTCTTCGAAGCGATGGCCTCGAGACGCTGGAGCACCTGGTGCTCGGTGATCGCGGCCGGGAGGTCGAGCGGAACACGAAGGCGAATGGTGTCGGGGACGGTCTCATCGAGGAGGGAGTCGATCGAGGGGAGGCCGAGGGTTTGGAGCATGACGTGGACATCATGGTCGCGAGGTCCGATGTGTCTGAGGAGGAATTGGTCGGGATGATCGAGGGGAAGGCCCATAAGTGTTCTCCGGCGCGCGGAGGGTTATAGCCGTCCTTGGGGCCGGGACGTACGAGGAAGAGCGATGTGCCTACGGCGTTGGCGGCGTTGGCGGAGTTGGCGGCGTTGGCGCGGCCGTCTCATCGGTCACCCCCACGACCCGATGAACCTCGGCAAGGTCATCGAAGACCTCGGACAGCTCGGACAACTTGCCATTCATCCGCAGCACCCCCTCGACCACACTTTTCGCGCTGGCGTACACGAGGAGCCACGCGTCGCGCGCCGCGGCTATTTCGGGCGTCATCGACCGACGCTCCGAGCGCGTCTTGCGCACCGACTGGTTGAGCGTATCCAGGGTGTCTTTGGCGGCTTGAAGCTTCGCCTGCCACGCAGCGATTTCGGGGAGTGATGCAGCGTGTTTTTCCATGCCCACCATTGCGTTGCCCAGTGCGCCGGCAAGTTTGGTGGGGCGACGCTTGATCACGGAACCGAGCGTGTCGCCGTTGAGCATGTCGCGTACGATCCCCTCCCCCTCGTCGCGCGAAGCTGCGTAGGAGATGCACTGACGCAGCAAGCGACGTCCCTCGGCGACGGGGGTCAATCCCGCCGCACTGTAGGTCACCACGTCAAGCTCGCCCGCCTTTTTCAGCATGGCTTCCATGGCGTCGGTGGCCTGGGTGATGCGCTTGGCGACAACGGTGAGGATCGGGTCGAGGTCCGGGTCGACTCCGACGACCAGCGAGAGGATCTGCGACGCGGCGAAACGGCCGTAGAGAACGGTCTCGAACTTATCGATATAGGGATCTGCCATGAGCGCAGGTTCCGTCGGTCGGCTTTTTTTTGCAAGGGGTTTGTGGTGGCCGAGATCCCCTTCGCCGAGGCGACCGAGGCACTTCGGGCGACCTAGAGTGACGTGCTCCAATCGGCGGAGGCACTGTAGGCGATCCAAAGTGACGGTTTCCAATCGGCGGAGCCACTTCGGGTGACCCAGAGTGACCTGTTCCAATCGGCGGAGCCACTTCGGGCCGCCCAGAGTGACCTATTCCAATCGGCGGAGGCACTTCGGGCGACCCAGAGTGACCTGTTCCAAGCAGCGGAGGCATTTCGGGCGACCCACATCGCTAGGGCTCCACCTGCGTCATGGCCATCTGCCATGCTCGCGGGGGGCGCCGGGACGCTCGATGCCATCCTTGAGGTCGTCTTCGAGCTGCTCTTTGCGGACTCGAAGAACCGCGGCCTGGGACCTCGCTTGCGACGGCCGCGCACCGCTCGAAGGCTTAGGTAGAACGCGCCGTCGCTGTCCCCGCGCCGAAGACCTGTTGGCCGAAATCGGCTGCCCGATCCTTGACAGCTTCCGCTTCCGTCTTAAATGGATAGTCGACGGCGTGGTGGGCGGCGTCGACGTAATTTCGAAGCCCCATTGGAGTGAAGGGGAACAAGGACCGCGGCGACCACAGGGGTTGGCAACTTACCAACGGGGAGCGCACGATGAACCTTGAGCCCGAGGTTGGGGACTACGTAACGCCAAGGCTGCAGCTCGTTCGGCGACTCGGCGTGGGGGGCATGGGTTCGGTGTGGGTCGCGCACAATCTGAGTCTGCATTCAGATGTCGTGATCAAGTTCATGGCGCCCCAGGTTGCGTCCGATCCCCTGCTACGCGCTCGCTTTGAGCGGGAGGCTGCCGCGGCCTCGGAGGTCCGCAGCCCTCATGTCATGCAGGTGTTCGACTACGGCCTGACCGCCACCGGGATCCCTTACATCAGCATGGAGCTGCTGGAAGGCGAGGATCTCGAGATGCGTCTTCGGATGGAACGCGTGATTCCGCTCGGTCACGTAGCGGCGGTGGTCCAGCAAGTGGCGCGGGCGCTTGGACGGGCCCACGAGCGGGGGATTATCCATCGCGATATCAAACCTGCCAATATTTTCCTCTGCGAAACCGGCGAAGAGGACGCGTTCGTCAAGGTGCTCGATTTCGGCATTGCCAAGGTCCAGTGGGATCTCGACGGGGCTACGAAGACCGGGTTGGTGTTCGGGACCCCGTACTTCATGTCGCCAGAGCACACGATGGGGTCCAAGGCACTTGATTGCCGGTCGGACCTTTGGTCTCTGGGGGTCGTCGCCTACGTGGCGCTGACGGGGGTGTTGCCGTTCGACGGCGACACGGTGAGCGCGGTCTGCATGCGGATCTGTTCGGGCGCTTTCGCGCCGCCGTCAGCTGTCCAAGGGGGCATTTCGGCTGCGGTGGACTCCTGGTTCAACAGCGTACTGGCACGCGACCCAGCCAAGCGATTTGCGTCAGCGCGCGAGATGGCGGACGCGCTGGTATGCCTTGCTGGAGGCCCGATGGAAGCGCGGATCCCGTCCAGGATCTCCCTTTCGGCCGTGCGGGCTCCGGCGACCGTGTCGGGGCCGGATTCGGCATCGGCTTCAGCGGCAGCTCCCCTCTCAAACGCGCACCGGACTCCTCCTCCGAGCGCTCCGCGCCAATCGGTTCCAGCCCTTGCGAGCGCAGAGCTCCCTCCGTACAGTGTCCCGTCCACAGCACACTTCTATTCGTCCCAACCTCCCGCGCCGCAACGACTCGAAAGAAGCGTCAACGACCAAGCCGAGCGCGCGCAGAGGCTCCCGGCGGCCATGGACGATCGCAGCTCGCAACCGTACCGGACGAGCGTCTCAAGTGCTCCTCCTCCGCCTTCCGTGGCTCACGCCATGCCACCTCACTGGACAACGACGGCAGCCGGAGCGCTAGAACGGGCGCCCCGGTCGTCGTTGAAAGCCCAGCTCGCCATTTTCGTGGGGATGGGCGCGTTGATCACCCTTTCCGCGGGCGGCTTGCTCTTGTTTCTACGCGACCGAAACGACGTTTTCCGTGTTCAGCCACCTCCCACGGTGACCATGTCGACTCTTGCGGCCCCGGTGTTGACGCTGCCCGCCGCCCCGTCCTTCGCCCCTTCCACACTGCCGACTCCGTCCTCGACGGCCCCGAAGACAACGCCTTTGTCGCGACCGCAGCGACCGGCCCCCATTCCGCGCGCGGTGGCTCCCAAGGCATCCGGAGGAGACGTGTGGTGAAAAAGGCTTCCCGCATCGCCTTGCTGCTCGGGCACCTTGCGCTAGCGGCGCCTGCAGCCGCAGTGCTATCTCCCCAATCTTCCCTGGCCCAACAGCGGACACCGGACGAGCAACGGGCGAGCACTTTGCTCGTGGAAGGTCAGGAGCTCCGTCAGCAGGGGCTACACAAAGAGGCGCTCGAGAAGTTTCGCGAGGCCTATCGAATCTTACAGACGCCGATCCTAGGTTTTGCCCTTGCGCAGGGGCAGGTCGCTCTTGGACAGCTTCTCGAAGCCCAGCAAACGCTCAGGGCGGTGCACTATCTGCCCGAGTCCTTGAAAGAGACGCTAAAGTCGCAGCGGGTCCGGGTCGACGCTGCGCTCCTTCTGGTCGACGTGACCGGGCGGATTCCTGTTCTTCAGGTTTCTGTCAAAGGGCTTCCAGCGGGACAGGACGCGGTGCTGCAGGTGGCGGGCAAAGCTTTGACACTGGCCGCTGCGGATCAAGGGATATCGCTCAATCCTGGGAGCTACGAGGTCGTTGCGAAGGCGAGCGGCCGACCGGAACAACATCAGCAGATCCAACTGAATGAAGGGGCCCGTATCCGCATCGACATGGTGTTTCCACTGGATATCCCGGTGGCGCCCGTTGTCGCAATTCCTGCGGCGACGACGACGGCGCCCATTGTGGTGACGCTGCCGCGTCCTTTGCCGCGTGCTACCAACGAAGGCCCCGGAGCGTTGCCTTGGATTGTTGGGGGCGTTGGTGCAGCAACGCTCGCAGTCGCCGCGGGGCTCGAGTTGGCACGTTCCAGCAAGAACGACATCATCAGCCAACACTGCAACACCACGGCCTGCGACCAGGAGGGGATCGACGCGACGAAGTCGGCGAAGTCGCTGCAAACCTTTGGTGCAGTGGCGTGGGTCGTGGGGGGCGTCGGTGTTGCGACCGGCACTGTGCTCTACTTTACGCTCGGAGGCCGAAAGCACACCACCGTTGCGTTACGTCCAGGAGGCTTTGCGTTGACTACGCAATGGTAGACCGATGCAATTTACCCCTCAGAGTTCTGCGTGGTTGTCGCTGATTGCGGTCTCTTGCAGCCTGGTGAGTCCTCGGGATTACGACCCGTACTACCTATCCGAGTCCACCACGCACTGCCCCGCCTATTGCAGCAACCATGGCACCTGCGACCTGTCGACGTTCGTATGTTCCTGCACTGCGGGATACGCACCGCCCGACTGCAGCACGTGCGACACTGGGTATTCGGGGTACCCAAGTTGCGAATCCGATTGCACGGGCGAGGGCTGCACCAACCAGCTCCCGCTGAAGTACACCGAGACATTCGATTCAAACGCCAACGGTTGGTTCACGGGAACAAGGTCAAGCTCGGATGGGGGCTCTGTGACTTTCTCGATAGAAGGTGGCGGTTACGTATGGACGTTGAACTCCATTGGCTGGTCGATGCCTTGGCCGAGGGAGGTCCCCCCGGATGTCTACGTGAGCGTGGACGTGACCGTTGCCAGCGGTACTCCGCCGTATGCACTGTCTGCACGATCAGCCAACGGGGACGGCTATTTCTTTCTGGTGTTTTCTTCGGGCTCCACCTGGTCCATCGAAAGGTATGCGAATGTAGATGCGGGAAGCCCCTGGTCTGTGCTGAAAAAGGGATCAGCGCCCCTTCTGCGCCAAGGACAAACCAACAACATTGCTTTCGCTACTCTGGGAGCGCGCCTCAGGTTTTTTCTCAACGGGACTATCATCGGCCAGGTGACCGACACGACCTACGGGAGCGGTCACGTCGGGCTCTTGGCGGAAGCCACGGATCAGACCACAGCGCAGGTCACCTTCGACAACTTCAAGGTGTACTATGCCGAGTCCTTCGCAGGTTGCCCAAACAATTGCAGCGGCCATGGAACGTGCGACACGTCGACGGGGGTCTGTTCCTGCACCGCGGGATACGCACAGCCGGCGTGCGGTACGTGTGACACTGGAGACGCGGGGTATCCGAATTGTAGCTTACCGTAATCGAGTGGCGGCCAGCAGCACATGCTGCTTGCAAAGGGGCACGTCTGGCCAACTGTGATGGGAGGTCGAACTAACGTTGCGTTGACGGGATCTGTTGGGTCATCAAGTTCGTGGCAATTGCGGCGCAGCCGAGCACGAACCAGTCCAGTCGGAAGGAGAAGCTAACATGAAAACGACCAACACTTGGCGCACTCGAGTCGGCATTGGACGGAGGTGTCAGGAACGGCGCACGGTGCTCCGGTGCGTGGGAGCGATGCTCTGCCTGGTGATGAGTTCGTTCCTCGTAGCGGGGTGCTCGCCCAGCCACACTGAGACGTGTGGAGCGCAGTGCCAGCAGTGCAAGGAGCTCATTGGCACGGTGTGCAATAAGGCATTGGACTGCTTGATTGCGAACAACACAATCTCCGCCTCAAAACGCCAAGCTGAGTACGACGGATGCATGTCGAGCAACCTGGAGGATGTGCCATGCTCGAAGGCCGTCGCTGTCGGGAGCTCCTACAACACCTGCCTAACGGACATCAAGGCGACCGCGTGCGCGACGTTCGTGACGTCCTCTAGCGGGAATGTAACTCTTTCTCTTCCCAGCACCTGCACCGGCGTGATCAAGATCCCGCAATCGTCGCAGTTTGCAGCAGACGGTGCAGGTTTGTCTGCAGCGGTGGAGCGGATCGAGTAGGGCCATCGTCGGTCCCCCCCACAAACAATGGAGGCACGGTAACATGGTAAAAACAACTCCGATGAGCCGCGTTGTTGCCGGCTTGGCTCACCTCGCGTGGGCAATTCCAGCAGCCGTCTCGTTGCCATTGGTAGCGTCTGCCCAGGCGCCGCCCCAGGACGAACCGAAGGCCATTCGACTGATGCTCGAGGGCCAAGAGCTTCGGGACAAGGGCAACCATGCCGGAGCACTGGAAAAGTTCCGCCAGGCCTACTCGGCATTGCCGAACCCGGTCATTGGTTTGGCACTGGCACAAGAGCTGGTCACACTTGGAAAGCTCCTCGAGGCCAAAGAGACCCTGATGAACGCATGCCAACTGCCTGAATCCGACAAGGAGACGGCGAAATCCAAGAAAGCGCGTGTGGACACGGCTTTGCTCTTGGTCGACGTGGCTACCCGAATTCCTGTCCTTCAAGTGTCCGTACGTGGGGTTCCGGCGGGACAAGATATGACGCTGGAGGTGGGAGGGAAAACGGTATCGCAGGCGGCGGGCGACCAAGGAATTCCCCTCGACCCGGGCAGCTACGAGGTCGTTGCGCGGACCGAGACGCGGAGCGAGCAGCGAAAGGAAGTCCAGCTCAGAGAACGGGATCGGCTGCGGATCGAGCTAACGTTTTCCAACCCGTCCATGGACCGTGTTGCCATCGCGCCCATTGCTCCGACCGCTTCCACCTCCGTTTCCTCGACCCCGTCCGCTGCCCCAACCGCTACCAGCGAGCCAACCGAGCCAACCGAGCCAGGAGCTCCTAAGCAGTCCCGGGGCCGACTGGAATTTGGTGTTCGATCCGGATATGGCCTTCCGCTTGGGGACGTTGACCAAGGCGAAGCCATGAAGGACTTTTGGACCGGCATGGTACCGATCTGGTTGGATGCAGGCTATGAGTTCAACCGGAGCCTCTATGTGGGAGCTTACTACCACTATGGCGCCGCTTTCGTTTCGGACAGCCAGTGCGCAAATCTAAGCTGTTCTGGCCGCGTCATTCGATTTGGGGCGATGGTTCGGTATACTGCTGCCAAGTTAGGTGAACTCTTGCCTTGGGTTGGGGTGGGATTTGGATACGAATCGACGTCGCTCACCGTGACCGCAAACGGCGCCGAAGCGACCGTGGGGGTAAGCGGCTTGGAATTCCTAAACCTGCAAACTGGTTTTGACTTCGAATTAACGTCGAGCATCAAAATGGGTCCATTCGTAAGCTACTCGATGGGTCGTTTCGGGACTTTGAGCGTCAAGAGCCCATCGACCGGAGGCGCGGAGCAGAGTCAGGATATCCCGAACAAGGCGACCCATTCATGGTTCGTCTTCGGCCTCCGCGGGGCTTACCACATCGACCTCTAAACCAAAACCATTGGAAAACCGCAGGTCCGAATGCGGCCGTCCAACCTAAGGACCTCCCCCTCGCCGATGCGACCGAGGCACTCTTGGGGGCCCGAAGCCTCCTCGCCGAGCCGACGAAGGCACTTCGGGTGACCCAAAGTGACGCATACCAATCGGCGGAGCCACTTCGGGCGACCTAGAGCTACGTGTTCCAATCGGCGGAGGCACTTCGGGCGACCGAGAGCTACGTGTTCCAATCGGCGGAGGCACTTCGGGCGACCGAGAGCGACGTATTCCAATCGGCGGAGCCACTTCGGGCGACCGAGGTCGACATGGACCGACCTGCGTCATCGCCATCTGCTACGCTCACCGCGTGCGCCGGACACTTGATCCCACCCTAGATGTCGTCTTCAAGCTGCTCTTTGCGGACTCGAAGAACCGCGACCTTCTGATCGCTCTGCTCACCGCGGTGCTGCGTCCCAAGTCGCCGATCCGCTCGGTGACCGTGCTAAACCCAGAGGTCTCGAAGGAGGCGGTGACGGACAAAAGCATCGTGCTGGATATCCTTGTGCTCTGCGAGAACGGCACCCAAGCGGACGTCGAGATGCAGGCCGATCGACGTCCTGCGTGGCGGTCCCGTTGCATGTTCTACTGGGCCAAGGTGTATTCGTCGCAGCTGACCCCCGGTCTCCCCTACACAACACTGAAGCCTGTGAAGGTGGTTGCTTTCTTGGGCTACCAGGAGTTCGAGGGCGACTGGTTGCACTCCGTGTTCCAGGTTCAGGACATGCGAACGGGCAAGGTTTTCAGCGACGCGTTGGAGCTGCACACCATTGAGCTCCCGAAGCTTTCCGTCATGGGCGAAGCCGAGCGACAGGAGAACCCGGCGCTCACCTTGTGGACTCGGTTCTTTGCTGCGACCACGGACGAAGAATTGGAACAATTGGCCAAGGAGGATCCTATGATGCAAGTAGCGCATACGCGCTTGGTGGACCTGTCGACGCACGAAGAAGCATGGCAGCTGGCCAGGGAGCGGGAGATGTCGCAAGCGACCTACCGGATCGAAATAGGGGCTGCCATCGAGCTCGGCGAAAAGCGTGGCGAAGAGCGTGGCATCGAGCTCGGCGAAAAGCGTGGTATCGAGGTCGGCGAAAAGCGAGGCATCGAGGTTGGCGAAAAGCGAGGTATCGAGGTCGGCGAAAAGCGAGGCATCGAGGTCGGCGAGCGCAACGCCTTGGCCGCGGCAGTTCTCCATGTGCTGCACGCCCGAGCCATCCCGGTGACCGACGAAATCCGCGCCGCGATCCTCGCTTGCGGCGACCGCGCACGGCTTGAAGGGTGGGTGCAACGCGCCGTCTCCGTCCCCTGTGCCGAAGACCTGCTGGCCGAAGGCGCCTGACCCGCGCCTTGACATCTTCCGCTTCCGTCCTAGATGGGTAGGTGATGGCGTGGTGGGCGGTGTCAACGTAATTTCGAAGCCCCGTTGGAGAGTGGGGGGAAAAGGACCGCGGGGACTACAGAAATCGGCAAATTGCCCACGGGGAGGGCGCGATGAATCTCGAACCCGAGGTCGGGGACTACGTAACACCAAGGTTGCAGCTGGTTCGTCGACTCGGTGCGGGGGGCATGGGTTCGGTGTGGATCGCGCGCAACCTGGGCTTACGTTCAGATGTCGTGATCAAGTTCATGGCTCCCCAGGTCGCGTTGGATCCCCTGCTACGCGCCCGCTTCGAGCGTGAGGCTGCAGCGGCTTCGGAAGTCCGCAGCCCCCATGTCGTGCAGGTGTTCGACTACGGCGTGACCGCCAACGCAATCCCCTATATCAGCATGGAGCTCCTCGAAGGCGAGGATCTCGAGACGCGCCTTCGGACGGAACGCGTGATTCCGCTCGGGCACGTGGCGGCCATAGTCCAGCAAGCGGCGCGGGCGCTCGGACGTGCCCACGAGCGGGGAATTATCCATCGCGACATCAAACCCGCAAACATTTTCCTCTGCGAAACCGGCGAAGAGGACGCGTTCGTCAAGGTGCTCGATTTCGGCATTGCCAAGTTCCAATGGGGGCTCGACGGTACGACGAAGACCGGGGTGGTGTTCGGGACTCCGTACTTCATGTCGCCAGAGCACACGATGGGGTCCAAGGCGCTTGATGGCCGATCGGACCTTTGGTCCTTGGGGGTGGTCGCCTACGTTGCGCTCACGGGCGTGCTGCCGTTCGACGGTGACACGGTGATCGCGGTCTGCATGCGCATCTGCTCGGGCACTTTCGTGCCGCCGTCAGCTGTCCAAGGGGGCATTTCGACTGCGGTGGACTCCTGGTTCAACAGCGTACTGGCACGCGACCCAGCCAAGCGATTTGCCACCGCGCGCGAGATGGCCGACGCGCTCGTTGGTATTGCGGGGGGGCCTATGGGGGCACGGATCCCCTCGAGGATCTCCCTTTCGAGCATGAGAGCTCCCGCGACCGTGTTGGGGCCGGAATCGACGGCCCCCGCAGCATCGCGTCCAACTCCGAGCGCTCCACGGCAATCCGGTCCAGCCATTGCGAGCGTGGAGCTCCCTCCGTACAGTGTCCCGTCCACGGCACACTTCTATTCGTCCCAACCTCCTGCGCCGCAACGAGTTGAAAAAAGCCTCTCAAGTGCTCCTCCTCCTCCTCCTCCCTTGGCTCACACCATGCCACCTCACTGGACAACAACGGCTGCCGGAGCCCTAGAACGGGCGCCCCGGCCATCGTTGAAAGCCCAGCTCGCCATGTTCGCAGGGATAGGCGCGTTGCTCACCCTTTCCGCGGGCAGCTTGCTCTTGTTTCTGCGCGACCGAAACGACGTTTCCAGTGTTCAGCCACCTCCCACGGTGACCCTATCGACCCTTGCGCCGCCAGTGATGACGCTGCCCGCTGCCTCGGTCTTCGCCTCTTCCTCACTGTCAACTCCGTCCTCCACGGCCCCGACGGCAACGCCTTCGTCGCGACCGCAGCGACCGGCGCCCATTCCGCGCGCGGCTACTCCCAACGCATCCACAGGAGACGTATGGTGAAGAAGCGTTCCCGCATTGCCGTGGTGCTCACACACTTTGCCCTGGCCGCAGCGCTGCTGACTGCGGCATCTTGCAGCCTGTTGAGTCCTCGGGATTACGACCAGTACCGTCTGTCCGAGTCCTCCGCACTCGACGGGGGCAGGGACAGCGAAGGATGTCCTGGCGCCACGGAGCAGCCATGCGGCAACTGCGGCACGCAAGTGCGTACGTGCGACGGTGCGGGCTGGTCTGCGTGGGCAAGTTGTTCCGGCGAGGGAACCTGCGCTCCAAACGGTGTCGTCCCCTGCGCAAGCAGCAGCACCCCATCGTGGAGCCAAGTTTGTTCGAGTTCATGCAACTGGCAGGCGTGTAACCCTGATCAGACTGCGCTCGCGCGAGTGACGCTTGCCGACGGCTCGGGAACCTTTGCCATCGAACAGCACGAAGTGACTCGAAAGCAGTACCAACAGTTTCTAGAAGCACCTGCCGCGGACGTCGCCCTTGCGGTCGGAACCCCACCTCCCGGCTGCAGCACCGTTTCGAATTTCCCCGATGCGACCTGTTTGGCCGACCCATCGGTGTGTGCCTCGAATTGCGACCGTCATCCGCAGGTATGTGTCCACTGGTGCGGCGCCTACGCTTACTGCAAATGGCTCGGTCGCAGGCTCTGTGGAAAGATCGGGGGTGGTTCCACCGATGCGACCCAGTCCAGGTCGCCGCAGATCAGCCAATGGACCGCGGCTTGTGTCGGCACGCAAGGTTCCGCAGACGTGTTTCCTTACGGCGCGATCCCGGTCCCAAGGCGATGCAACGACCTGTCAAGCGGCATCAGCACCGTCGAGGTCGCTCAGAAGCGCGATTGCCACGGCGGGTCCGTCCCCTTCGACAGCATTTACGACCTGTCGGGGAACGTGGCCGAGTGGGGCGATTCATGTGTCGTGGTGGATCCTGCTAACCAGACCGTTCGCTGCCAGACGCGGGGCGGCTCCTTCAACGACGACCCCGATTCTTCGGAAACAGGCCCATCGCTTCGGTGCGCCGGCTCGATCTTGGACTGGACGGACATGTTTTCTTGCCTTCCTTATGTTGGATTCCGATGCTGCATGGACTGAATTTGTCCAGACAGGAGACGCTATCATGAGTACCCTGGGATGGTCCCTTCGAACGAGTTCCTTCTTATCGCTTGCGGGCATAACGACGCTTGCAGCTGGCTGCTCCAGCCCGTCGAGGACCGCTACCACGTCGGACCCTGAAGCCGACGCAGGCGCAGGCGCCGACAGCTCCATGGACACGACCGTTGACGACGACATTGCGATCCCGAGCCCATCGGGCATGGGAGCCGCTGCGGGGTGTGGCACGGTGTTAGGCGCCTACCGAACCGTCGCGGTGTTTAGCAATGGTGCGGACACCCGCTCCAACCTTTGCACGCAGCAAGGCCAATGCGAGGCGGGCTACAAGAGCGCCTATGGGGCCTCGCTCACCTGCGGAACGCAAAGCGGCTTGGGGCAATGTGGCACAGGACGCGACATGCGTCTGCGCACGGACTTCGGACTTGCGTTCCAGTGTGTCGAGTTTGCTCGCCGCTTTTTAGGCCAACGCTACCACCGGGGCTCGTCGCTGGGCCTTCCGTGCCTAGGCAATGGCAACGCCATCGACCTTTGGAGGACCCCTTCGGCCTATTTCCGCGAGAAGTACCGAAACAGCGAGTCCGCCACTCCACCTCGTCCCGACGACATCGTGGTGTTCTACGACGCCGCCAGCGGCGCCTTCGACCAAATCGGCCACGTTGCCGTGGTGCGCAAGGTCACTGCGGACCGTGTGTTTGTCGCGCAGCAAAATGCAACAGGACGGGCGCTCGACGCGAACTATCCCCTGAGCATCTCGATTGGATCCGGGGGCAAAGTGAGCTTGGCCGACGCTGGCGGGGCGCTCAACGGCATGGCGGTGGTAGGATGGATTCGCAATCCTGACAACGACCCCTTCAACTGCGCTGCGGACGCTACATGTCCCGACGACTACTCGTGTGCTCAAGGGAAGTGCGTCCTTTGCAGCGCCCCCGAGAGCGACGCCAACATGTGCACCAGGCTGGGCACGACGTGCGGAACGCTCAATGCGACGGACCTGTGCGGAACCGCGAGGACGGTGAACTGCGGCATCTGCGATTCCTGCCCAAGCAACTGCAGCAGCCACGGGACATGCAACGCGGGGACCTGCACGTGTACCACGGGCTTCGCCGGAACTGCGTGCAATACGTGCGATACGGGCTACGCGGGGTATCCCAATTGCCAGCCATCGACGTGCAGCGGAGCAAGCTCCGAGGCGTGTGGAAATTGCGGAACGCGAAGCCGCACATGCAACGCCGGCGTCTGGACCGCGTGGTCCGCATGCACCGGGGAAGGGGTCTGCGCCCCTTCGGACACCCAACCTTGTGGAGCGGGGGGAATCCAGACCTGCGGCAACACTTGCCAGTGGGGGACGTGCAGCGGCGGCATCTGCGCCGGAGGCTGCGACGACGGGCTTGCATGCACCACGGACACCTGCGACGCGGGCACGTGCAAACACGCCCTCGCCAACGGTCGCTGCGTCATCGCCAACGCCTGCTATTACGACGGGGACAGCAACCCCGCGGACCCGTGCCAGGGGTGCATCACCCCCACCGCGACCACATCGTGGTCCGCGCGACCGGAGGGGGCGACCTGCGATCTCTCCAAGTCGTGCCAGGGCGGTCAGTGCAAACCGTGCGGAGCGCTGGGACAGGTGTGCTGCACGGCGACGGCCTCCAAGTGTGCTATCGGTGCCACGTGCAACGGATCAAACCTCTGTGAGGCGGACCAGGCGGTGAGCATTTCCATGGGTGGGTCCAATGCATGCGCCCTCTTCAGATCGGGACGCGTGCGATGCTGGGGGAACACCGGGGCGATGTTGGGGACGGGACAGACTTCGGGGAGCTCCGCGCCTGCAGCCCCCGTATCGGGGCTCAACGATGCCACGAAGGTTGTCGTTGGATATTATGGGGCCTGTGCGATCCGGGCAACGGGAAACATTGTCTGCTGGGGGTCCGTTGCCGGGAACAACAGCAGCGCCGTACCGGTGGTAGTCCCAGGACTGAGCACTGCCACGGACGTCGCTGTCGGCTCCTCCCACGTGTGCGCTCGGGTGGCGGGAGGCCAGGTGATGTGTTGGGGAACCAGTAACAGCAGTGGCCAACTTGGCGATGGTACGAGCATTGCGCATTCCGCCCCTGCAGCTGTGCAGAATCTGACCGATGCAGTCAGCGTGGCGTCCGTCGGCGACACCACCTGTGCGGTTGTATTGGGAGGAGCCGTTCGCTGCTGGGGAAGCAACTTTTTTGGGGCTCTCGGCAACAACACCAGCAGCATGGCATCTAGCAACACACCCGTGGCGGTTTCGTGGTTGTCCGATGCGATCGCCGTGATTCCTGCTAATGCTGGCTACAGTACGTTCGTCGCCTTGCGCCAGTTCGGCTACCTCGTTGAATGGGGTGGTAACCGGTCCGCACCGGTTCCCGTGGCTGGTCTTGCACAGGCGGTCGGGGTAGGCGCCGGCTCCCGTCACAGATGCGCAATCGTTACCGGCGGGAGCGTGCAATGCGTGGGAACGAACACGAATGGTATCCTCGGCGATGGCACCTTTGTATCCCCTGCCACAGGCCAAGCCACCAGTTCGAGGCTACTTCACGGCGGCCTGGTCGCGAACGCGGTTTCGATTGCAGCCAACAGCCATAGTACCTGCATCGTGCTAAGCAATGGCGCTGTGTACTGCACGGGTGAGGGGTCCCTCATGCTCGGCGATGGCCAGCAATCATCCGCAAGCCTCCGAAATCTTTTCACTCCTGCGGTGGGCATCCTCCCCGTCGGAAGCGAGGACGGCCAGTGTGCCGATGGTGTGGACAACGACGGCAATGGCAAGACGGACCTTGACGACCCCGCCTGCGCGACGGACCTCGGATCCGCTGTCGGGTCCAACGTGGGGGGCTTCTTGTGGAACGGCAGCCAAGGGAACTACAACCGCGGCTCGTGTATGAGCAGCGGCAGCTACGGAGGTCCCGACGCGGTGTTTACTTGGACTGCACCCGCAGGTGGAACGTACACCATCGACACCGCCGGCAGCGGGATGGACACAGTGCTCTACGCTCTCAAGGGGAACCTTGCGACCGGCGTCGAGCTGGGTTGCAACGACAATGGATCGACCCTATCGAACGGCGCTTCTTCCATCGACGTGCAGGTCGTGACTGGGGACAAGTTGGCCATCGTCGTCGACAGTAAGAGCTTCCAGCAGGGGAAGTCGGCCGCGCTCAACATCACGCAGAAGTAGGCTCAGGCAGCGACCGGCGTCCATTGCGTGTGCGGTCGCTCCCAAGGCATCCACTCCACAGGAGACGTATGGTGAACAAGCTTTCCCGCATTGCCTTGCTGCTCTCACACGTCGCGCTTGCAGCGCCTCCTGCCGCAGCGCTACTTCCCCAGCCTTCCCTGGCCCAAACAAGGACACCGGACGAGCAACGGGCAAGCAAGTTGCTCGTGGAAGGCCAAGAGCTCCGTCAGAAAGGGCAACACACCGAGGCGCTCGAAAAGTTTCGCGAGGCCTACCGAATCTTGCAGTCGCCGATCCTCGGTCTTGCCCTTGCGCAGGGGGAGCTTTCCGTTGGACAGCTTCTCGAGGCCCAACAATCGCTCCTTGCGGTGAGCCGCCTGCCGGAGTCTCCAAAAGAAAAGCCCAAGTCGAAACGGGCGCGGGTCGACGCTGCGCTTCTTCTGGTGGACCTGACCGGCCGGATTCCTGTCCTTCAGGTTTCTGTCAAAGGGCTTCCAGTCGGACAGGACGTCGTGCTGCGTGTGGCGGGCAACACGCTGACGCTGCCCGCTGCGGATCACGGCGTATCTCTCAATCCTGGGAGCTACGAGGTCGTTGCCAAGGCGAGCGGTCGACCGGAACTGCATCGGCAGGTCCAACTGGACGAAGGGGCCCGTATCCGCGTCGAGATGGTGTTTCCACCGGATGTCCACGTGGCCCCCATGCCAGCGACGCTGCCATCTGTTGCATCGGTGACGGCGACGGTCCCCATTGTGGTGACGCTGCCGCCTCCTGTACCGCCTGCTGCCAACGAAGGTCCCGGAGCCTTGCCATGGATCGTGGGGGGCGTTGGTGCAGCTGCGCTTGCAGGGGCCGTGGGGCTGGAGTTGGCACGTTCCAGCAAGAACGACGTCATCAACCAACACTGCAACGCCACGGGGTGCGACCAAGACGGAATCGACGCGGCAAGGTCGGCCAAGTCGCTGCAGACCTACGGCGCTGTGGCGTGGATCGTGGGGGGCGTCGGGGTTGCGACTGGGACCGTGCTGTACTTTACGCTCGGAGGCCAAAAGAACACCACCGTTGCGTTGCGTCCAGGCGGCTTTGCGTGGACCACGCATTGGTAGCACCTGGGAACCTTAGTCGTCCCACCACGAAGTCCGGGGGCCTCTTGCTGACACGGAATCTTGCAGCCTGGTGAGTCCTCGGGATTTCGGCGTCGAGGCTTTCGGGGACCCGAAGTCTCCTCGCCGAGCCGACGATGGCACTTCGGGTGACCCAAAGTGACGCATACCAATCGGCGGAGCCACTTCGGGCGACCGAGAGTGACGTGTTCCAATCGGCGGAACCACTTTGGGCGGCCCAGAGTGACGCGTTCCAATCGGCGGAGGCACTTCGGGCGACCGAGAGTGACGCATACCAATCGGCGGAGGCACTTCAGGCGACCGAGGTCGACATGGACCGACCTGCGTCATCGCCATCTGCTACGCTCACCGCGTGCGCCGGACACTTGATCCCACCCTTGACATCGTCTTCAAGCTGCTCTTTGCGGACTCGAAGAACCGCGACCTTCTGATCGCTCTGCTCACCGCGGTGCTGCGTCCCAAGTCGCCGATCCGCTCGGTGACCGTGCTCAATCCGGAGGTCTCGAAGGAGGCGGTGACGGACAAGAGGTTGCACTCGGTGTTCCAGGTTCAGGATGCGCGAACGGGCAAGGTTTTCAGCGACGCGTTGGAGCTACACACCATCGAGCTCCCGAAGCTTTCCGTCATGGGCGAAGCCGAGCGACAGGAGAACCCGGCGCTCACCTTATGGACTCGGTTCTTTGCGGCGACGACGGACGAAGAATTGGAACAATTGGCCAAGGAGGATCCTATGATGCAAGTAGCGCATACGCGCTTGGTGGACCTGTCGACACGCGAAGAAGCATGGCAGCTCGCGAGGGAGCGGGAGATGTCGCAAGCGACCTACCGGATCGAAATGGGGGCTGCTATCGAGCTCGGCGAAAAGCGTGGCGAAGAGCGTGGCATCGAGCTCGGCGAAAAGCGTGGTATCGAGGTCGGCGAAAAGCGAGGCATCGAGGTTGGCGAAAAGCGAGGTATCGAGCTTGGCGAAAAGCGTGGTATCGAGCTTGGCGAAAAGCGAGGCATCGAGCTTGGCGAAAAGCGTGGCGAAGAGCGAGGAATCGAGCTCGGCGAGCGCAACGCCTTGGCTACGGCAGTTCTCCGCGTACTGCACGCCCGAGCCATCCCGGTGACCGACGAAACCCGCACTGCGATCCTCGCTTGCTACGACCGCCCCCGCCTCGAAGGCTGGGTAGAACGCGCCGTTTCTGTCCCCCGCGCCGAAGACCTGTTGGCCGAAGCCGGCTGACCGTTTGAAACCAAACCTAGTTCGTCGTACACAAAGCCAAATAAGCGATAGCTCCTGCCGATCCCCTCTTGATACCCTGACTCCTCGGCAAGCGTGGCGGCCTCTCGGCTCCGCTCCATCGACGCCTAGTACTTGGCCTCGAGCGACTGCAGCCTCCCTGATCGGAAAGCAACAGATCCACCAGCACCTTGGGATCCTTGGCACGCCTAGCCGCAGCGATTCCCTCTCGGCGGCCTCGGCCCACTTGGCGCGGTTCGCCACCTTTTCGTACGCCCGCGCCTGGCCAAGCGCCTGTTGGGCCACATCGAGGTCCGAGCTCGCGCCTGGGCGCCTCCGCAGGCGACGAGAGCCCAGACCATCAGAAGACAGACAAAGGACAGTCTACTTGCATGCATGGGGAGCCTCCGTGAGCTGCGCGGCCAGTTTGCTTGCGCTGGACGTATCGGGCCCCTCGAGCAGTCTCACGAGCTTTCGCTGCTGGTCGAGGCGGTCGTCGAAGCACTTCACCTGGCGCTGGGTGTCGTCTTGGGTGATGAGCTTACGCTTGTAGCAGTCGTTGCAGACCGCGAGGCGTAGGCGCCCCCAGTCTTCGCTGATGGCGTCCATTTCGTTGACGATGGCCTGGTGCTCGCCCGCCTCGATCCCTCCGCCGTCTCCGGCAAATTGGGTCCACTCCGATGAGAAGCGAGAGGTCTTGCTGTCCGAGATCCCCTTCGCCGATGCGACCGAGGCTCTTGGGAGGCCCGAAGTCTCCTCGCCGAGGCGACGAAGCCACTTCGGGCGACCGAGATTGACGTGTTCCAATCGGCGGAGCCACTTCGGGCGACCGAGAGTGACGTATTCCAATCGGCGGAGGCGCTTCGGGTGACCGAGGTTGACGTATTCCAATCGGCGGA
The DNA here is from genome assembly GCA_903894755.1 of uncultured delta proteobacterium. GTDB lineage: Bacteria > Myxococcota_A > Polyangia > Polyangiales > Polyangiaceae > CAITRH01. Next base: position 45,513 of record CAITRH010000117.1, read on the forward strand.
GCCACTTCGAGCGACCCACCCACTTCGGCTGCGAGTCGGTCGGGGCGGCGAAGGGCCGAGACGTCGAGCACCTTGTCGTGCTATCGACGCCGCATGATCATCGGCTTCGTAGGGGCGGGCAACATGGCGACGGCGCTGATCCAGGGTTTGCTCGCGGCGAAAGTCGCCCTGGCGTCGAACATCCTGGCTGCCGACATCGACGATGCGAGGCTTTCTCGCCTACGTAACGCCTACGGCATCACCATCGCCGAAGACAATCTCGCGCTGGTGAAACGTGCTGACGTCGTGATCCTCGCCGTCAAACCTCAGGTGCTCGACTCCTTGCTCTCGGAGATTGGACCTCACGTGCCAGCCGAGTCTTTGGTGGTGTCGATTGCTGCTGGCGTGCCACTTGCCGCACTTGAATCCCGGTTTTTGCCTGGCGCGAGGCTTGTGCGCGCGATGCCGAACACTGCGGCTACGGTCCTTACTTCAGCGACGGCCCTCGCGGCGGGCACTCACGCAACCCAGGCCGATCTCGACGCCGTCAAGGTTCTTTTCGAGGCGGTGGGCAAAGTCGTGCTCGTCAACGACGCCGACCTCGACGCGGTCACCGGGCTCTCGGGGAGCGGCCCTGCCTATGTATTGGTCATGATCGAGGCGCTCGCCGATGCGGGAGTACGGGCCGGATTGCAACGTCCAACGGCGCTTCTCTTGGCTGCGCAGACCGTCTATGGGACCGCGAAGCTCGTACTGGAAACGGGGGAGCATCCCGCGCGTCTCAAAGACCTGGTGACCAGTCCAGGCGGGACCACCCTTGCAGGCCTGTATGCCCTCGAGGCGGGCGGCCTGCGCAAGGCTGTCATGGATGCCGTGGACGCTGCCACGAAGCGCTCCGCCGAGCTCGCCAAGGTTGCATCCACCCGTCTTCACCGGTCCTGACCTCCATGTGGTTCGCCCCGCATCCAGCGACGCTCCTGTCAGGCGTACTCATCTTCTTCTTCTTGCCACCGCTGGACGTGTACCCATTGGGGTGGGTTTGTCTGGTCCCTTGGCTGGTGTTGCTCCCGAGGCTTCCCAGTTTGGCAAGAGCGCTTCTTCAGGGGGCGTGGCTTAGTCTGATCGTTGGGCTGACCACCTACAGCTGGATCTTCAGGACCCTTCGGGAGTTCGGGCAGCTTCACTGGGCTCCTTCGATGACGGGGTGGGTGCTGTTTGCGCTTTTTTGCCAGCCTCAGTTTTTGCTGCTCGGTCCTCTGTACCGCTGGCTGCTCCTTCGTATCCCGACCCCGGGACTTTCTCCTGCGGTGCAGCTTCTGCGGGTGTTCGGTCTGACAGTGTTGTATGGCGCAACCGAGGCGGTGGTTCCCAAGCTGTTTACTGACACGCTTGGACACGGCTTGATCGCTGCCAACAACGTTCGCCAGGTGGCGGACATTGGTGGCACGCCACTGCTGACGTTTCTCGTGGTTGTCGGAAACTTTGGGTTTGCGCAGCTCTGGGAGCACCGAAGGGAGTGGCGCAGGTTTCTAGCTCCCGTCCTGCTGGCAGCAGGGCTTCTGCTTCTTGCCTGGGGCTACGGCTTCTGGCGTCGTCGCGACATCGAGCGCCTGATGGCAACGTCCGCGACCTGGGTCACGGCGGCGATGGTCCAGGGAAACATCGGGAGTCCTCAGAAGTACGCCGCGGAGCATGGACGGACCGGTGTCGCGGAGGCTATTTTGCGCACCTACCTCGATCTGTCCACAGAGGCATTGCGCAAGGAGCCCAAGGCAGACTTCGTAGTGTGGCCCGAGACAGCGTACCCAGCGCGTTTCCGTTCCCCCAGGTCTTCCTTCGATCTGAGGTTAGAGCGTAGGGTGGAAGCTTTTGTGTTTGGCCAGCAGACTCCGCTGGTTTACGGAGCGTACACCTGGGATGGCCACAAGGAGTACAACTCACTTCTAGTCCTTTTGCCTCCTGGGCTCAGGGGAGAGGAGCCTCCGTTGCCGGATGTTCAGGCCTACTCGAAGCACCGGCTTTTGGCGTTTGGAGAGTACCTTCCAGGAGCAGAGACCTTTCCGAGCCTAGCCAAACTGGTACCCACGGTGGGACATCTCGGAGCGGGTCCCGGCTCGGCGGTACTGACCCTAGCGACCCACAATCCGCAAGCGCCGCGGATTCGATTGGTGCCTCTGATTTGCTACGAGGCGCTGTTTCCGGACTATGTGCTGGAGGTTCTGCCCAAGGAGCCTCAACTATTGCTGACCATTGCCAACGACTCCTGGTTTGGCGACATGCTCGAACCCCAGCAGCACCTCGAATTGAGCAGCTTTCGCACCATCGAGACGCGTCTACCGCTCCTTCGGGTCACCAACACGGGGGTCACCGCCTTGGTGTCACCAACAGGGGACATTCTCGAGACCATGCCAGCCAGGCAGGCGGTGGCACGCACCGTTCGGGTGCCACTGACCAAGGCACCGAGGACTTTTTTTGCGGGGGTTGGTCACTGGTTTGGCAAGCTGCAGGTGCTTTTGGCGCTCGTGAGCGTGCTGGGACTGCTCCGAGTAGTGAAGAAGGGGCGATTGCGCTCCGAGTCCGTTACACCCTGATGGTGCTGAGGTCGCTCGCGACCTTCAGGGTCGGTTCAGTGCGCTCCTGGATCTCCCGCGCGCTGACCCCTGGTGCAACCTCGCGAAGCAGCAGCCCCTCGGGCGTTACATCGAGCGTTGCCAGCTCCGTGATGATCCGGTGCACCACGCGCCGTCCTGTCAGCGGAAGGGTACACTCTTTCAGGATCTTAGGACTCCCGTCCTTTGCCGTGTGCTCCATGATCACGACCACCCGCCGTGCACTGGCAACCAGGTCCATGGCGCCTCCCATCCCCTTGACCATCTTGCCTGGGATCATCCAGTTTGCCAGATCGCCCCGCTCGGTCACCTGCATCGCCCCCAGGATTGCGAGATCAATGTGCCCTCCACGGATCTGCACGAAGCTCTCGGCGCTCGAGAAGATCGACGCTCCCTGCACCATGGTCACCGTCTCTTTGCCCGCGTTGATGAGATCAGGATCCACTTCAGCGTCGGTCGGGTAAGGCCCAATGCCAAGGAGTCCGTTCTCACTTTGGAGAGTGACCTCCACACCTGCGGGGATATAGTTGGCCACCAGTGTGGGCATGCCGATGCCGAGGTTGACATAGTAGCCATCGCGGAGCTCCTGCGCGGCGCGTTGGGCCACCTGCTCGCGTGTAAGTCCCGTTAGCTGTTTCATGCTTTCCTCGTCATGCGCCGTTCGATGCGCTTCTCGTAGCTAGGTCCCTTGAAAATGCGCTTCACGAAGATCCCCGGCGTATGGATATGTTCGGGCCTCAGCTCCCCCACCTCGACGAGCTCCTCGACCTCGGCGATGGTCACCTTGGCTGCGGTCGCGATCATGGGGTTGAAGTTCATGGCGGTGTGCCGGTAGACGAGGTTTCCAAAGCGGTCGCCTTTCCAGGCCTTGACCAGTCCGAAGTCGCCGGTGATCGCGTGCTCGAGCACGTACAGTCGCCCGTCGAACTCGCGGGTCTCTTTCTTTGGTGACGCCTTGGCCACGGAACCATCGGACGCGTACCTGAGGGGCAAGCCCCCGTCGCTCACCATGGTCCCCGCGCCGGTGGGCGTATAAAACGCTGGGATTCCTGCGCCGCCCGCGCGAAGACGTTCCGCGAGGGTCCCCTGGGGACAGAGCTCCACTTCGAGCTCGCCGGACAAATACTGACGTTCAAACTCCTTGTTTTCCCCCACGTAGCTCGAGAGCATCTTTGCGATCTGACGATTGCGAAGCAAAATCCCGAGGCCGAAGTCATCCACCCCGCAGTTGTTCGACACGACCGAAAGGTTCTTCTGCCCAAGCTCGCGCAAGGCAGCGATGCAGTGTTCGGGTATGCCGCACAGCCCAAAACCACCCGAAAGGAGCGTTGCCCCGTCGGGAATGTCAGCACACGCCTCGCGCGCCGACCCAATGACCTTGTTCATAGGTTCGAGACCCTACCCGAAACCCAGCGCAGCAGGAACTGATCGGTCAAACCAACCCCCATCTTGAAAACCGCGACTTCGGCGCTGGCGACCCCGCAGACCTCACCCCCCAGCGATTTCGCTCTCCTACAACTTCCCCCTCCCCATCGATGGGGGAGGGGGACGCCGTGAAAGGGCCGAATCGATGGGGGGTGAGGTCTGCGGCGCGGACCTATGGTTCTCAATCTGGGTTTGGTTCAATGTCCTTGAAAAACGGGCTTGCGCTTCTCGAGGAACGCTCCGTAGCCCTCCTGGTAGTCGGAGCTTGCAAAGCACTGCTCCATGGCCTCGGCGATCTTGGTTTCGTTGCGGTCGGCCGGGTCTTTCAAGTACTCGTCGATGGCAATTTTCACCGACGAGAGGGTCAACGGCGCGTTGTCGGCCATGGCGCGGACATAGCTGCGAGTAAACCCCTCGAGGTCCTGAGCGGGGACCCGCTGATGAACAAGGCCCATGCGAAGGGCTTCTTCCGAGTCGTAGACGCGGGCTGTGTAGAGCATCTCGCGGGCGAATGCGGGGCCGACGACGTGGATCACTTGTTTGACCCCTTCGTAGCCATAGGCGATGCCCAATTTGGCTGCGGGGATACAGAAGCGAGCGTCGTCGGCGGCGATGCGAAGGTCGCAATGGAGCGCGATGGCGCATCCTCCACCGAAGCAGAAGCCACGGATCATGGCGACCACGGGCTTGCTAGCGTTCTTGAGGGACAAAAACGCAGCATTTGTAGCGTGGTTATAGACTTGGGCGGCATCCGGATCGGTGCGCAGCGTTTTGAACTCGGAGATGTCGGCCCCCGCCACGAAGGCCTCGTCGCCTGCGCCCCGAAGGACCACCACACGCACCGTGTCGTCGCGGGCGAAGTCGTCGAGGATCCCCGGGATCGCGCGCCACATGTCGAGGGTGACGGCGTTACGTCGTTCGGGGTTGTGGAAGGTGAGCCAGCCAATAGGAGCTTCGCGTTCGACGAGCAGGTTTGCCATGGCGCAGTCTTGTAGTCTCCCCGCAGGAAGGGGTAGCGACCAACGGGAGCGTAGGGGCGAAGCCCCTTATTTGCCCCCCCGCAGGGGGGGGCACAGACGCATCAACATGTCCTCTAAGATCGCTTCGGGGGGACGGCGCGAGCCCTTCAGAGCCAAGTCCGTCTCGCCCAATACCACGAGCCAACGTTCGACCTCCCGAGCGCTCACCGCCTTCGCGTTGGACGCGAACTCCCTCGCCTGCCCCCCGAACACCCCAGCCCGTTTCAGCGCCTGCTCTGGTCCCATCCCCGACTCCAAAGCCGCATGGTAGCGCGCCAGCTGACGTACCGACCACGCCACCGCCCCGAGCAAAGGAAGCCCCCGATCCCTCGGGTCGTAGACATCCGATAGCAAGCGAAGCGCCTCGCCAAGCTTTCGCCCCGCCACCGCGCGCACCAACGCCCAAACATCCGCGAGCCGCGTCCGCACCACGCACACACTCACCACGTCTTCCGTTATCGACGCGCCAACTCCCGCGTACAGCGTCAGGCGCTCGACTGCATCCTGCAACGACGACAGCTCGGGTCCCGCCAGCTCGGCGACGAACTCCGCGACCCCCCGCTCGATCGCGCTCCCTCGCTGCGTGCACTGCTCGACAATCCAGTTGGCAAGCTCGTCGCGTCCCAAGAGATCGCAAGTCACCACACACGACGCCTTCTTCGCCGCGGTAGCGAGACGCCTTCGGCCGTCCAGTTTCCCCGCCACCAGGACCAAGCAGGTCGATGCGATCGGCGCCGCGACGTACTCGGCGAGCCGATCGAGAGGCCCCTTGGACGCTTCCGCGCCTTCCTCGCCTTGTTCCCATCGATCGACCGCCCGCACCACGACAAGGCGACGACGCGCCATCATCGGAACCGTGCGCAACGCCTCGAAGACCCGATCGATGGGGACCTCCCCACCTGAAAAGCGGTCTTCGTTGAAGTCTGCGAGGCCCCCGACGAGCGCCGCACTGCGAAGCGCCGCGACCACCCGATCGCGCAAGTACACCTCTTCACCCACCACGAGGTAGACGGGACGCAGTTTGCCGCGTTCGGCCTCGCGCAACGCCTCTTCGGGTTTCACCGTCCCCGCCGACGCCAGACCGCCAAGGCCGCCGCAATGGACGTCATCACAGCGGCGAGTCCGCCTTCCGCGCCTCCGGCGTCTGTGCATCCGCAGCCCCGAGGACGGGTTTTCATTTCTTCTTCGGGGCTCCTTTCGAACGCCTCCGGTCTCAACATGGGGGCGCCCGAACCGACCGGTGCTACTTCCGTCGACACAGGAGCGGAAGGCGCGGCGTCGGTTCCCGCGTCCTTCTTTGCAGGCGCCTCAAAGGTGATAGGGGCGCGGTTGACCGGCTCGTTGTTGCCGTTCAGGACCAGCTTTTGCGGCGTGCCCACGTCGCCATCGGGACCTGAAAGCGAGACCATGTACTCGCCGGCTTCGAAGAACTCCCTGGAGCGTTTCACATCGAACTCGTAGTTGGCGCGCGGATGGACGGTGCCGCGCGCGTCGGCAAAGTGGACCTCCAACGCGACCACCCCTTTGACCGGGTCTGGGAGCGGCTTGCGGGTCAGGACTGGCTCCTTGCCGCGCTCGACGATGGTGCGTTCGAACACCACGGTCTTCAAGAAGACGAAGCGCATGGTGACGTCCATCATCGAGGGGGGCTTGCGCACGTCGATGAACGCCTTGATTCTCCATCCGCCGTCGCGCTCCTCGACCACGTCGGGGGTGAGTCGAAAGGTCCCCGCCGCGTGTGCATCGGTGGGCCTCCATAAAGTCCAGCACGCTACTGCGAGCATTCCAAAGGCAGCCCGACGCCCGATGCCACAACCACGACTTCTGACCGGTTCCACGGCGACGACGCTACACTAGCGACCCCATTTTGAGAACCGCAGGTCCGATCCACGGTCCGAACCGCCACGGCGACACCCGCGACCCAGGGTTGCCCACCCTGGGCTGTTTTGATTCGCCCCTTCGGGGCTGCCAATCAACGCGTGGGGTCGTTCCATCGAAGGGAAAAACTGGGGTTCCCCCGCTGCAACGGCGCACGCGCACGCGCATCAGATGATGACGACATGGCTTGATTGGCAGCCCCGAAGGGGCGAATCAGAACAGCCCAGGGTGGGCAACCCTGGGTCGCGGGTGTCGCTGTGGCGGGTCGGACCGTGGATCGGACCGTGGGTCGGACCTGCGGTTATCAAAGTAGGTTTGGTTTAGCGTGGTGCGTACCGGGGCCGCATTTCTGTTTGTCGCCCTGGCCGCGGCTTGCGGGGGAGGTCCGACCCCAGCGAACTTGTTTGCGTCGCGATGGAAACTCGACGAGGCCGCGTCGCTGTCCCGAGTTCGCCAGCGTCTCGGCGTTCGTCCCGTCAGGGGGGCGGATCTTGCCGTTGCCGTAGTCCGCCATGGCGACGCGCTCGCGGGGCTTCCCCTGGGCCCTGGGGCCTCCTGGACATTCCTCCACGCTTTGGACACACGCCCCGTGGTGGCCGGACATGTCGTGGTGGGGTCTGGCGGGGGCGAGGTGTTTGCCCTCGATGCGCTCACGGGAAAGCTCCTCTGGACCCGTCCCACCGGTGGACTTCCGCTCGTCGGCGCCGGCGACGACGAAGAGGTGACGGTATTGACCTTCCGACGGGGGGCCGAGGGGAACTCGACGATGCTCGCGGTTTTGCGCGATGGAACCAGCATACGTCAGGTCGAAAGCGACGCGCGTCTTGGGAGCCCGGCGGTCGTACGGGGGCTAGCGTTTGTCCCGTGGTCCGAGACGCTCGTATCTGTTCTGGATCTTTCCAATGGAGATGAAGCAGGACGATTTACCTTGCCTTCGGTGACGCACGCGATCGCGTCGCAAGGGATGCTCTTTTTTGCGGGCAAGGGGTTCTCCTCGTTCGACCCGGTGACGTCGTTGCCGTTGGTAGCGACGCGAGCTCCGTCACGGTCGGCGCTCCTTGCGACCGACGCGACAGAGAAGTGGACTCGATCGAACGAGCGTATCGCGCCGATCACGCTCCCCGGGACCGCGGACCAGGTGCTGGCGCGTCCGACCCCCGCGGGCTTCGACAGCGGGCTCGTGTACGCGACGCGGGGGCGACTCTTGATGGCGGTGGATGCGTTGTCTGGAGGGCTCACGTGGCTACGTCGTCTGGACGTGGGGCCGCTTGGTGGGACGGCGTCGTCTGGGGGGGTTCACATTTGCGATCGGTCGGGGCGGGTGTTGGGATTTACGTCGCGTGGGGCGGACGCTGGCACGTGGGATTTTGGGCAGCGCATCGACTCTTGCGTGGTGTCGACCGACGGGCTCGAGGTGGTGGCCAACGCGGGGCCACCGTCGTTTGCAGAGAGCCTGGCGGACGCACTTCGTGTAGCGGACCCGGAGCTGGTGTCGACGCAAGGGATGTTGGCGCGTTTGCTTTCACGGCTGGACGCACCGGAGGCGACGCGAGCGCTCTTGACGTTGGTGGAGGATCCTGCGTTACCGCCGGTGCTTCTCAAAGAGGTGACAGCGGCACTCGTGGGACACCGTGCGGGGGTGGGGAACCTTTTGGCGATAGCGGCGACGTGTTCGGACGCGCACGGGTCTCCTCCGATTGGGCTGCTTGCGCGGACGTTACTGGCGATGGGGGAAAGGCGAGCGGCGGGGCCTTTGGCGGCATGTTTGACGGCACCGAGTCTTCAAGACCAGGACCTTACGGATCTTGCGTCAGCGCTTCGGGCGCTCGGGTCTGCGGCGCAGGCGGCGACGGTGGCGAGGTACCTTCGAAGCGCACGAACGACGGTGAAGCGCGGGGCGGGTTGCGAGGCGCTTTTAGTTTTGGCGAGGACCCTGAGTGGCTGGCCGCTGCCGAAGGAGAGTGGGTTTGCCAACGGTGCAGATTTCCTTGCGTCCTTGGCGAAGGAGCGGACGACGGGTGGGTGTCTTCGGGAGGGGTTGCGGAGCCTGGCCTCCGTGACCCGCCCTAAATAGCTCGAGCCTCGCCGAAAAGCGTCGCGAGCAACGCACCGCTTCCAGCGCCCCAATTTCGCGCAGACCTCACCCCCAACCCCCCTCTCTCGAAGACGATCTTCCTTGCCCGAAGGGGCAAGGAGGATGTCGAGGGAGAGGGGGGTTGGGGGGGGGAGGTCCTCCCGAAACGTATTTCTCACGTCAAATTGGTTGCATGCCCAGCGGTTCTCCGTCACCATAGGGCCGCTTCATGGTCGAGCGCGCGGATCCTGCGCGCAAACTTGAGTTTACGAGGCAACGTCGGTACGCCGACGGCAAACGAAAGGAGGGAGCGGAGATTTCCGCGTGGTTGTAGGAACCTCGCACGCGACGAAGCAGCATCGTGCCGCTTGCCGGGAGCGTATCTGGCCCATTTGCATCGATTCACTTGAACCGGTCCGAGGGATCCGTTAGACGTACCCGACAGGCCACATGGATGGGGCAGAGGTAGCGAGAATCCAAAAGGAGAGCCCGCGGTCGCTAGTGTGGGGGCTGTCGAGACAACCATCCGAGAGCAAACCGAATTCCCAACCAAGGAGCAATCTTAGTCGATCGAGTCTGGTCCGTTGTTCAGGTTACCGCATCAGGATCGCTTAATATATGGAGAAACGGCAACCCATTTTGGGCCCGTCCTCCGCGTCACCGGTCCCCCTAGGGGGCGGTTCTTTGGGCGCTTTTGATCCGAATAGACACGAAGGGGCGTCATTATGGCGTGGAATAGTTTTTGGAGATTAGGCGGCGGGGTCGGGTGGACAGCCCGTGCTCTCGTCATCACGTTGGCCTTGCTCGGTATTTCCGTAGCGGGCTGTGGAAGCGACTCGGGAGGCGGAACCACCCCAGTCGCGGATTCCGGCACGACGGACGCGAAGGCGGACGTCACGGTTGTCGACGCGGGTGGCGGCGACGTTCAGGCAGGACAGGTTTCACCGCCGGCGTTCAGTCCGCTCGGGGGAACCTACAAGGCGTGGCAGAACGTAAAGCTCACGTCGGTCACCCCGAACGCGCAGATTTGGTACACGGTCTCCTTCACTGCGGTGGATCCTTCCGATCCCGTTCCCAGTGCGGGCTCCTCGTACCTCTACACGGAGACCGGTGCGAACCCGACCGGGCCGATCCCGGTCCAGACCGACGTCACCATCGTCAAGGCCATCGCGGTAGCTCCCGGCCTCACGAACTCCGTCGTCGTGACTCAGCGCTATACGCTCGACCTCGCGCAGGCCGCGGCGCCGAGCTTCATTCCTGAGCCCCCCGCTGCCATCACCACCACGACCTTCCTCGTGAGCCTGACGACAACCGAGCCGGCCGCGACCATCTACTACACAACGGATGGCGCGACGCCCGTCCCCTACGGCTCCAACGTCTACCAGACTCCGCTCACGCTCCGGGCCACGACGATCATCAAGGCTCTCACCTACGCGGCGCAGCGCAAACCGTCTGTGGTGGCGTCGCGTACCTACACGTTCCAGCAGCAGACAGTTGCACCCATCGTGTTTACCCCCCCCGCTGGCACCTACAGCGGTACGCAGAACGTCGTGCTGTCGACGGCAACGGCTGGGGCTACCCTCTTTTATACGACCGATGGCAACGGCGCGACCGAGAGCAGCCAGCAGTACTCGACCGCGATTGTCGTCGGTTCGAACACTCGAATCAACGTCTTGGCGACTGCGCCTAACTACCTGCCAGCTCGTGGCAGCGCGGATTACGTTGTGTCGTCTGCGGTCGCCGACGTGCGCTTCATCGTAAGCCAGGAATACCCGAACAACGACTTCCGGCTCACGCTGGCCTCCGATACGCAGGGCGTCAACATCTGCTACAACGTTGCCCCCATTACGGACCCGAACATCTCGAGTACCCCGAACGTTGCCGATCCGACCTGCAACGATATCACCGGCGTTTGCTCTAACGGCTCTACGCTCTTCGTCCCGTCGACGCCGATCCCCTTCACCTATTCCGCGGTAGTCAAGGCCGTCGCGTGCAAACTTTCGTCCAAGTCGGCCGTCAGTGCGCCCCAGACCTACACCCTCCAGGCCGCCAGCGTCACCTTCTCGAGCACCGGCCCCGGAACCTTCGTCGACCAGGCCTTCACGACCATGTCGACCAAGACCTTCGGTTCCGACATCTACTTCACCCTCGATGGAAGCGCGCCGGTCTGTCCCAGTGCATTCAAAATCGGGAGCCCTGGTCCGACCTCCTACACACAGGCATCTTTCAAGATTACCGAAGGCACGCTGCAGTGGTCCAAGTGGGACACAGCGGGATACACGGACATTGGCACATCAAAGGGGAGCCAGCACTTCCGCGCCATCGCTTGCAAAGGGGGTTACAAAAACTCCACCGGCGAAGCCGATGCGACCTTCTTGTTGCAGGCGCGTCCGCCGTCCATTAGCCCAGTCACCGCGACCTACGCGAGCGACCAGGACGTTGCATTCAAGAACAACTCCGTTCCTGTGGTAGAGACTACCACCGTCTGCTTCAGCTTGACCACGACGCCGAGCTGCGCGACCGCTACCAACGCCGACACCAACCTCGTTGTGGCAACAGGCGAATGCGCTGTCGGGACAGCGTCAAGCACCACAGGGGTTGCCATCAGCAGCTCCCCGACCCTCCTCAGCCCCTCCTCTACCACCATACGGGCGATCACCTGCCACGCTGGCATGATCGCGTCCGTGGGCGCGCTCGAGACCCACAGCTTCAGCGCCGTGTCGGGCCACCAGCCGCCGACGTCGCTCGCAATCCGACCGGGTGACTCCGTCTTCGTGACCATCTCCACGAGCGCAAACCTCGGGGGACACCTCTCGACGACCCCAGGCATTCTCTGCACCGCCCAGACCAGCACCCCGCTTGCCTGCAACGCAACTAAGAGCGGCTGCACCCTAAATGGTATCGCCCTGGCCAGCGTCAGCCCGGCTACCACCAATGGCGTCGCGCCTAGCAGTACCCCGCTGACGAACGGCAATAACAGCGCGATCGTCAACACGCAAATCGTCACCGGCCAGTACAACACCTCAACGTACTACGTCTCGGGAATCGTGTGCATCCAGGGTTACCCCGATACACCCGTCCCGTTGGTCTATGGCGTCTCCGGTACCGTGCTCGTGCCTGACAAGATCTACGACACCACCTCGTCAACTGAGCTCGTCTCGGGGACGAAGCTGAGCAACGCTACGGATTTCTATATCCCGACCGCGACGCTGTCGTCTTCGTACGTTTGCGCGACCATCGACGGCACCGAGCCGACTTGTGGAGCGCCCGGCCAGAACACCACAACGCCGACCAGCTCGTCGCCGTTGAACACCACGGTTGCCCTCGGATACTCGACCACCGCCGCTATCTACTGCAGCGGAGCGTCGTCAACGGACTACGGCGTCGTCTATGCGCCCTATCTCACCCTCAAGGGCGTTGAGCCGACGCTAAGTACCACGGTCACTTCAGTCACAGTATCGACAACCCGCCGAATACGGGCCATTGGTTGCAGCCTCACCTTGGCTAACTCGGTGGCGACCGGTGTAGACCAATTCAAATACACCTACAAGGTTGCCTCCTTGAGCGGAGTTCCAGGAAATGGGACTACCGTGATCACCGGAAGCTCCACAGGCCCCGTCACCTCAATCACGGGTGCGTCTACGGGAAGCTGGACCAGTAGCGACAGCACGCACCCAGGTGTCGCATACTTGAAGTACAAATGGACCACCTCCAACTCAACATCGGTGGCTTGCGATTATACCGGGACCACGCAAAGTACGTCCGTCAACACTCTGCTCCAGGTCCAGGCAACCAACTCGACCTCCGCAGCGTACCTCTACGTGACCGGGTGCAAGAACAACTACGAAGCGGCTACTGCCACGAGCTCGTTGTCAGTTCACCTGCCGCCTGCACTTTTCAATGCAAAGGACGGGGCTGGGCTGACTGGGTCTGTTGCCGTGACCAAGTCCGGCGGCGTGTTCCGCGCGTGGAGCTCCATCGCGCCGAGCTCGACTGACTTCCTGGCGCCGCAGTCCTCTGCGGGAACCCGCTGGGGCTGCTACAACGAGGGGAGCACCAGCGCCACCACGGCTTCGTGCTCCACCACCGTAAACACGTGCGTTACTGGAGCCCTGGTGCCCAGTACCAGTACCACCCTCGGGCTCATCACCCGGAATTCCCATGCTGCCAACGGAACGTATGCGGCCATGGTGCAGTGCAGCGACATCTTCGCACCGTCCGAAGTGGTCACGGAGCAATTTGTCCTTCAGGTTGCGCCGTACAAATACACCGCATGGGCGGGCACGCCTGACTACCCCTCAGGTAGCACCCAGGTGTACACGGACCAGGCCGGTGGATTCAATGGACCGGTCACGCTCAAGTTCGGCGTGGGCGATCCGGCAGCGATCGGAACCCTCACCACGACGGCAGATACCATCTGGTGCTGGTCGTCCGATCCAACGACCGCGAGCTCGACACTACAGACTGCCTGTGGTTCGGCCAGCTCGACTCCTCGACAGCTAGCGTCGCGCGGCCAGACCTGCAGTACCTATCCGCTTCCCCAAGTTGCGGTTCAGGCGGGTAGCGGCTTTACCACGAGCAGTACGGGGCCCGTCTTCTTCACCGGCCCGGTTCTGACCGTGGCCTGCAAGGACGGCTATCTGCCTCAGTACTACGTGCAGAGCCCAGTGCAGAATACGTTCACCTTCAACAATTACACCCGTCGCAACGCTACGGGAGTCGCCACGACGTGGACCTCCACTACGTTGGCGAAGTCCGACTTCGTGACGAGTGGGCCGTTCCGTGAGGACTCGCTCAGCTCCACGACGGACGGCAAGGCGGCGATCTTCTTCAATTGGAACGACACCAATCTGAACGTCGGGATTTCCTCCTCGGTAACCCTGAGCACCACCGGCGTGTTTGGTGTAGGCGTGTATCTGTCTTCCGAGACGAGCACAATCAGCCAGACGAGGACGCTATACCCAGGCAGCGGGACAACTGAGCTGGATAGCCTGCCATTCGACGCACGCTACTACCTTGAGTGGTCTACGGCGTCTTCGACGTCGGATGTGTCGCTCTTCACGTTCGTTGCGGGAGCATGGGTCAGCGCTGGCAATCTGCCCCAGACGTTGCTGGGCGCCGCAGCGTATAGCGACACGAACTTTGTTCTAAAGCTGGCCATCCCGCGCGAGAAGGTGGGGGTCCAACTGACGGACATCAAGGTGCTTGGCGTGATCTATAAGAGTGCATCGCGTGCCAGCCACGTGGCGTTCCCGCAGCAAGTGGGCACCCTCCCCCAGCATAACAACTATGGCCATTTCTATCTTGGTACCCTTGGCACCACTGCTAACCCGTTGATTCCGGTCGCTGGACCTGGGGCGGGTCTCGTGGCGCTGGGTCTCGGCCTCCCCTTATGATAGCCGCTCTTTTCATCCTCGCCTAAGACAGCGACGCCGTGTGGCCTTCGGGCCCCGGCGTCGTTTCCTTTTTTGTCGCTGCGGGTTTTCCAAGGGGGAGGGACGAAGGGTTCTACGGCCCTTTCGAATAGGAAGACGTGAAGGCGGAGGCCAACCTCTGCGATCACGGCATCTCGTTCGAGGAGTCTGCGACCGTCTTCGATGATCCTTATGCCCTCGAAATGGCCGACATGACTCACACTTCCTTGACTTTATATGTTACCACATGTCTCGCCTTGTCAAGTCGTGTCGCGCTGTCTACATTCCGCCAATGGCAACGAAGATAGGGCGTCCGCCGAAACTTGGTGACGTATCAATGGTTCACCTGCGCCTCCCAGACAGGGTGATCGATGGCCTTGACGCGTGGGTGGAGCAGGCGGCCGCGTCGACTCCTGGCGGGAGCGGCATCACACGCTCCGACCTAATTAGGGACATCCTGGCGCGGGCGGTAGCGGAGCGGGGCACCCCGGAGGCGCGGCGTTACGCGGAGGCGTACCGAGCGCAGGCTGAGACGGAAGACGAACGCGTCGGACACGAGGCATTCTTGAAAGCGGCCATTGAGAGCGCTGCCCCGTGGGAGGGGGCGTGAAGCGGGGCGAGGTGTGGTGGGCGAGCTTTCCGGCTCCTGCGGGACGAAGGCCCGCGCTTATCGTGTCACGTCAGACGTTGCCAGCGTAGTGGAGCTCTCGACGGTGATCCGGGACCTTCCGACCGAGGTACGCCTGGGCAAAGCCGAAGGGCTCCCGCTGCCCTGCGTGGCGAACACGGACAACCTGGTCACGGTGCCGAAGGCGTGTTTGACGGACCGACTCAAAATGCTGCCAGCGGCGAAGGTAGCGGAGCTCGACGCTGCGCTCCGGTTCGCGTTGGGGTTATAAGATATAAGATGCCCGCGGTTGGTCACATCAGGACCTCGCGGGGATCCTTCGATGCCCCCGACAGGAGGTATTTGCGGAGGAACTTCACTTCATGCCCGGTGAATCGAGACCGCTTGTGAATGAGTGCCATAGCGATGATCTTGTGTAGGGGCTCGATTGCTGGGATAACGACCTCAGTTTCGCGACAAGCAAGACACATTCGCACCTCCACGTCGTGGAGGAGGACCTTTGGTAGTCCGCTCTCCATATAGGGATGGCTCTGGCGGACCGATGCCATGTCGTGGCCGCATTCAAAGCACTTCATGTTGGAAACCTCCATGCGGTAATGACTCTCAACTCGTTCTCGGACCGGAACGCCACGACGACGCACATGGTGCGTGTTCGAACACGATAAACCACGTCCAGATCGAGCCCCGCCATTTCTGCCAGACGAGGCTTTGGCCGAGGAGCCCGCGCAGCGTACTCAAAGTACGTGAGCAGGCACCGGAGGCCAAAACGGAGTATGGCGGGAATGGCGGGGCTCGAGACTTCGCGCTCCTACAAATTCCCCCTCCCCATCGATCTAAAGGCGTAGGCTCGACGTCCGTACACCGCACGAGCAAGCATCACCCCTCGCACGCCTCACCGCACCAACAGCATCACCCTACCGTGCCATTCCCCCGTCTCGCCGCCCACGGTCAGACAGACCTCGAATACAACTTCGGTCGCGGTGGGAAGCCCCTCGATTTCCCCGTGGGCGTAGTTGCTCCCCTGGGTTTGCATCCAGGTCTTGCCACCGTCGAGGCTGTAGCGAACTTCGTAGAAAACCTTCTTCCCATGCGGACCGGCCTTCGCGCGCCACTCCGCACAACCCAATTTGGTCCCCTGCTTGACCGCCAAGGGAGGGACAATATGAACTCCGACCGCTCGCTCACCGAACCCCGAAGCCGCGAGCATCGCCTTGGCCTCGGCTGGGTTGGCGTTCATGAGCGATTGGATCTTCCCGGCGAGTTCTTTCAGTAGCTCCCGCAACGCCTGTTCCTTTGGCTTGCGCGCCGCGACGGCCCCCATGACCTTCGTGCGCGCGAGCGTGTGCGCCTTTTGGAGATCGGCAATGGCCGCCATGATTGGAGGAAGCTGCGGGCTGAGTGATCCGAACCATTGCGCATGTGCCGGGTCTCCCACAGCGGTCACGATGCTCGTCGCCTGCGCACTGAGATGGTCAATCGATGTCTGGAGCTTGAGAGTGAGGAGGACATGTCGATCCGGCATGAAAGCATAGTCGGATTGTGAGCTGGGAGTGTCAAGAGAGATTCGGTACTTCCGTCCATTTTTGTTGGGATCGTCGTCAGGGCAGCCTAGGTCGTCGTCAGGGCAGCCTAGGTCGTCGTCAGGGCAGC
>CAITRH010000118.1 GCA_903894755.1 uncultured delta proteobacterium
ATCTGAAACATCGCACGGCGCCGTCCGCTCCGCAAACGGAACGGGAGCCTCTCGGTGCGCCGTACCGCGGCCCTCGCAATAGACTTCGCCCGAGGGCCAAAGCGCGCCTGAATGGCCCAAGCCGCCAGCACCGCCAGGTCCACATCTTGGCAGGCCACCAACCGCTCTGCGAAGTCCAAGTCGATGTGGAGCACCCGAGGCACCAGGAATAACCTGGAGCCGAGTGGCCCCGTCTCACGACAAACCTTCCCAGCCCAGGTCGCTACGCGTTGGGACGCTGTCAGCACCACGAGCTCCCCCATTGCGCCGTGCTGCTTTAGCAAGGCCGCCACGACGAGCGGCCAGATGCGTCGCTTGTCCTGGTCCACTGCGTGTTGCAGCTCCAGTACCAGCCACGGGATTTCCTCGGAACGCAGCACAAGATCTGGGTTGATGCCCGCGATATCGGCAAAACGCACCGCGGTGTTCACTACGGTAAGCTTGGTTGGCGGCGTGACTCCAGCAAGGGCCAGCAGCTCGGCGAGCAGCTCTGGGCGTTCTTGAAACAGAAGAAGCGGGACTTCATGGCGGGCTCCTGGCATAAGGCCACAGCGTAGGGCCAATTGCTCCGAATGGCTCTTGCCCTAGTCTGCCTTCTCACGTTTCATCCCTCGCCAACGGTTCACTTGGCTTCGGGGTCCGCGAGCCATCGGGCTAGCTGGGTCCCGTCGAGGTCGAGAACCGCGTCGCCAAAGACGGTCGGCGCCGAGGGTCTCGAGACGCGCGCGGATCTGCTGGGGCAGTCGGTGAGCTTCCGAGCGCCGGATTCGCGAGGAGCGCTGACCGCGGTTCCGTCCCCTGAAAACCGGGCCACGGTGCTGGACTTTTGGGCGCCGGATTGCGCGCCTTGTGCGCGGAGTCTTCCCAAGCTGGTGGCGAAGACCGAGGACCTCAAGGAACGAGGCATACGCCTGGTGCTGGTGAGGGTACTTCTCGAGGGGGAATCCACGGACCAAGCCAAAGGGGTGTTGCGCTCGTGGGGCGTGTACAGGGATTTCGTGGTGGATCGGAACGGAGCGGTGCAGAAGCAGCTGAATCTGGGGAAGCTTCCCGCGACCGTGGTGGTGGATCGGCAGGCGAGGCTCAAGTGGGTGGCACCTGGCGATGCAACGGCCGAGGACGTGGAAGCGGCTGCGAGGGTGGTCGCGAAAGAGGGGCCCTAAGCTGGTGCCCTCAAGACGGATTAATCTACCCCTGGGGGGATTAATCTCCCCCGGCGAGGGATTGATCTCCCCCTCAAGACGGATCAATCTACCTTCCGAATCCTTTCTAGCCATGACGGGGATGGTTCGCATAGCCGGCGCCGCCGGTTGGTCTTGCGGCGCGGGAGGCACTCGGGCAGACTGACTGACCAAGTTGCTCCCCCAACCCCCTCGCAAAATGCACATGATCACTGCAGTCGACCCCACCTCCTCGCTTCCTGACCTAAGCCAATGCGATGTCGAGCCGATCCACATTCCAGGCTCGATCCAGCCCCACGGGGTCCTTTTGGCGTTGAACGGTCCGGAGCTGCGGATCACCCAGGTGAGCTCCACGTCCCTAACGCTGCTAGGGGTGGCCCCTGCAGTTCTGCTTGACCGCAAGCTGGCGACAGCCCTTGGCCCCGCGCTTGCCGATGCGGTTCGCGAGGCGCTTACCCGTTACCAGGAGCTGCCCGATGCGCCTGCGTCCTTCGACTGGCAACCGCCCGATAGCGACCTCGTGTTTTCTGGTTGTGTCCATCAGTCCGATCAGCTGGTGGTGCTGGAGCTGGAACCCACGACAGCTACAGCTCCTGCCCTCAACAAGGCGCGGACCCAGGCAATCCGCGGCCTCAGCATGGTGCGCGCCCAAGCGGAGTTGTCTGCCAAGGTCCAAACCGCTGCCGAATGGCTTCGACGGCTGACCGGCTACGACCGGGTGATGATCTATCGCTTCGACGAGCACTCCCACGGCGAGGTCGTTGCGGAAGCCCTCCGCGCCGACTTGGAACCTTTTCTAGGCCTGCACTACCCTGCCACAGATATCCCTGCACAAGCACGTCGCATGTTTCTCGTCAGTCCGACGCGGGTGATTGTCGATGTCGACTACACGCCGTCTCCGTTGCTTCCTGCGGTCAATCCGGTCAGCGGGCGACCGCTCGATCTGTCCCGCAGCTTGTTGTGCAGTGTGTCCCTGGTGCATCTGGAGTATCTCCGCAACATGGGGGCGCGGGCCACGTTGGTGGCGCCACTGCTCCGGGAGGGGCGACTCTGGGGGCTGATCTCCTGCCAACACTGCGCACCGCATCCGGTACCGTCCGAAATACGCGAGGTCGTGGCTTGGATAGCCCAGGACTTGGGAACGCAGATCTCGCTGGCGGAAGAGATCCACAGTCGTCGCTACGAGGCGTTTCTCAAGCAATGCCGCAACAACATCATTGTCGCCATGCGACGGGGGACGCGTTTGTCGGCTTTGCTGAGTGGACCGGCACAGGCGGATATTCTAGGTGCGGTCGGAGCCGAAGGCGCAGCGCTCGTTCGCGGGGGGCAAGTCACGACCGCTGGCGTGACTCCAGAGCCGCAACGAGTTCTTGAAATTGCCGAGGGATTGAGCCCGCTGCGTGCCAACGACCCCTTCCTGCTCCTTGCCACCGACTGCCTGAGTGAGCACTTGCCTGGGACCGCAGACTTGGCCGCGACCGCCGCTGGGGTGGTCTTGTTCCCGCTGGACGCAGAGCAGACGATCAAGCTGGTCTGGTTTCGCGGGGAACAATTGCACCATGTGACCTGGGGGGGCAATCCCGACAAGGCGATGGTGATGGCACCCGGTGGACGGTTGGGGTCGCGTCAGTCCTTTGCCGCCTGGAGCCAGATTGTTCGGCTGCGCAGCAAACACTGGCACACGGAAGAACTGGAGTCCGCAAGAGAACTCGGCGCAATGATTGACATCGAGTGGCGCCGGATTGCCGAGGATGCGCTTCGAGCCAACGAAGCGCTGCTCACGAACCTGCTCGACTCACTGACCGCTCAGATCGCCGTCCTGGATGGCCAAGGGGTGATTACCCTGGTCAATCGAGCATGGCGGCGGTTTGCCGAAGAACACGGCGGGGACGCGGACGGTCAGCTCGGAGTGAACTACCTGAAGGCTTGCCACAGTTTGCCGTCCGACCAGTACGCCCTAGAGGCGCATAACGCGTTGTCAGGGATCCGCGATGTGCTGGGAGGTGTGCTCGACCACTTTACAATGGAGTATCCATGCCACTCACCAGTCACGCAGCGGTGGTTTGTCATGCATGTTTCTCCACTGAGCGGTGCCCATCGGGGGGGCGTGGTTGCGCACGAGGAGATCACCGCTCAGAAGCAGGCAGAACTGCTGCGTCGAGCCAGCGAAGAGAAGTACTCTGCTCTTTTCCAGATGCTTCCCGAAGGGGTGCTCATCACTGACCCCAACGGCAAGATAGTAGACACCAACCCTGCGTCGGAGCGAATTTTTGGTTTGACCAGGGCTCAGCAACTGGAACGCCACGTTGGTGGGCCCGAGTGGACAATCGTTTGGCCCAATGGAACTCCTGTCGCCAAAGAGGACTTGGTCAGTATCCGCGCCCTTCGCGAGCAGAGTGCCATCAAAGACGAAGAGGTGGGGGTGGTGCGTCCCGATGGCACGGTCTGCTGGCTCTTGGTTGCCTCAGCGCCTATCCCCGTGGCAGGCTACGGGGTGGCGGTTGTCCTCAGAGACATCACGGAGCGCAAGGCCGCAGTGGAGGCCCTCGCCCGTCTCAACGCCCACTTGGAAGAGCGGGTCCTTTTTATCCAGAGTCGGCAGGCCGCCATGGGCGAGATGATCGGCAACATTGCCCACCAGTGGCGCCAGCCTCTCAATGCGCTGGCGATGATCCTTGCCAACATCCACGACCTCTACGAGTTTCAGGAGCTCAGCGCAGAAACCCTCGAACAAGCGTTGGCCGACGGTCAAAGGCTGCTCCAGAAGATGTCTTCCACCATCACGGACTTCCGGGATTTCTTCCGTCCAACCAAGGAGCCTGTCCGCTTTTCTGCGCGCAAGCAGATCCGGCAGGCTATGCTTCTGGTGGAGGCAAGTTTCAAGAGCAAGAGCTTTGCCATCCAACTTGACGCACCGGAGGATGTCACGTTGTTTGGGTTCCCCAACGAGTACTCTCAGGTGCTCCTCAATGTGCTGACCAATGCGAAGGACGCAATGGAGGAGCGAGGCCTGGGTGCAGGAACCGTGCAGATCCAGCTCCGAGCAGAATACGGCTACGGTGTGGTCTCGGTCAGCGACATGGGGGGAGGGGTCCCGCCTGCCATCATGGACAAAATCTTCGACCCGTACTTTTCCACCAAGGCGATGGGCACCGGGATTGGGCTTTACATGTCGAAGATGATCATCGAGCGCAACATGCAGGGGAGCATCGATGTGCACAATACGGACACAGGGGCGGAGTTTACTATTTTCTCTCCTCTTGCAAATCTTGCAAAGGTCTAGCCGCGGTCACGGTAAACGATACCGTAGTCCCCTGATCCACAACGCTCTCTAGCCAAAGCTGACCACCAAGCTTCTCGACAAACTCCCGACAGAGGATAAGTCCAAGACCGGACCCCTTCTCCTTGGCGGTGCCCAGACGTCCATGTGCAACCTCGATACGAAACAGTTTGGGGACCGACGAGTCCGGAATGCCGATGCCGGTATCTTTGACGGTGACGGTCACCTCCTCGGAAGTGCTCGTCGCTGCTATTTCAACCTTGCCGCTAGGACGGGTGAATTTGAGCGCATTGGAGAGCAGGTTTCGCAAGACCGCATCGAGCATGTTGCTGTCAGCGTGGACCCACAAGGGCTGGTCGATGAGGCTCTTGACAGCGATGTTCTTTTCTTGGGCCACCGAAGCCATCAGGGCGATATTGCCGGATGTGAGCGCTGCTACATCGACAGGTTCAAGGGAAATGGTCAGCGCTCCTTGTTGGAGAAGAGCCCAGGAGAGCAGGTTGTCGAGGAGCGTGAGGAGGTACTGAGCGGACTCTCGGGCGTGCTTGGCGAGCTCGGGACGGGCCATCAAGCGATGGGGATCCCGCTCGAGGATCTGGGTAAGGGAAAAGAAGCTGCTGAGGGGGCTCCTTAGGTCATGGCTGATGATGGAGAAGAACTTGTCCTTGTTGGCGTTGAGCGCCTCGAGTTGGCGCATGGCGAGCTGGAGATCGTCTTGGGTTCGACGCAGGTCGGCGTCGCTCCGAAGGCGATGGGCGCAATCCAAGAGCGCTCCGACCAGACGCTCGCTGGCAATGGGCTTGAGAACGTACTTGTCGACGGAAAGCTCGATGGCCCGAATGAGATAGTCGGTGCGCTCGAAGGCGGTCGTCACGATGATCGGCAGGTGTTCCTGCACCTTGCGGATCTCCTCGACCATGGCCAGACCGTCCATTTCGGGCATCAGGATATCGGTAACAAGGATGTCCACGGGGTGCGTACGGAACGCCTCGAGTCCCTTGACGCCGTTTGCAGCGGTGATCACCGTGCCCACGCGTCGCCGCAGGAACTTCGCGGCGGGCTCCCGGGCACTCGCGTCGTCCTCGACGTAGAGGACTGTCAGCGTTTTCAGAAACTTGGCATCATCGGAATCGGAAATCGGCACCACGCGTCACCTCTTACCTGTGGAACGGTCCCGAGGCATGCTTTCTCGACGACATAGCCCCATTGGCCGCGGTCTGCTAGGGGATGCCCGCATGTCGTCCCCTCGCGTTCGCTTTGCCCCGTCCCCCACCGGTTACCTCCACATAGGCGGGGTCCGCACGGCTCTTTTCAATTGGCTCTGGGCCCGTCAAACCGGCGGCGCCTTTGTCCTACGCATCGAGGACACGGATCAGGAGCGCTCAACCCCGCAGAGTGTCCAGATTATCCTTGACTCTCTCCGCTGGCTCGGACTGACCTGGGACGAAGGTCCCGAAGTCGGCGGTCCCCACGGTCCCTACACGCAGATGCAACGGCTCGCGACCTACCGCGAGTTCGCCGAACGTCTTGTCGCCCAGGGAAAGGCCTACCGCTGCACCTGCACCAAGGAAGCACTCGATGCTCAGCGTGCTGCTATCAAGGCACGCGACCCCAAGGCCAACTTTCGCTACCCAGGGACCTGCCGCACGCAGAAGCACTCCGTGTCCAGCCCCCATGTGGTGCGCTTTGTCACGCCTGCAGAGGGCTCGGTCCGCTACGTTGACAAGGTGTTTGGCGAGGTTGTCACTCCCAACGCTGCTCAACAAGACTTTGTCCTAGTCCGTTCCGACGGTGTTCCACTCTACAACTTCGGAGCTGTTGTCGACGACATCACAATGGGCATCACGCTGGTGGCTCGGGGACGCGACCACATGGTCAACACTCCGCCGCAGCTTCTGCTCTACGAGGCGCTTGGCGAGACTCCACCGGAATTCGCGCATCTTCCCATGATGCTGGCCCCGAGTGGAGAAAAGCTCTCCAAGCGTCACGGCGCTGTCAGTGTCACCGAGTACCGCGACCAAGGGTATGCCCCCGAAGCTGTCCTCAACTACCTGGCGCGTTTTGGCTGGTCCCACGGCGACCAAGAGGTCTTTTCCCTAGACGAGCTTGTGGCTGCATTCCGTTGGGAGGCGTGCGGACGTGGAGATGGCAAGTTCGATACAAAGAAGTTCTTGGCCATCGAACATGAGCACCTGAAGTCCCCGAGGCTTCAGTCTGACGATGTCTACCTGCGTAGGGTGGTTCCTTTCCTCGAGTTGCGGGGGCTCTGTGGACTCGACGAAGCCAAGGTAAAGCAGGCCATTGCGACGGTCCGTGAGCGCTCCAGGACCTTTGTCGAGGCAGCCGAGGGGATGGACTTCTATTTCCGGGGCGAGCCCGTGATGGACGAAAAGGCCAGGGTCAAGTTTCTTGTACCAGCCAACGCCTTGCATTTGTTGTCTTTGGCGGAGCGTCTCGAGGCCATGGAAGGCTGGACTGCAGAAGGGCTTGAGTCTACAGTGACCGACTGGCTATTGGAGCGTAAGCTGCACATTCGGGACGTGGCCCAGCCCGCGCGTGTGGCGCTCACGGGGCGGACAGCGAGTCCTGGGCTTTTCGAGGTGATGGTGGTGCTTGGCCAGAGCGCTACATTGGCGAGGCTTCGCAGCGGGGCTAAGCGCTGCGCATGACCATCGTCAGCGGGGCATCGGGGTTTGACGCGTTTTTCAGCACGGTGACGCCTTTACTCCCTATTCCAGTGTTTGCCGTGGCGCTTCCTGCCATCTATTTGTTGTTCCGTTCCACGTGGCAGCAGCTCGATCGAGAGGCCCATGAGACACGGGCCGAGGCGCTGGGGAAGCTGGATCTTCGTCCGCTTGTGGCGCTGGCTCTTGCTGCGGTGATCCTGACGATGCAGGAGTACTACGGAGGGAGGGCGTTTTACGAGCGCGAGGTACGTGCGCTGCTGCTCTCGTATGAGGGGAGCCATCCAGGTCGGCTTCAGTTGCTCAAGTACGACGAGCTTTACAGTTTCGGCTGGTGGGCTGGGACTCGCATTTTTGGCTATGTAGCGGTGCCGTTTCCTCTGTGGAAGCTACTCTTTCGCAAGGATTCGCTGCTTGACTTCGGGCTTCGGTCGCGAGGGTTTTTGCGTCACTGGTGGATCTACGCGGTAGCGTTGGTGGTGGTGGTACCGCTGACGTTTCTCGTGAGTCGGCAGCCTGAATTCAACACCTACTACCCGTTTTACAAGACCTCGTCGCGGAGCTGGTTCGATCTGCTGCTTTGGGAGGCGATGTACTTTGCTCAGTTCTTTGCGCTGGAACTGTACTTTCGAGGGTTTTGGCTAGGGGCATTGAAGCGGAGCTTTGGGTCTGGGGCCATCTTTGCGATGGCGGTACCGTACTGCATGATCCACTATGGCAAGCCGTATCTCGAGGCGATGGGGGCGATCATCGCGGGGATCTTTTTGGGCTCCCTGAGCATGAAGACCCGCAGCATCTACCACGGGTTTCTGGTGCACATTACCGTGGCAGGACTGATGGATGCGCTGGCGCTCGCGCATCGAAACGCGCTTCCGAAGGTCTTTTGGCCACCGGGCTGATGGGTACCGCCCTACGGTTTGGCCCCGGCCCCTCGCGCCGCGTCGGCCACCGCCACCGCTTCCGCCGCAGCCTGCGCCGCCTTCTCGGCGCTCTCCCGGCTCCCCTCGCGACGCGCCTCATCTAGACGCGCCTTGGCAACGTAAAATTCGTACGGCGCCAAGCGATCGGCCCCTACGGCACGTGCCTCGTCGACCTTTTGCGCCGCCGAGTTCACCGCGTGTCGCGCCCCTCCGCATCCCCATCCAACCAAAACCATCACCAGGCAGATCCTTCGCATGGCGCCACGTTAGACCAACAGGGCCTGCACCCGCACGTTGAAAACTTGCAACGGGGACTCGGGTGCATTGAGACAAGAAAAGGCGCCATTTTCTGGTGCGGACCTCACCCCCCAACCCCCCTGTAGTAGTCAAGAGGGGGACGCCGATTAAACCAAACCCATCTTGAGAACCGCAGGTCCGATCCACCGCTTCCGCGCCCCAATTTCGCGCAGACCTCACCCCCAACCCCCTCTCCCTCGACATTTTCCTTGCCCATGCGGGCAAGTAAAATCGTCTTCGAGCGAGGGGGCTC
>CAITRH010000119.1 GCA_903894755.1 uncultured delta proteobacterium
CGCGCCGGATCATGCGGGGGTGAGGTCCTCGGGATCGCCCGCGACGAACCTGCGGTTTTCAAAGCGGGCTTAGTTCGTTCGGGTCGAAGTGTTTTTTGACCATCGGCGCCGCAAGGTGCCACACTTCGACTACTGGGCGGAGCGGCGCGGCGATAGTGGCTGCAAGGCGACGGATCTTCCCGGAGGAGAAACAGGCATGGCCGAAGGGAAAAACCTCGTCGGGGTCGATATCGGCGCAAGCTCGATCAAGGTGGCGCAACTCAAAGAGACGCGCAAAAAGCTCCAGGTCGCGCGCTGGGGGTTCGCGCTCCTGGCGCCCCAGACCATTATCGACGGTCACGTGATGAACTCGTCGGCCGTGACCGAGGCGCTCTTGAAGATCTTCCACGACCAGAAGATCACACAAAAGGACGTGGCCGTGGGGGTCTATGGACAATCGGTGATCGTGCGCAAAATCACGGTCCCCATGATGACCCAGGCGGAGCTCGACGAGCAGATCAATTGGGAGGCGGAGCAACATATCCCCTTCGACATCAAGCTTATGAGTGTCGACTACGAGGTCCTCCGGAAACGTCCCGAGGCCGGTCAGATGGATCTGCTGCTCGTGGCCGCTAAAAAAGACGAAATCAACGACTACGCGAATATCCTCCGCGACGCCAAGCTACGTCCTGCGGTCGTCGACATCAACGCGTTCACCATCCAGAACATGTTTGAGAACCAATTCGGGCTTCCCCCCGATGGAACCATCGCTCTGCTCAACGTAGGTGCTGCAGTTTCGTCGCTCAACATCGTCTCGCGGGGCGTATCCGCCTTCACCCGCGAGATCACCAACGCGGGCAACGCCATCACCGAGGAAATTCGCAAGCAATGCGGCTGTTCTCACGAGCAGGCCGAGGCCTACAAGGCCGCTGGGGGGCCCACACAGATGGTGCCCCAGGAGGTCCATCAGATCGTGCTCCAAGCGTGCGTCGGGCTCGCAGGGGAAATCCAGCGATCACTTGACTTTTACCTCGCAACGAGCGGCGAGCAGGAAATCACCCGCATCTTCGTGAGCGGTGGAAGCGCCTACCTCGCGCCGTTAGCCCAGGCCATCGAAAAGCGGGCGAGGGTCCCCGTGCAGCTCTTCGACCCCATGGCCAACCTCACTGTTGAAGCCAAGTACGTGGATGAAGCAAAACTGCGGGCCATGTCCGCGCAAATGGTCGTCGCTCTCGGCCTCAGCCTCCGGTGCGACAGGGAGCGGCGTCAATGGTCCGCATAAACCTTCTTCCAGACAAAAAGCTTTCCAAAGGACGTGCCACTGTCGTTGGCGAGGCGGGCCAACTCTGGATCCTCGCGGTCCTTGGCGCTGCCGTCTTTGAAATTATCGTCTGCCTCTTTGTCTACAAGTACAAGGAAGACGAGCACACCACCATCGTGGGGGAAAACGGGCGGGTCCAGCAGCAGATCGACACGATCAAACACGATATGGCCAACCACGATGCCATCAAGGCCCAGCTCAAAGAGCTTCGCGACCGCGAAGAGGCTATCGGTAAGCTCCTGTCCGCACGAACCGGCCCAACGGCGACGCTCCTCGAGCTGTCGCGCATCTTGACCGCAGGACGAGGCCCTACGACGGACAAAGACAAACTCGAACAGCTCAAACGAGACAACCCGGGGGCCGTGCTCAACCCCAATTGGGACTCCCATCGCGTCTGGCTCACTCAGTACATCGAGCTAGAACGCAATGTTCGCATCGCCGGATTGGCTAGAGACCCCGAAGACGTCTCCGAGCTCCAGCGACGACTGCTGCTTAGTGACTACTTCTCTGACGTCAATCTCATGCCCGGTGCCAAGGTCATGGACCAAGTAACCAAGCAGGAACTCGTACGCTTCGAGCTCAACGCGAAAGTGAGGTACTAGCCGTGGCTTCTCCCGTTGCTCTCCCCACATCAGCCCAGGCTGTCTCTATCCTGTCGAAAATCAACCTCCCAGGAAAGATCGCGGTGGGTGCAAGTGTTTGCGTCCTCATCGGTTTTGCCTACTGGTTCCTGTTCCATGCTGGGCTCACAAGCAAGATTCAAGCTGCTCAGCGCCAACAATTGGAGCTAAAGAGCAAACTCACGGCCGCACAGTTAGCACAAACCAGCTACATCGCCGACCGGGAAGACCTCGCACTTCGCCAGCAGCGCTCGCGCGAGTTCAATAAAGTGCTCCCGACCGACAAACAACAGGCATCGTTCTTGTCCGCACTCCAGTTGGCCCTCAACGCTGCAGGTGTCGATCTCAAGAGCTTCGCCCCTGCCGAAGAACTCAAACAGCCTTTCTATGTCAAAGACCCCATGCGTCTCGAGATCGTGGGACGGTACCATCAGGTGGTGAAGTTTATCCACGAGGTGGGACGTCTCGACCGCATCATCAACATCGAGAACATCGAGCTCTCCGACCCACGGATGGTCGGGGACGAAATGGTGTTGAGGGGACGCTGTCTGGCCACTGCGTTTCATGCCCTCCCCTCGGTCAGTCCGGCTGGAGCTCCACAAAAATGAAACGTCTTCTGTTGCCCGCTCTCCTGCTGGCCCTCGCGGCGTGTGACGACAAACCCAAGCCTCCGCCCCCTGTCTCCCGCGCTCCTGCTGCCGCGGCTGCCGCTCCGAGCTCCTCGGCCCCCACCGTCGTTCGAGCTGCAGAGTACTCGGAAAACGACTTCGTCGAGAGCGAGCGAAACCGCGACCCGTTTCGTACCTACGTTGCAGCCATCGCCCCAGACCGTCCTCGAGCCAACGTCAACCAGCGCGAGGTCCTTCTTACGGAATACGCGATCGACGAGCTCCGGTTGGTCGCTATCGTGCTAGGAGGTGACCAGCCGCGCGCCATGTTCATCGACCCCACGGGACGAGGCCATGTCATTTACCGGGGCAAGTTCCTATGCAAGCCCGAGATTGTACGCATTGGTGGCGCCAACGGTCCTGAGTACCAGCTAAACTGGCGTGTCGACCGTATCCGAGATGGCGACGTCGTCCTGATTCGCGAGGACCCCGCCCAGCCCTCCATTCCACCTGCCACCCGTGTGATCCAGCTCCATCCCCAGGACGACAAGGGGGGGACCGGACGACGCGGTTGAGACCCATGTCTGCCGCGGATTCCCGCACCAAGCGCCTCCTGGACTTCACAGTAGCCGCTTTCGGGCTCGTTGTGAGCGCTCCGATGCTGGCAGTCGTGGCGGCTGCCATTGCTGTCGACCTGGGACGTCCCGTGCTCTTTGTCCAACAGCGCCCTGGGCTCCATGGCAAGCCCTTTTGGCTTGTCAAGTTTCGCACCATGCGAGAGGCCACGGACGCGTTCGGGTTGCCCCTGCCTGATGGCCAGCGACTGACGCGTGTTGGACAGGTCCTGCGGGCGCTGTCTGTCGACGAGCTTCCCCAGCTCTGGAATGTCCTGCGCGGCGACATGAGCCTCGTAGGGCCTCGTCCGCTCCTTGTGCGCTACCTCCCTCGCTACAGTAGAGAGCAGGCGCGTCGTCATGAGGTGCGCCCGGGCATCACGGGGCTTGCGCAGGTGCGCGGCCGAAATGCCATCACCTGGGAGGAAAAGTTTGTCCTCGATGTCTGGTACGTTGACCACTGGTCGCTGGGGCTCGATGCAGTCATTCTGGGCCAAACGCTGCTTCGGGTGCTCGGTCGCGACGGCATCTCGTCCAAAGGGCATGCGACCATGGCTGAATTCATGGGAGCCACAACTCACGGAGGCTAATGATGACCCGCCTTCCTTTCTCGTTTGTTCTCCTTCTGTCCGGCTGCGGACAGGCATTCTCCTTTGCAACGGGGGCCGTTGACGCGTCCGCTCCCGCTACCGATGCGACCACCGATGCCTTTGCGGACGGGCCAGGTCCCGACAGTTCTCCCCCTTGGTGCCGCACGCAGGTTGGGCCCGAGTCCGATGCAGGAGCACGCATTCGCTGCGTTGCAGGGGGAAGCCTACAGTTTGTTCTGAACAACGGTGCGACCGTCGAGTACGGGAACACCTATCCAGCGACTCCGGTAGGGGGCTTCTCGAACGCTGCGCTCGTGTTTGTCAGGAACCCAACGCCACAAGACCTGCTGCCCACGGATATCCTGCGCGTGGATGTCTTCGGTGACTTCGATGCATTCCAAATGGACAGCAACCGATGCGAGGTGGGGGGGATTGGCTCTGGCGGCTGTCACCTAGGGGTACATTTTGCGCCGCGGCAGGCGGGGGCTCATCAAGGGATGGTGGAAATCGAGCTCGCAACGTTGGGGCTGAGCACGTTCTGCTTTCATGGTGAGGGCTACGACCGCTTGCTTGTGAACCCACGAGGCGTTTGTTTTCCGACGCCACAGGCCGTGGGTTCAGAGTCAGTTCCAGTGGAGCTGCTGATCCGAAATGTGGAGTCGGTTGACAGTTTGCCGCTGCATGTGAGCGTCGTAGGAGACGCGTTTCGTATTGTGTCGCCTCGGGAGGGCGGGTGCGAGGACACGATGGTCCCTGCCGCGGGTTCCTGTCGGCTGCAGGTCTTCTTTCGGGCTATGCAATCCGGAGGCGTAAGTGGGGCGCTCCTTGTCGACTCAGAGGGATTTGCGCCACCCATCACCGTTGTGTTGCAGGCATCGGGGCTTTGAGTTGCCATGCACTCCTCGACGCGCACATCGTGACCCAGACTTTCGAGGCGTGGAAAGGACCCGCGCGTTGATGGGGCGAATCAAAACAGCCCAGAACGGCTCGCCCCGGGGACCTCCCCATTGCTTAGCTTCTGACCGAGCTCCTCGACCAGCTCGGCGGTTGCTTCGGGGGTATCGAAGGACGGGCGCAACGAGACCACCCGCTCCTCAGGCCTTCTTCCTGGCACCACCCGCTCCCATGGGGCAAGGTCGCGCATACGAGACGCCGCTTTGCTCCCGTCGAGCATTCGGACCAGCACCTCAGGAACCCCTACGTGGCCGGACGGGATGCAATTCCACGCCACTCCGATCTCGATGCCGACAAGCCCCTGGACTGGAACCCGGGGAAGAACGAGCAGTCGCAGCTCGTCAGCGTGGCCACTTCCCGTTGGAATCCGTCCCCAGGGAACCGCGCGAAGAGTTTGGTTTCCCTGAAGACGTGCATAGAGCGCCTGAAGGATGGGGACCGGCGCCGTTGCGGGATCGGGCGGTAGCTGTCGTCCAAGTCCGGTGGCAAGCAGCGGAACGAGAGCGGCCCCGTTGAGCGCAACAAGATAAGGCGCCTGCGGGTCGACGTACCCAAGCAGCCAACCTAGCAGGCCGAGCGCCACAGTCATGAACAGCAAAACCCCCTGGCCTTTGCGTGTCGTGATGTCCAACCACTGGTCGGAGGACCCTGCCCGCACGAATGCTTCGGAAGAACGAAGAGGCAACCATTGTCCCGGCCCTCTTGGACAGCCCCGTGCAACCGGAGCTCTCAACGCTCCAAGCACCATGGCTCCCACCACGCAAAGCGCCCCTAGGGTAGGACGTCCCGCAAGTTCGAGTGCAACCCCCGCGACAAGACAACTGGCTGCCAAGAGCGCACGCCAGGGCGATGCAAGAGGGAGCAGTCCTCGTACCGTGGCGTTGCGAGCTTCCGCGAGCCGCGAGTAGGCGCGTTCTTTCAGCCACAAGAGCAGCGCGTAGGTTCCCCCGAGGGCCACGAGACCGAGCGCTACGGCAAGCTCGCGCACCCGGTCCGTTCGCGCCGGCGGTGGTGGAGGACCAGGGAGGAGCCGCGGGGTCTTCACCTCTGGGAACGCTTTGGGATCGAGCCGTACGCTCCACACGGCCGCCTCGCCCCGCGCCACATGGGGACGAACGATGTCGAGCGCGTCGTGCTCTGGGGTCCGCCGGACGGTCGACAGGGCGGTGGTGTTGAAGACGCCGGTGTCTGGATGGACCGGACGCGGCTCGGTGGGACCTGGTGGAAACTCGAAGGTGACCCGCATCGCGTCGATCCCTTCGGCGGCGCGTGGGGAGGTCCAGACGAGGCGCCAGAGGGCACCGTCTCGCGACAGCATCGGGTTTTGGGCGAGGTCGAGCCCATAGACGACACGGATGACGAACTTGCCGCGCGTGATGGCCCGCGGTTCTTCGAGGGTCACCCGGACTCCGAGGTCCTCGCGACGTTCGGCGTGTCCGGCGAGGGTACGTCCATCTTCACTAGCGACGACGACGGACGGGTCGAGCACGGCTTCGGGGGCGATGCCATCGATATCGAAGGTGCGGAGCGGTCCTCGGATCACCTGAACGCCGAAGGCATGTTCGACGCGTGCCTGGGCGGCCCGGTCGACGCAGAAGCGCACCTGGTCCGACGTCAAATGGGCTTCTTGCCATCCGTACGCCAGTCCGGAGCAAAGGGTGATGGCCACCATGGGCATGGCCCACGGCACGATGGGGCGCCGGTCAGGCATCTCGCTGTGGTCCTTAACCGGTGAGCCTTCTAGAGCCAAGTTCCAAGGCTTCTTTCCCCATCGCTTCGCGTCGTCTACCTTGTCGCTCTTAGGAGGCGAAGCGTGGCCAAGGAGAACACGGAAATCCTGCTCGAAAGCGGGACCAACGAAGTAGAAATCATGGAGTTTTTCCTAGGAGAGCAGCGCTTCGGCATCAACGTCGCCAAGCTCAAGACGGTGCTTCAGTTCGATCCGGCTCTTGTCACGCCGCTTCCCGTCGACATGGCGTCGTTCATGGGGGTGTACCGGGTTCGAGGACGGACCATCCCGCTCATCGACCTGGCTGACAACCTGGGTCGTCCCAAGCTCGAGGAAAACCCCCGACGCATCGTGCTAGTGACCGAATTCAACAACATGCTCAACTGCTTTTTGGTCGACGGGGTTCACCGAATCCGCCGCGTCTTCTGGAAAGACATCAACCCCATTCCCACGTTTTTGAGCCAGTACAACGCTCGGCTCACGGGCACCGTGCAGATCGACGGAAGCGAGATCCTGCTGGTCGACCTCGAACACATCATCGCGAAGATTTTCCCTGAGAGCGCCCTTGATGTGACGCCCATCATGGCTGCTGCGCCGCAGGCCAAACGTGGCCGCGGCGACGTGAGGATCCTCCTTGCTGAAGACTCTTCGATCATCCGAGCTCTCCTCACCAGGACCCTCAGCTCCGCCGGCTACACGCAGCTCACGTCGTTTGCCAACGGCAAAGCGGCCCTCGACGCCGTCGTGATCGCAAAACAGAAAGCCGCTTCCGAGGGACGCCCCATCACGACGTTCATCAACCTCATTATCTCCGACATCGAAATGCCCGAGATGGACGGCCTTACGTTTTGCAGGAAAGTCAAAGCGGACCTGGCCATCACCGATGTCCCCTTCTTCATCTTCTCATCGCTCATCAACGAGCAGATGATCCTCAAGTGCCGCGAGGTGGGGGCGGACGGTTGGATCACGAAGCCGCAGATTGCGACGTTGGTGCAGCTCGTCGACGGGCGCCTACTCGGGTGAGGCGGAGCGCTACGTGGTCGTAGAGCCGCTTCTTCTTGCCCTCGACCTCGGGACCACGGGGATCCGCGCGGGCGTTTTTTCCCCCTCAGGACAGCTCAAGGCAGAAGCGCAAGTGCCGTGCGGGTTCGACGTGCCGCATCCTGGGTGGGCCGAGGCCGATGCAGACCGTTGGTGGGATGCGATCGCGCCGCTGATCGCGTCGCTCGGGGCTGACGTTCGTTCGATCGTAGCGGTGGGGGTGGTGGGGCAGGCGCCGACGGTGGTGCTCGTGGATTCGGAAGGGGGCGTGGTACGTCCTGCGATCCTGTGGCTCGACACGCGTGCAGACTCGGAGGCAAGGGCGCTCGAGTGGCTTGGACCGCGTGCATTGGCTCTTGGTGGCAACCGGCTCCATTCGTACTTTTTGGGGCCGAAGCTGCGATGGCTGCGGGACCACGAGCCAGAAAGTCTCGAGCGAGCGGCGTACGTGCTCCAGAGCCATAGCTTCGTGGTCTTTCGGCTGACCGGCGCGGTCACCGTCGATCGATCGACCGCAGCGCTCTTTGCGCCGCTCTATGACGCGTCCACAGGAGACTGGGCTCTGCTCGACGAGGTGGGGATCGAGGCGCGTCTTTTTCCTCCGCTAGTTGGGTCCCACGAGGTGGCGGGGATGGTGACGGAGCAAGCGGCGCGCGCGACTGGGTTGCCCGTGGGGATTCCGGTGGTGGTGGGGGGCGGCGACTTTGCGGCAGCGGCGCTTGGCGCTGGGGTGGTGGACGAGGGGCAAGCGTGTTTGATGTTGGGGACCGCGGGCAACCTGTTGGTTCCTCAGAACGAGAGACGTTTCGACGCGCGGCTGATCAACACGCACCACGTGGGATGCGACCGATATCTTTCGTTGGGGGGGACGCTCTGCGGGGCGGCGCTTTCTTGGTTTCAGAACATCGTGGGGGTGTCTTTCGAGGTCCTCGAAGCCGATGGACATGCGGGGGAGCTTCCGCTGTTTCTTCCGTATCTTCAGGGGGAGCGGACACCGATTTGGAACGCCAACGCACGCGGGGCATTTCTTGGACTGTCGACCGAGCATGGTCGTGGGGCGCTTTATGGGGCGGTGCTCGAGGGGATCGCCCTTAGCTTTCGCGAATGCGCCGAGGTGGTCGCGCAGCAAGGACTGAGGGTATCCGAGGTTGTGGCAACCGATGGTGGGGGCAGGAGCGCGCGTCTTCGGCAGGTCCTTGCGGATGCTCTTGGGGTTCGACTGCTTTATGCGCCTGGTAGCCAAGGGACATTGGCGGGGGCGGCGCTCCTTGCGGGACTTGGGACGGGGCTTGTGGACGATGCAACATCGGGGCGCAGTTGGCGGGGGCCGACGGTGGAGCATGCGCCTGATTTGCGACGCCATGAGTTGTTGCAACGTAGGCTGGAGCAACGACGACGGCTTTACGGAGCTATGGCGGCTCGAGAGAAACCCGACCTTTGAACTCCGCCATACCCGCGACCGCCAGGTTGCTTCGTCCCAAGTGGAAAGGTCGCCGCGCGTGGATTGGCTGCCCCGAAGGGGCGACACAATCAGCACTGGGCTAAGGCAACCCCCACTCACCCCAGTGGCTTTACCCGAGCGAGTTTCCGAAGATCATGGCATGCACGCGGATCAGCGCGAAGACCCGTTACTGGATCGCGCTTTTCGTCCTGTCGGGGTGCAGGCTAAACGAACTTCGGGGCCTGCGATGGCGTGACGTAGACTTTGAATGCGAGGTGATCCATGTGTAGCCGCCCCGTCACCCGCGTTCTTGAGGTGTCCAGGGCGATCGCTAAGCTGGCGCCATCATGCCAGCGTCACAAAATAACTTATCGTTTTATCCCAGCGGTTGCGCTAACCAGCATGGCTCATGTTGGATGACTTAACGCAGAGGTACCTGGCATTGGTTTCCGTGCTCGATGAGCGGTCGCTCCGCCTGTGGGCTGGAG
>CAITRH010000120.1 GCA_903894755.1 uncultured delta proteobacterium
GGCCGGACCCCGAGCTAGCTTCGCGGGTCGCCGCCACGACGTGAGAGGTCATCGGCCTCATCAAGAAGCTCAAGAAGGTGCAGCGCGGTGTAGAGTAGATGACTGGTCGTACGACGTGGTGCTCGGGAGGGCATGACGCGTGGGGTGTCCCCAACGGAGAGACGGATCGGAGGGGTAGCTCTGGTGTATTTATTTCCTAGGGAGTACCTTAGTCGAGCATCAGCCGGTCCGGCTCCTCGAGATAAGCAATGACTTCGTAGGCAAAGGCAGCACCGATGTGTCCATCCACCACCCGGTGGTCGAACGACAGCGAGAGAAGCATCACGTCGCCAATGACAATCTGCCCGTCGCGCACCACGGCCCGGGGTTTGATCCGGTGGATCCCCAAGATAGCAACCTCGGGGAAGTTCAAGATGGGAGTGGCCAGGAGTCCTCCCATGGCGCCGAGGGAGGTGATGGTAAAAGTGGAGCCGGAGAGTTCCTCGGGGCGAGCTTTGCCAGCACGGGTGCTGATGGCGAGCCGGTCGATGTCTATGGCAATGGCGAGCAGACTCTTGTGGTCGCAGTCACGCACCACAGGGACCATGAGTCCTGCGTCGGTCGCCGTAGCGATGCCCACGTGGTAGCAGCGCTTGAGGACAATCTCCTGGGTTTCCTCGTCGAGCATGCTGTTTAGCATCGGATGCTTCTTGAGCGCTGCGACGCAAGCCTTGACAAAGAACGGCAGAAAGGAGAGCTTGACCCCTTGGCTTTCAGCAATGGGCTTCAGGCGCTCGCGAAGCGCTTTGAGCGCTGTGACATCGCATTCCTCGACAAAGGTAAAGTGAGCCGCAGTCTGTGTGGAGCGGGCCATCTTGGTGGCGATCCGGCGACGGAGTCCTGCAAGCGGAATGCGCTCTTCCAACGCGGGTGGTGCGGACGGGGGCAATGGGACAAGTGCAGTTGTGGCTTGCGTTTCCTTGGTGGGACCGAGGAACGCTTCGACATCGGCCCGGGTGACTCTCCCCTGCGGCCCTGTTGGGGGGACGTTGCGCAGGTCGATGCCAAGGTCGCGCGCGGTCTTGCGGGTTGCGGGAGTCGCGAGGGGGTGCTCGTTGAAGTAGTGGTCGTGGGGGATGGACCGCGCCGGTTCAAGCAAGGGGACTCCGCCGAGGTCGAAGACCACGAGCAGGGAGTGCACGCGGATGACTTGGCCAACTTTTCCGTGGGTCTCGAGCACCGTGCCGGCTCGTGGGGCGGCCAAGGTGACCGTAGCTTTGTCCGTCATGATCTCGACGATGGGTTGGTCCTCGCGAACCTGGTCACCGGCCGTGACCAGCCAGCGTACGACTTCGCCCTCCGTGACCCCTTCGCCTATTTCTGGAAGATTGAACTCCCACCGAGCCATATGTACTTTCCTAGCGTTGTTGTGCCTGTTGGGATCGCCGTAGCACGAGCGCCCGGGAAGAAAAAAGAAAAAGCTTTTCCCCGCGAGCTACTAGCGTTGCTCGCTAGCGACGTGGTGCACGTAGTAGCAGCAAGAAGAGCGGTCCTCCGACCAATGCGGTCACCGCTCCCACCGGCGGTTCGGTGTGCAACCAGCGAAAGAGCATGCGGCTCACCAGGTCGCATCCAACGAGCACCGCCCCCCCCGCAAAAAACGACGCTGGCAAGAGCAGCCTCACATCAGGGCCAGCCAGCCTGCGAAGCGCATGCGGCACCACCAGCCCCACGAACCCAATGAGCCCTGTCAGGCTCACAATCGCCCCCACCACCGCTGAACAGGCAAAAAACACCCGTCGCTCGAGCCGGCGCACATCGACCCCCAGCGATCCTGCTGCGTCATCGCCAAGAGCCAATAAGTTCAACCTCCCCGCGTCCGCCAGCAACACCGCCAGCCCCCCGAATACGTACACGGCAACAAACGCTACCGAGCTCCACGCGTGAACGTCAAGAAACCCCATCAGCCAAAAAAGCAGCTCCTGCGCCTTGCTCGCAGTCACCAGAGTCTTCAGAAACGTGATGGCCGCCGATGCGATCGAATTGACCACCACCCCTGCTAGAAGTACCGAGCTTCCACTGGTCGCTCCACTGCCGCCTACCCGAACCAGCGCGTCTACTAGCACTGTTGCTCCCAGTCCGCCCACCAAGGCTGCCAAAGGCACCAGCGACGCTCCCCAAAAATGAACCCCAGCAACCCCCGCCAGGATCGCTAAGGTCGCCCCAAGAGCCGCCCCCCCCGACACCCCCAACACGTAGGGCTCCGCCAACGGATTGCGAAGCACCGCCTGAAACGCTACCCCCACCGCAGCGAGTCCCCCTCCTGCAACTGCCCCAAGCACCACACGCGGAAGACGCGCCTCCACCACGATCGCCCTGGCTAGCGACTCCGGATCTAGAAACACATCGGAGATAACAATGGGTTCGGTCCCTAACGTAACGCCCAGCGTCATCATCAGGACCAACAAGACAACCGAACTAAGCAGGGTAAGGGGGACACGCACAGGAGCAGTTAGCCCGAATCGACCAAGCAAAGGGAGCCCCTGCGAGCTATCCTGGCCAAAGAAAGCACTGGAGAAAACGCGATGGATACACGGTTCTTATGGGTTTTGTTGGCCTTACTCACCACCATGGGGTGCGCCTCGAACAGCTCCGACTCGGTGTTCGGCGATGGAGGCAGCGGCGGCGGCGATGGAAGCGCCAGTTTCGACGCCACCATCGACGGCCCACATCGTTCCGATGCAAGCGTTTTCGGGGACGCCTCCCCCGATGCCCCGGTCGGCCCCCTCTCCCTCGAGCCTCTAAACCAGGTCATCACCGTGAGCGGCACGCCAACGTCCGTGCGCTACGTCGCCCGTGTGGACGGTATCGAAGTCCCCGCATCGTTCGCCATCGACCGCGGCGAGCTCGGCGCCTTTGCCGGCGACGGCAGCTTCACCCCCACGGGACGAAACGGAGGAAAAGCAACGATCACCGCGTCCTATCGCGGCCGCGAGACCTCCACTACAGTCACTATCGTTGTCGTCAGCGTGCAAAACGGCAAACCGCTTGCCCCAGACGGCGGCGCCCCCGATGCTGGAGCCGGAGGCAACGGAGGAGTCGGAGGCTCCGGTCCTGGCGACGCCGTCGACAGCGCTACCCGCTCAGTCCTGCTCACAACCCCCCAGCCGCTTGCTGGACTCTCCCTGCTGTATCCCTACGACAAGACCGTCTGGCCGCGCGGACTGCTCGCTCCACTCCTCCAGTGGAGACTCGATCCAACCGGGTCGGACGCGGGGTTGACCGACTTCGACGCTGTTTATATCCACCTGCAAGAAACCTGTTTCGACTACCAAGGCTTCTTCAAGAAACCTGCTACGCCGTTTGTCAACCATCCGATCCTTCAGGACGCCTGGGACAAGCTCACCGAGTCCAACGAAGGCGACGACGTCACCGTCACCCTCGTGTTCGCGTCCGCTGGCAAGGCCTATGGCCCCCTCACGGTCAAGTGGAAAATCGCCAGCGGCTCGCTCAAAGGGACCGTCTATTACAATTCCTATGGAACCAACCTCGCCAAGAATTATCCAGGGGCCTTGCCCAACAACGCCCGGTTCGGTGGTGCCACCCTCGCCATTCGGGGACGCTCCCCCGATCCTACTCTGGTTGCAGGCTCCAGCACCTCAGATGTCACTGGGTGCATGGTATGCCATTCGGTCGCGGCCAACGGTGCACGCCTCGTCACCCAACGCGGCAACCAGTACGCGCAGTCGGTCCTGTACCAACTCACAGCGGGGCAAGTGGACGGTGGCGTGACGGGAGACGGCGGCCCCAGTGACCTTCCAGGACTTGGCCTCTATGCCTGGCCCGCGCTGTCTCCAGATGGATTGCTGCTCTTCTCCAACGCCGGTGCGCTTTCAGGCTCCTCCGCCCCCACGAGCAAACTGTACCTGCTCCCGTCGCCGACCGTAACCTCCACGCGCGAGGCCGTCGTGCAGGGACTCCCCGCCAATCTTCGCGCCGTTACCCCCGTGTTTTCGCCTGATGGAAAACACATTGCGTTCAACTTTACCGGAGGGACTGCCGGAGACGCAGGAGCCACCGGCGATGGACAGTCGTTGGCAGTCATGGACTTCGACCGAGCCACGTCGACCTTTTCCAATTTCCGCGTGCTGTACACTCCGCTCAGCGGCTTTCGCGCTTACTGGCCGTCGTTTACCCCCACCAACGATGCCATCGTGTTCCATCTCGAGGTCCAGTCGAACGGGCGGGACACTGCGGGAACGCGTTCCACGGCCGACAGGTCCCTTGGTACGACCGCGGACGGAACCCATGCCGAGCTCTGGTGGGTCGACCTAGCGACCGCGACTGCCAGGCGTCTCCATCAGCTCAATGGCTGGTCCGATGCAACGGCATCGTCAACGCCCTACCTCCCCTCGGGCCCCTACAATCACGCCAAGGACACGGAGCTCAACTACGAGCCTACGGTCAATCCGGTTCCGTCCGGAGGATATGCATGGGTGGTGTTCTTGAGTCGACGTCTTTACGGCAATGTGGCAACAGTCAATCCCTTCTGGAGCGACCCGCGTTACGAGAACATCAGTGTCACTCCAACGACCAAGAAGCTCTGGGTGGCAGCGTTCGATCTCAACGCTCAACCTGGGACCGATCCAAGCCATCCTGCATTTTACATCCCTGGCCAGGAGCTCCTTGCCGGCAATGCCCGTGGCTACTGGGTTGTGGATCCATGCAAAGCCAACGGACTGACCTGCGAGAGCGGCGACGAGTGTTGCGGTGGCTATTGTCGTCGTGACGGCTCGGCGCTGATCTGCAAGGACACGGTGACCACGTGCTCGCAGGAGTTCGAAAAGTGTGCGGCGACGGGCGACTGCTGTACTGGCCTAAACCTCGAATGCATCAACCTGCGTTGCTCGATATCCGTACCACCACCACCTCGGTGAGCTAAACCGCGCCCATCTCGAAACCCGCCATTCCCGCCAACCTCCGTTTTGGCCTGCGGTGCCTGCTCACGTACTTTGAGTACGCTGCGCGGGCTCCTCGGCCAAAGCCTCGTCTGACAGAAATGGCGGGTCTCGATCTGGACGCGGTTTAAGTCACCTGTTAAACCAAACCCATCTTGAAAACCGCAGGTTTCCGCTCGCGCAGACCTCACCCCCCCAGCCCCCCTCTCCCTCGACATCTTCCTTGCCCATGCGGGCAAGTAAAATCGTCTTCGAGCGAGGGGGGAGGA
>CAITRH010000121.1 GCA_903894755.1 uncultured delta proteobacterium
CCCCCCTCGCTCGAAGACGATTTTACTTGCCCGCATGGGCAAGGAAAATGTCGAGGGAGAGGGGGGCTGGGGGGGTGAGGTCTGCGCGAGCGGAAACCTGCGGTTCTCAAGATGGGGTTGGTTTAGAACCGCAAGTTTCCCTGGCCGGCCCTCGCGCGGACGCCCCTTCAAGTTTATTTGACGGTAGGGCTTTTCCTCAGCTACGGTCAGCCCAGGAGAAACCATGGCGAAGAAAAAGTTTCACCGCCTCCTCGTAACCCATAGGCTCGCTGAGTGCTCCAGCGTCCCCACCTTTCTTGTCGCGGTTGACGCGGTCATCGGGGCGATAGGGGCGGGGGCCACTACCTGGTTCCCGGACCCCGATCCTTCGATTGCCACGGCGACTGCCGAGCTCGAAAAGCTCAAATCTCTCGCGGCCCTGGGCCCCGGTTCGATCGACGCTCGTGAGGCGCAGCAAGTGCTGGTCCGCGCGCATATGGACCAGTGGCAGGCATACGTCCAGAAAATTGCCGACGCCAACCCCAGCCAAGCCGCTGTCATCATCGCGGCAGCAGGCATGTTCGTCAAAGGAGCCGGCGGGCGCCAGCCGCAGGGCCACACGCTCCAACATGGAAAGATCTCGGGGACCGTGCGTGCCACCGCCCCGGCGCTTCCCAATGGGCGTGGTACCCACAAGTGGCAGGTCTCGACCGACGGCGGAAAGACCTACGCCGACGGCGGTCAGACCAGTAAGGCGAATATCATCCTCAGAGGTCTCACTCCCGGAATACTGATCTTCGTTCGCCACCAAGCGGTCATCGGTGATGGCGCCGGTGATTGGTCCGACCCTTTGACCATCATAGTACTCTGACCACCGCCGACCCCGTCCAACCCCGCGTGCTTTCGAAGAGCAAAGTCAGCATAGGAGCCCACCCCCTGGGCTATTTTTCTGCATTTGTCGGGAAAGTATGTAACTTTGTCAGAAATCTATCGTCCGTAGCGAAAGAGCGAGCTGTCGCTGTCTGGAAACAGTGGCCAGCTGCGAAATAAAGACGGCTCACGATCACGAAAGATTGCCTTCCTGCAAAAAAGAAGTCCTTCGGTGCCTCGCAACTTCTAGTTCGTCGCAAATAAGTATCGCTGGCCGACGGGATATTATAGCTCGCCGTAAAATAAAGCTCGCCAGCAGTCACGATACTGTACCTCATTACGAAGAAGTACTCTCTAGACGCTGCAAAACTATTCTTGGCCGCTGAAGAACAATCGTTCGCTGCCATGGAATTGTATATGGCCGCGAAAGAACGATCGTTGGCTGCCAGGGAATTGTAGCTGGCCGCTAAAGAACGACCTCTTGCTGCAAATAGGATCTCGTTCGCCGCCAAAAAGTTGCAACGGCCCGTCCCTCCCCGGCCCCTCACCGCCCCAATAGGCCAAGCCTACTGCTGATCTCCAACGTCGGCTTCGCCTGGTTCAGTGTATAAAAGTGAAGCCCCGGCGCCCCCCCCTGTAGCAAACGTTCGCAAAGACGTGTCACCACGTCGAGACCAAAGGCTTGCAATCCTGCCTTGTCGCCCTCTAACTCCTGCAGCCGACGTCGTAGCCAACGAGGGATCTCGGCTCCGCAGGTATCGGAAAAACGCATAAGTTGTACTCCATTGCTTATAGGCATGATCCCAGGAACAATGGGAATCTTGATCCCGCGGCGCGTGCAAGCCTCCAGGAAAAAAAAGTACGCATCCGCATTGTAGAAGTACTGCGTAATGGCGCCATTGGCCCCAGCGTCTACCTTGCGATGAAAAAACTCCAGCTCGTCTGCCACCGTCCGCGACTGCGGATGTACCTCTGGATATGCCGCTACCTCAATGTGAAAGTGCTTGCCAGTCCGCTCTCGAATGAAACTTACAAGCTCGCTTGCATACGAAAACTCCCCGAAGCTTCCCGCCCACCCTGAGGGCGGATCCCCTCGAAGCGCCACTATCCGCGTGATCCCGTGATCCCGGTACCCATCAAGGAGCGCTCCAATGCCCTCTCGCGTAGCGCCAATGCATGACAGATGCGGCGCCGCTTCGCTTCCAGCACGGGAAAGATCCAGCACCGTCTCGAACGTCTGGCCCTGCGTCGAACCACCAGCTCCAAAGGTTACTGAGAAAAAACTCGGACACAGTGCGAGCAGCTCCCGATGTGCAGCCCTAAGACGTGCTGCTGCATCTGGCGTACGCGGTGGAAAAAACTCGCAACTCAATAGCAACGTAGAGTTTCTCATGTTCTGGACCTACTTGGCCTTCCCATCAAGCGCATTCCAACCGCCTCCCAACGCGCGGTACAATTGTACCAGCGCACCAAGCTGGTCGCCTTGGATCTGCGCAAAGTTGAGTTGAGCAGGCAAGAGCGCTTCAACCGCATTGAGGACATCAAGGTAATTGGCAGTCCCCCCTTGGAAACGCGTCCTAGAAGTGTCAA
The DNA here is from genome assembly GCA_903894755.1 of uncultured delta proteobacterium. Classification (GTDB taxonomy): domain Bacteria; phylum Myxococcota_A; class Polyangia; order Polyangiales; family Polyangiaceae; genus CAITRH01. Next base: position 2,440 of record CAITRH010000121.1, read on the forward strand.
CCGCTCGAATGAGCGCGTTCACCTGGCGCTCCCGAAACACCCGCTGCTCACGCAGTTTCTGAATGGTCACCAGTGCATCGGCAACCTCCTTGAACGCACTGAAGGCCGCCCGCTCGTAAAGCGCCTTGGACGCCTCCCACTCCGCTTTGGCCCCCTCCAGCGCTCGATTCAGCTTGCTCCCATTGAGAAGTGGAGTCAGCCAATCGACCCCACCGGAGATCCCATACACGCCCCAGGTGTTGGTCGACATACTTGCCAGGTCGTTGGTGACCCCACCAAGTGCACCGGTAAGGCTGAAACGCGGAAAAAAGTTGGCCTTGGCAACACCAATGTTGGCGTTGGCCTGCATCAGACGCGCCTCTGCCTGGCGAACATCCGGCCTGCGTTCGAGAAGAGTCGACGGGATCCCAGCAGGAACCTCGGGGGCCAATACCATCAGCGCCTTAGAACGAGCAATGGCTCCCGGGGGACGTCCCAAGAGCAGCGAAACCTCGTTTTCCTTGAGTGAAATGAGGCGCTCCACATCGCTCAGGATGGCTTGTGCGTCGGCTTGATTGGCCTCGCCGCGGGCAACTTCGAGATCGGACCCCACCCCCCCCTGCTGGCGGTCTTGGAAAACCTGCAAAATATCGGTGCGAAGCTGAAGGTTCTTGCGAGCGACGTTGGCTTTTAGATCGAGCGTCAGCAGGCTGAAGTAGGCAACCCCAAGGTCTCCAAGAAGCGTAAGCCAGACGCCGCGGCGAGCTTCCTCAGAGGCCAGGTAATTGGCATGGGCGGACTCGGCACTGCGTCGAATTCGTCCCCAAACATCGAGTTCCCAGTTGAGTGTGAACCCAGCATTGTAGGCCGTGCTGTGGAGAGGCGGGGTGTAACTGGGGATTCCTAGCGAGCCTTTCCCAGTGCCTGCAGCCAGTACGCCGCTGACCTGTGGAAGGATTTCAACTCCTGCAGCCCGTGCTTGCGCCCTTGCAATTTCCACTCGCTGGACTGCTACACGGAGGTCGAAGTTCTTTTGGACCGCCTCGTTGACGAGCCCTTTCAAGCCGTCATCTTTGAAGACCTCCCACCAAGGAGTGTCTGCCATGGACGCGGTCTCTTTTGCCCCTTGGTTGCGAAATTGCTCGGGAGACTGGATCTGCGGACGCTGATAGTCTGGTCCTACCGGGCTGCAGGCTGCGGCCGAAAGCAGGCAGCTCATTGAAAGAAATCCCATGGAGCCGCGAAAATGCCTGACTGTACCCTTCTTCGTTTCCATCCTTCTCCTCGTTCGTGGTCGTCACGTTCTCACTGGTCTCGATATCAAGGCGACTCGAACACACGTTGCATGTCGCCGAGCCCCCATCCCACCCCTCTTGGCACCTCGATCCATCCTCCCTGGTCGCGCGGCGACAATGCAATGTTCTCCGTGAAGTACGGCGTCAAACCGGCATGATCGCCTGGCAAGTTTAGCTCCTGCCTTGCGCTCAGATGCACATTGGCCGCTTTCCCAAGAGCAGACTCGTACATCCCGCCGCACCACACGGAAACGCCTTGATCGTGGCATAGACGCGCAATCCGCATCGCCTCCAGATAGCCCCCCACCCTGGACGGCTTCACATTGATCACCAACTTCGACAGTGTCGAAAACTCCCCCCAGCACTCCATCGCTTGCCGAGCGTGCGTAGCATGGCGAATGCTTTCATCCAAGCAGATCGGCGTGTCAAGGTGGGCAAGCAGCCGGGCATGGTCCAAGAGATCGTCGCTCTGCCCCGGCTGCTCGATCATCACAAGCTGGAAATCATCGAAGCACTTGAGCGCGTCGAGATGCTCTTGGTCGAAAAGGTCGTAAGAGCCGTTGGCGTCCACCTGCAGTCGAAGGTCGGGAAAGCTCCTTCGCAACGCCTCGAGGTAGGTGACATCGTAGCCCGGCTTGACCTTGAGCTTCAACCGAGCGATCTGCCGTTGGTCCAGAACTGCGCGGACTTTGTTCACCAGATCCCCAGGCGACCGCTGGAGACCCACAGTGACGCCTGTTTCTACGCGACCTCGGGTGCCTCCCCACAAGCGCGACACGGAAACCCCCTGCAATTGCGCAACAGCGTCCCAGTACGCCCCCTCCAACCCGGTCTTTGCCACGTTGTGCCCAACAATCCAGTCAAGCCTAGCGACAAATGACGTGATCCCCGTAATGGGCTCCCCCAAGGCGGTGAGGGACGACACAAGAAAGCCCAGGGCTACGTCGACAGTCCCCTCGCATTCACCGTCGTACCAGGGGGCAGAGAGAGGCGAACATTCGCCAATGCCCCGGACCGCTTCCCCTGACTGGCTGCGAAAGGTGATCTCCGGATACAGGCGCACTAAGGACTCGAACCGCCCGAAGGCCGTCTCCACCGGGTCGACCAGTTGCAGACGGCGTCGATGGACGACAACGCGTTCTACCGTGAGGGGTTCCTGGTTCTCGTAGAGTCCAAGAGTCCCCGGTGTGATGCTGCGTTCGCTGGGCGAAACGAGGGGCACGAGCCAGTGTGCTTCAGGTCGATGCTACGGCTGCGGATGCAACGGGCGGCTCTTTTTTCCTTCCCGTCAGGCGCTCGATGATGGCAAAGAGCGCTGGAGTCAAGAACACCCCCAACAGAGTCGCTGCCAGCATCCCAAACACGACCACAGTTCCAAGGGTCCTGCGGGACTCGGCTCCTGCCCCTTCCGCCGTAAGCAGTGGCACGCACCCCAAGATGAAGGCAAACGCAGTCATGAGAATGGGACGAAGCCGGAGACGCGCACTGTGAAGCGCTGCATCGACGATGGACATCCCAGCTTCCTTCTGGGCTCGGGCGAATTCGACGATAAGAATGGAGTTCTTGGCAGCAAGTCCAATCAACATGACCAGACCGATCTGTGCGTACACGTCGTTGGGCATCGAATGAAGGAACAGGCCGAGGACAGCGCCGAGCACGGCCAGTGGTGTCGCCAGGAGCACACTGAAGGGGAGCGACCAGCTTTCGTACTGGGCGGCGAGAATGAGGAACACGAAGAGCAGGGCGAGGGCGAAGACGCCTATTCCACCTGGGGCCATTTTCTCTTGGTACGACATATCGGTCCAAGCGATGCTGTAGTCGGTTGGAAGGGACTGTTTTGCAGCGCGTTCGAGGGCGCTCATGACCTCACCGGAGGTAAATCCGGCTGCGGGGCTGGCCGAGACGAACGCCGATCGGTACAAGTTGAAGCGCTCTGTGGTCTCTGGGCCACTTATGTTCTCGTAGCTCGTGACCGCAGACAGTGGGACCATGTCACCGGATTGGTTACGGACATAAAATTGTCCAATGTCCTCGGCGTGGAGTCGGTACTCGGGCTCGGCGGAGAGGTAGACTTTCCATTGCCGTCCAAACTTGTTGAAGTCGTTGATATAGGCGCCGCCCATGAAAGCCTGCAGCGTGCGGTAGACGTCCTCGACCGCGGCCCCTTGTTTGAGCACCTTGTCGCGGTCTACCTTGGCGAACACCTGGGGGACCGAGGCTCGGAAGGTGGAATAGGCGACTCCTATTTCGGGCTGCTTTCTGGCCTCCTCGAGAAAGCGCGCGGTCTGCTGCTCGAGCCCTTGGACAGTCCCGCCACTTCGGTCTTGCAACATGAGGCTCACCCCGCCGCTCGAACCAAGGCCGCGAATGGGGGGAGGAAGAAACGCCATGATCTGCGCCTCGGGAATGCTGTGGAACTTCCCCCGGAGCGCGTGCATGATGGTGTCCAATTGGGTTTCGGGAGTCTTGCGTTGGTCCCAGGGCTTGAGAGCCACGAAGAACAGCGCATTGTAGGTGGCAGCACTTTGCGAAAGAAGGCTGTATCCCACAATGGCGTTGTAGCTTCTTATCCCAGGAGTTACGCTGAGCAAAGCCTCGATCTTCTTGCACACTTCGTCGGTCCGTTGGATCGAAGCGGCATCGGGGAGTTGCACATTGATGTAGAAGTACCCTTGGTCTTCGTCGGGGAGAAAGCCACCTGGGAGCTTTTTCCCAACGAACGCGGCAAGGCCGATGAAGAGGGCAAGGAGTACGAGAGCGCGGCTCCCCTTGCGGACAAGAAGTCCGGCGACCCCTACGTAGCGGTCGGTGGCCCAGGAAAACCCGCGATTGAAGCCTCCAAAGGCCTTGGATAAGAGCCCTTTGCCGTGCACTCGGGGCTTGAGGAGCAGTGCACAGAGGGCAGGACTTAGCGACAGCGCATTGAATGCCGAGAGCACCACGGAGATGGCAATGGTGAGTGCAAACTGCTGGTAAAGCCGTCCCGTGATCCCTCCCATAAAGGCCACGGGAACTAACACCGCGGACAAGATGAGCGCAATGGCCACCACCGGTCCGGAGACTTCGTCCATGGCCTTGCGGGTGGCATCGCGAGGGGACATCCCCTGTTCGATGTGGTGTTCCACAGCCTCGACCACGACGATGGCGTCATCCACGACAATACCGATGGCTAGGACGAGACCGAACAGCGACAGCGTGTTGATGGAGAATCCTAGGATAGGGAATACAGCAAAGGCCCCCACGAGAGCCACTGGGACCGTGACCAGTGGGATCAAGGTTGCGCGTGCGCTCTGGAGGAATACGAAGACCACCACAATGACCAACGCAATGGCCTCGAAAAGGGTGGTGACGATTTCCTTGATCCCCTCGGTCACTGGGAGGGTCGTGTCGAGGGAGACGTCATAATCGAGGTCCTGAGGGAAACGCTCTTTGAGGCGGTCCATGGACTTCTTGGCAGCAGCAACGACAGCCAGGGCGTTGGAGCCTGGAGATTGGTAGATGGCCAAGACAGCGGAGGGTTTCCCATTCAGTCGTCCCAGCACGTTGTAGGTCAGAGCGCCGAGCTCGATACGGGAAACGTGCCTGAGGCGAACGATGGAGCCGTCGGGATTGGCGCGGATCACAACGTCACCGAAGTCCTCGGCCGTTACGAGCCGTCCCTGCGCGCGGACGGCGTAAGTGAACTCTTGTCCTTTGGGGGCGGGCTCGGCTCCGATAGTTCCAGCAGGATTGACGGCATTTTGGCTGCGGACGGCGCGTTCCAGGTCGCTCACGGTGAGGCCAAGCTTTGCAAGCTGGTCTGGTTTTACCCAGATACGCATGGCGTAGTCGGAGGCACTCAGGTTGGTGACCTGGCCCACACCTGGGATACGAGCGAGCTCGTCGTTGATATTGATGGTAGCGTAGTTCCCGAGGAAATCGAGGTTATAGGTCCCCTTGGGCGAGTAGATGGAGATGATGAGAAGCGGTGAGGCGAAGGCTTTCTGGACAGTCACGCCTATCTGTTTGACATCCTGCGGGAGGAACGGTGAGGCCTGAGAGACGCGGTTTTGAACAAGTACGTTGTCCATGTCCACGTTGGTGTCGAGGGCGAAGGTGACGGTGATGCCCATGGTGCCGTCATTGGCGTTGACAGACCGGACGTACAACATGTTGTCCACACCGTTGATCTGCTGCTCCAGGGGGGTAGCGACGGACTGCTCGATGGTTAGAGCGTCCGCGCCTGTGAACATCGTTTTTACTGTGACCTGCGGCGGCACGATCTCAGGAAACTGAGCGATAGGGAGCGAACGCATGGCAACGATCCCGGCGAGGACCAGTAGAATCGAGAGAACCATCGCCATGATCGGGCGATCGATGAAGAACTTGCCCATAGGAGTGCTCTACTTTTGGTTGGCCGAGGCGGAGGGAGCTGCGGAGGCGGAGGGAGCTGCGGAGGCGGAAGGAGCTGGGGTGTCCCTGAAGGCTTCCTTGCCGGCGTCCATGAGGCGGTCGAGGGGACCGAGGTCCAAGGGGGCGGGTTTGCCGCGGACGACAGAGCCGGTGCGTACTTTTTGGAGTCCCTCGACAATGATGGTGTCACCAGGTTGGAGTCCCTGATCGATAATCCAGAAGGTAGCGACACGTTGCCCGGCTTTCACGGGGCGGATTTCCACTTTGGAGCCATCGCCAACAACTGCAACTTGGTAGGTCCCCTGGAGCTCCTGAACCGCGCGTTGGGGGACCAGGAGTGCGCCGGCAATGACTGTAGACTCCATGCGAACCCGTCCGAACTGGCCGGGGCGCAGGATATTTCCAGGGTTTGGGAACAGCGCTTGGATTGTGATGGTGCCGGTCTGCGGGTTGACCTGACGGTCAGCGAGGGCAATCTTGCCTTTTTTGACGTGGGTACTTCCGTCGGCAAGAACGAGGTCAAGGTAGCCTTCGCCAGGGGCGTTGACATCTGGGATACGTTTGAGGCTTTCGGCGTGCAGGAGGTAGGCGCGCTCGCTGATGGAGAAGGAGACGCGTATGGGGTCGACCGTGGAGACGGTGGTGAGCAAGGTGGGGTCGCTTTGGCCGACGAGGTTTCCTATCTTGACTTTGGCGATCCCTGCGATCCCGTTGATGGGCGAGGTGATTTTGGTGTAGCCAAGATTGATTCTTGCGGTTTGGGAGGCGCCACTTGCGGTGATGACCTGTCCTTTAGCGGAGGCTTGGGCGGCGAGAGCGTCGTCGAGCTCCTGACGGCTCACTGCTTTTTTGGCGACGAGAGGCTGGAGGCGTGCGACGTCGGCGTTGGCTTTACTGAGGGAGGCCTGAGCGCGTGCGAGGTCACCGGAGACCTGTGTGGAGCTAGCTTCGAGAGGCTTGGGGTCGATGGTGAAGAGGACATCGCCGGCCTTGACAAAGCTGCCTTCTTTGTAGTGCTGGGCCTCGATGATCCCAGGGACTCGGGCGCGGATTTCCGCGTTGACGTTGCCGTCGAGGGTGCCGATGAACTCCACAAAGAGGGGCGTGTCGCGCTGGATGACGGTGGCGACGAGCACGTCGGGCGGCTCCGGCTTAGCGGCGTCGTGAGGGTTTTTGCATCCGAGGTGGGCGAGAGCGAGGAGCGTGAGCGGGAAACGTAGGCGTCGGAGGACCATGGGGCGCGAGGGTAACGAGGTTCGCTACGGGGCGCAATGGAGTTTCAAGGTAGGGGGCGAGGGGTTAGTTCTATTTGCAGTCGACGCAGCCCGTGTCGTCGCAGATTTGCGTCAGCTTGCCGTTTGCATCGGCTGCCCACGTGCCGCCTTTTCCGGGGTAAGCGAGCCAAGTGCCGTCCGAATTGACGGTCACGGCGTTCCCTGCAACGGTGGCGGTGCATGTTCCAGCTGTGGAAACGAGCGTGCCGGTGCTGTCTCCACAGGTGTACGTACCGGAGCAGGCCAAGGACATGGCCCCCCAGATTCCATTGTGCGGGCCCGACGGTGGAGGCTGGTTACGCGGATCGGATGGGGGATCCTGGTAGATGGACGCGGAATGGTACTCGTTGGCTGCGGGTCCTCCCGAGCAGCCTAGGGCGAACGCTCCGGCGAAGAGCGGCAGGACCCAAAGCACACCTTGGTGTTGGCGTCGCAACATGGCTCAGAAGTAGTAGATTGCGGAAATGTTGTTGGTAAAGATGGCCCAGGGATTGGGACCCACGGTGGTATTGAGAGTCCAGTCCGCGTTGGATGCGCTCTGTTCCGTACCGCCAGCGGGCGTTCCGGAGATCTTGTAGGCCTCCCTGCGGAGGTACAGCCCGACGCTTCCCACGAGAGACAGTTCTGGGATCCCAATAAACCCAAAGTGCACTTCGAGCCCTGCGCGAGCGCCAAGGTCCAACGTAAACCCGCTTCGGGTAACGTCTGTTGTCCCCATTTTTTGCCCTCCAGTCGCAAAACCGAGATTGAGCTCCGGGATAAGTTCGAAGGTCGTGTGCTTGCTCGTAGCAAGCGCCAGCGGAAGGCCGCCATGGAGCACGAGAGCGAACGCGCTCGCATGGTCAACACTCGTGGTGACCCCGTTCGCTACGGTATCCGAAGACCCGCTCTGCCAGCCGAGTCCAACACCTGCGTCAATTCCCATGCCGCGGTTAAGCCAATAACGTACCCCGATCACGGGAGCAGGTACGACCTCGCGGCCCAGCGATGCACTCGTAGCCGTACCAACGGCCGTGCCGATGGCCACCCCCGGCACTCCGAAGTACCCCACACCAAACGGAGCTTTCACAGCCCGATCGTGATCGGTGCCGCCCGCCTGTGCCGACGCAACCGACGCCGAACACAACATCCCCCCAAACACTGCCCCAAAAGCAAACGCTGCGTGAGTCTTCATATGCAATCCTCCCAGGGAAACAAGCCAACGTAGGACCTTCGATCGAAAGCCGTCGCCCCCCTTTTACACGTCGCAAGCGCCGGATCAAGCAAGACAAACCGCGTGAAATATGACGCGCTACTGCGAATTTCAGAACGCAGCACTGGTCTCTTTCGGCAGCCGGGGCTATCTGGCTAGTGGATCTGCCCCTACCCCCGAGCCCTATGATGTTTGACGACTTCGGAATCAACGCCGGTTACGTAGAAGACCTCCACAGCCGCTTTCTCCACAGCCCAGGCTCGGTCGAGCCCGCCTGGCGAAGCTTCTTCGAAAGGTTGGCCCCGTCCCCCTCCGCCGTCCCCGCCTTCAGCGCGGCTCCCGCCCCCGTCGCTTCACTCCCCGCTGCTCCAGAGCCGCACGCCAATGCCGCCGTCGACCGCAGCGAAAGCCTCCTGGCCGCCGCCGCAATGCAGGGGAGGGTCTATCAGCTCCTCAACGCCTACCGGGTCCGCGGCCACCTGTTTGCCGACGTCGACCCCCTCGGTGTCCCTCCCGAAGCTGCGTCCGAACTTGACCTCGCCAACTTCGGCCTCACCATCGCCGACCTCGACAAACCCTTCGGAACCGCTGGCATGTGGGGCCTGCCCAAACGCGCCCCGCTCCGCCACATCATCGAGCACCTCGGAGCTACCTACTGCTCGTCCATCGGTGTCGAATTCACCCTCATCGAGTACCCAGAACGTCGCCACTGGCTCGAAGAACGCATGGAGACGTCGCGAAACCTCCCGACCCTTGATCGCTCCGAGCTTTTGCGAATCCTCACCAAGCTGACCGACGCTGAGATCTTCGAGCAGTTTATCCACAAGAATTACGTCGGCGCCAAACGCTTCTCCCTCGAAGGGGCCGAGAGCATGATCCCCATGCTCGATCTGTTGGTCGAAACCGCAGGCCAACAAGGCATCGAAGGCATCGTCATCGGCATGGCCCACCGTGGACGGCTCAACGTGCTCGCCAACATCATGGGAAAGGACGTCCGCGAGATCTTCGCCGCCTTCAACGACAAGGCGCCCCAGCGATTCCTCGGCGGCGGCGACGTAAAATACCACCTGGGCTACTCCAACGACGTCACCACGTCCTCGGGCGCCAAGGTGCACATCTCGCTGGCGTTCAATCCAAGCCACCTCGAATGGGTCAATCCGGTGGTGCAGGGGAGGGTCCGGGCCAAGCAAGACCGCACACGTCGCAAGACCACCCTAGCGCTCCTCATTCACGGCGACGCGGCCTTCATGGGTCAAGGGGTGGTTGCCGAGACCCTCAACCTGTGCTCCCTCAAGGGATACTCCACCGCAGGCACAATCCATCTGGTTGTCAACAACCAAATTGGATTCACCACGGTCCCCCGGGACTCCCGCTCGACGCGCTACTGCACCGACCTGGCCCGCATGCTTCGTATCCCAGTATTTCATGTCAATGGGGACGATCCGGAGGCTGTGATCCAGGTCACACGCCTTGCGACCGAGTACCGCCAGCGGTTTCAGCAGGACGTGGTCATCGATATGTATTGCTACCGCAAGTACGGCCACAACGAAGGCGACGAGCCGCGGTTTACGCAGCCGATCATGTACTCCGTTATCGACCACAAACCTGGAGTGCGAGAGCTCTACGTGCAGCGTCTGATCCGCGGAGGCCACGTCACGCGCGACGAAGCCAACGCCATTGTGGGCACCCGTCGCGCCCAGCTCGAAGCGGCCCTTGACGAAGCGAAGAAGGGCGATTTCCACAGGATGCCCGAAGCCATGGGCGGCGTCTGGGCAGGCTACCGGGGGGGAAGCGACAAGGCAGTACCTGATGTCCCCACTGGAGTTCCCCGGGAAAAGCTGGTCGAAGCACTGGAAAGAACGACGGTTATTCCTGACGACTTCCATGCCCACCCGAAGGTCCGCCGCACCATCGAGCAGCGACGCGAGCGGGCCCTCTCAGGCGAACCCTTCGACTGGGGCACTGCCGAGCAGCTCGCGTTTGCCACACTCCTCTTAGAGGGCCACGACGTACGTTTGACTGGCCAAGATGTCCGCAGAGGGACCTTCAGCCACCGCCATGCGATCCTCTACGACACGGACACTGGGGTGAAGTACTGCCCACTGGCCCAGGTTGGACCAGGTCGCGTGGAGATCTACGACAGTCCATTGTCTGAAGCAGGGGTATTGGGCTTCGAGTACGGCTACAGCCTGGAGCGCCCGGACAAGCTGATTGTATGGGAAGCGCAATTTGGGGACTTTTTGAACTGCGCTCAGGTCATCATCGACCAGTTCCTGGTGTCTGCGGAAGACAAATGGATACGACTTTCCGGCATGGTGCTACTTCTTCCACACGGTTACGAAGGCCAGGGCCCCGAGCATTCTAGCGCGCGGATCGAGCGGGTATTGCAGTTGTCTTCCGAGGACAACATCCAGGTTTGCTATCCGACCACACCCGCCCAGCTTTTTCATCTGTTGCGGCGTCAGATCCTACGTCCCATTCGCAAGCCTCTCTTTATTTTCAGTCCCAAGAGCATGCTTCGTCCCAACCTGTCGACTCTTGAGGAGCTGACGACGGGCATGTTCCAGCGGGTGATCCCAGACACGATGGTAGACCCGTTGCAGGTCACACGGATCCTGCTTTGCAGCGGCAAGGTGTACTACGATCTGGCCGAGGGACGGAAACAGCGGGGACGTAACGACATTGCGATTGTACGACTCGAGCAGATGTATCCGGTGTCGGACGCACTTGCGAAGGCTCTTGCTCCGTACAAGGCGGGGACGCCGCTCGTGTGGGTGCAGGAAGAGCCGCACAACATGGGGGCGTGGTATTTTCTAAACGCTCGAATTCAGGAGTTCCTAGGCGACCGCCATCCACTTTCTGTGGTCTCGCGTCTTGAGAGCGCGAGTCCTGCAACAGGAAGCGCTGCGGCCCACCAGCTTGAACAACGGATGGTGGTAGACGGCGCCTTTGCGCCTAGGTAGCGCCTCGCCACAAACCAAACCTATTTTGAGTTTTGAGCTCACCCTCTGGCAGCGCTGAAGGGCGAAACACAAAAATTGCCAAGAGTTGGGGTAAGCTCGGTCCATGTCCCATGCGGTAGAAGTCGCGCGCTGACCTGTGTTCCTTATCCCTCCTAGAGCCGACTCCGTGGCTCGCACCCTCGCGTCCACGCTCGGTCTCACGGTCACCGCCGCCCGCGTCTTAGTTGGACGGGGCCAGACGGAGTCCGAAGCTGTGCGGCGTTTTCTCGACCCTCGCCTCGCGGACCTCACGCCCCCCTCGTCGATGAAGGACCGCGCCGAGGCGGTCTCTCGGATCGCCCGCGCGGTTCGAGCCAAGGAGCGCATCTGCGTCTTTGGAGACTACGACGCCGACGGGGTGACGAGCGCCGCGCTTCTCACCGACGTGCTCGAAACCCTTGGAGGCACGGTCACCGCGCTCTTTGCCGATCGTTTCGCCGGCGGCTACGGGCTTTCCGACCCGGCCCTAGCGCGCGTGTTCGACACGGGCGCGTCCCTTTTGGTCACCTGCGATTGCGGTTCGGGCGACCAACTTCGACTCGTCGAAGCCCGTCGAAGAGGGATGGATGTCGTCGTGATCGATCACCACCAGGTTCCGAGCGAGGAGCTTGCAGCGGTGGCGTTCTTGAACCCGCATCGTCCCGACTGTGCGTTTCCGTACAAGGGGTTTGCGTCCGTGGGGCTTGCGTTTTCCGTGGCAGCGGGGGTGCGAGCGGAGCTGGGACGAGACCTTGACCTTCGTCCATGGCTCGACCTGGTGGCCATCGGCACCATCGCGGATGTTGCGCCACTCGACGGCGACAACCGAGCGTTGGTGCGAGCCGGTCTTGCGGTACTGGGCAAGCCATCCCGCCCCGGGGTTCAGGCGCTCATTGCGCTTGCCAAGAGCACGGGGCCGATCACGGGCGAGGATGTCGCCTATCGTGTTGGCCCTCGGATGAACGCTCCGGGACGTCTTGGCAAAGCGGACCCGGCGTATCGTCTGCTTCGAGCTCGGAGCGCGGAGGAAGCGACATCCCTAGCGATCGAAGTCGACACGCTTTGCACGGAGCGAAAGGCGATCGATCGCGCGATGCTGGCCGAGGCGCTGGTGTTGCTCGAGGATCCGGAGCTCGCGCGTCTTCCGGTCATCGTGGTGGGCAAACAGGGGTGGCATCCAGGCGTGGTGGGGATCGTGGCGGGACGGCTTACGTCCCGTTTTGGCAAGCCCTCTGTGGTGGTGGCGCTGAACGGGGCGACGGGACGCGGGTCGGCGCGTGGGCCTGGTGGGGTGTCGCTCTACGACGCGTTGACACGATGCAAAGAGGTGCTGGTGGGGTATGGGGGGCATCATGCGGCGGCGGGGGTTCATCTAGAGAGCGAGAAGCTAGGGGTATTTCGCGAGCGTTTTGCGGAGGCCTGCGAGGCGTTGGGGTGGAGGGCGACGGGGCCTCGGATACCCGTGGCCGACGCGTGTCTTGACGAGGCGGATGCGCCGAGGGACGTGCTTCGCGACTTCGAGCGTTTCGAGCCTTGTGGGGCGTCCAATGTTGCGCCGCTCGTGGTGCTGGACGGGGCGGAGGTGCACGATGCGCGGGAGATGCGCGGCGGGCACCTGCGTTTCGACGCGACCTTGGGGGGGCATCGACTTGGCTGTTTCGGGTTCGACTTTGGGCATCGGCTTGCGGACTTAGGCAAACGGGTTCAGGCGCTAGGCCGTTTGCGGCACGACACGTACCGAGGCGGAGGGGCCGTGGAGTTTCGGCTGGAGGCGATCCGCACGGTGTAGCGGCGGTGGTTCTTGGTGAGCGGACCTTCGTCGGGTAGAAGACCGTCGCCGATGCCAAGGATTTACCTTTCTCCGCCGCACATGGGTCCTGACGAGCGCGGGCTACTTCTCGACGCGTTCGATTCGAACTGGATCGCGCCACTCGGGCCGCACGTAGACGCGTTCGAACGCGAGTTTGCCGAGCTTGTGGGGAGTGAGCACGCGGTGGCTCTGTCTTCCGGGACCGCCGCGCTTCATCTGGGTTTGCGTTTGCTTGGCGTGCAGCCGGGCGACGAGGTCCTGACGTCGACTCTGACGTTTGCGGCGACGGCCAATGCGATCACCTATGTCGGGGCTCGTCCTGTTTTCATCGACAGCGACCGTAGGAGCTGGAACATGGATCCAGACTTGCTGGCCGAGGAGCTCGAAGCGTTGGCGCGCCAGGGGAGGCGTCCTGCTGCTGTCCTTGCGGTGGATCTTTACGGGCAGTGTGCGGACATGCCACGCATCGTAGAGGTCTGCGAGCAGTACGGGGTGCCGGTACTCGAGGATGCGGCCGAAGCACTTGGAGCCACCTGTGCGGGACGTCACGCTGGAACCTGGGGAGTCCTGGGGGTGTATTCGTTCAATGGGAACAAGATCCTGACGACCAGCGGCGGAGGCATGTTGGTGACAGCACGCGGCGATTGGGCCGAACGGGCACGATTTCTGTCGACGCAAGCGCGGGACAAGGCGGTGCATTACGAGCACTCGGAGGTTGGCTACAATTACCGACTGAGCAACCTTCTGGCTGCCATTGGACGGGGTCAGCTTCGGGTGCTTTCCAGCCGGGTGGCACGACGTAGGGCGCACAACCGGTACTATCGGGAGGCCCTTGGAGGGATTGCAGGGTTGTCCTTCATGCCTGACGCGCCGTACGGCGAACCCACGTCGTGGCTGACGTGCATGACTGTGGATCCCGAGCAGTTTGGAGCGACGCGGGAGACGATCCGGCTTCATCTGGAGGGGCACGACATCGAGTCCCGACCGGTGTGGAAACCGATGCATCTTCAACCCGTGCATAGGTCTTGTCGAGCACGAGGAGGGATCGTTGCAGCGGAGCTGTTCGACCGCGGGCTATGTCTTCCAAGCGGCTCGAGTTTGAGCGACGACGACAGGAGGCGGGTGGTGCAATTGCTTCTCGAAGTACCGCGGGCATGATCCGCCTATTCAACCGTACGGCGCAGTTTATCATTGACATTGGCCTCCTTGCGACGGCCTACATGTTCGCGTTCGCGGCGCGTTTCGAGGGGAATATCCCTCCTGAGATGCTGCGGACGTTGATCTGGACGCTGCCGTATGTCGTGGCCCTGGAGTATGGGGTTCTGGTGTGGTTTGGGGTGCACAGGGTAGCCTGGCGCTACGTAGCGCTTCCCGATGTGCGTCGGGCGGGAGAGGCGCTGGGGATTGCAGCGCTGGTGTTGCTAGCAGTACGGCTTGTGGCAGGACGTCTGTTGTTGTCGACGCCGCTAGCGGGGCGGGGGATTGTCCCCATGGGGGTGACGGTGACGTCGCTCGTGTTTGCGTTTCTCGGGATTGTCGGCGCGCGCGTGGTGCGTCGCATGGTGTCTGAGAGGAACGAAAGCGGGGCGCGGACTGTGGACCGGCCGCGGGTATCGACGCTATTGGTGGGAGCTGGGCGTGCAGGGGCGCTGGTGGCAAAGGAGATCGCGCAACGTCCCGACCTGGGGCTGTTTCCTGTTGGCTTTGTGGATGACGACCCAGTCAAGCGGGGGATGGTGATTCACGGGATTGCGGTGCTGGGCACGACGTTGGACTTGGCAGCCATTGCGACCAAGCGCGGAGCCGAGCAAGTGCTCATTACGATTGCGACAGCGTCGGGAAAGGACGTGCGTCGGATTGTGGGGCTTTGCGAGGTGGCCGGGCTTGCGGTGAAGATTGTCCCTGGCATTTCCGAAATTGTCGGGGGACATGTCAACCTATCCCGTATTCGCAGTGTGGCGATCGAAGACTTACTTCGTCGCGAGCCCATTGTGTTGGACGAAGAGGCGATCTTGGCGGGGGTACGGTCGCGGGTGGTGTTGGTATCCGGGGCAGGCGGGAGCATTGGGTCCGAGTTGTGTCGACAGATAGGACGGTTTGGGCCGCAGGCTTTGGTACTGGTGGAGCATGGCGAGAACAGTCTGTTTCACATCGAGAGAGAGCTTCGAGCGAAGTTTCCCGAGCTCACGCTTCTTCCGTATGTAGGGGATATCCGCGACCGAGTGCGCATGGAGGGGATCTTTTCTGCAAATCGTCCCCATGTGGTGTTTCACGCTGCGGCGCACAAGCATGTCCCGCTGATGGAGGCGAATCCGACCGAGGCGGTGAAGAACAACGTGGTAGGAACGAAGCTTCTAGCCGAGATAGCCGACGCGTCTGGTGTGGGCGAGTTCGTGATGATCTCGACGGACAAGGCGGTCAATCCGTCGTCCGTGATGGGGGTCTCCAAGCGGGTGGCCGAGATTGTGGTGCAAGCGTTTTCGCAGCGGAGCAAGACGCGCTTTGTAGCCGTGCGTTTTGGCAACGTGCTTGGCTCGGCGGGGAGTGTGGTGCCGATTTTTCAGGAGCAGATTGCGCGTGGAGGGCCTGTGACGGTGACCGATCCGGAGATGAAGCGGTACTTCATGACGATCCCGGAGGCTTGCCAGTTGGTCTTGCAGGCAGGAGCGATGGGACAAGGCGGCGAGATCTTTGTCTTGGACATGGGGGAGCCCGTCAAGATCGTAGACCTTGCCAGGGACCTGATCGCACTGTCGGGGCTGCGTGAGGACGACATCGAGATCCACTTCACTGGGGTCCGTCCAGGCGAGAAGCTCTTCGAGGAGCTGTCGTTTGCAGAGGAGGGGGTCGACAAGACGAGGCATCCAAAGGTGTTTGTGGGGCGTATCCGGCCGCATCCGTGGGACGAGGTGAGCGTCAGGGTCGCCGAGCTCGAGGACGCGGCTCAGCGTGGGGACGACGCTGCGATACGGGGGCTCTTTCGCGGTCTTGTGCCGGAATACGCCCCCCCCTTGTGAGCGTGTGACCGTCGTCAGCCAAACCAAACCTACTTTGGGAACCGCAGGTCCGAACCGAAGACCTCACCCCCCCAGCCCCCCTCTCCCTCGACATTTTCCTTGCCCGTGCGGGCCAGGAAAATCGTCTTCGAGCGAGGGGGGAGCAGAGCCACTTGAACCGCGGTTCCGAGCCCCCTCTCTCGAAGACGATCGTCCTTGCCCGAATGGGC
>CAITRH010000122.1 GCA_903894755.1 uncultured delta proteobacterium
CTATTTCGCCCTTTCACAGCGCCCCCTCCCCATCGATGGGGAGGGGGACCTTGTGAACGCGCCGGATCGTGTGGGGGTGAGGTCCTCGGGATCGCCGGCGACGAAGTGAGGTCTGGTTATCCCCTCGCGGGGACCCCTGGGACCGGAGCTTCAGGGGCGGAGTCCAGCTCCGGTAACGACTCCCGTGGAGGCAGCGTCGGGTCGTTTACGACGATGACCGCGTAGTTGTGCGGGACCCCGGGACGCTGCTCGATTCGAAGCAGGCCACGAGCCTTGAGCGCGTTGACAAGCCGGAGACGTCCCTCCCGATCGACATGACCAAACGCCGTATCCATGTCTTTCTGTACGAAGGGCGAGAGCCAGATTTCAGCGCTGTCGTAACGTCGACGCGCCTCCATCAGAAGCCTCAAACAGACCGTCTCCTCGTCCACCAACGCGGGGTCCTGATCCGTCGCGAGGCGTTCCTCGACGTAGGGGGCGGGGGGAAGGTATTGCTCCGCGTCTAGGAACCGCTCCTCACCTACCGACTCACGTAGGTCACCCGACGTGGTGGAGCCGAATCCAATGACCCAGAGTCCTTTGGCGCGCTCTTTGAAACGTCGAAGGAGCGGCAAGTAGTCGCGGTCGCCCGAAACGAGCGCGAAGTGGAGAATGTCGGTGCGCGTGAACAGCATCTCGAGTGCGTCAAGGGCCAGCGTGATATCCGCGCTCCCTTTGTGGTTGGTGCCGACGGCAAAACGAGGCTCGATGCCAAGTATCTGGAGCCGTCCTTGGGCATTGTTTCCGATGCGTTCGAAGTCCGCGTAGGCGCGTCCAAGAACAATTTCGAGACCGTGCTTGGCCTCGAGGGTGGTGCGTACGGCCTCGATGATAGAAAGCGTGGTGTCATTGGCGGCTAGGTCTTTGCGATGGTTGACGATGGAATAGTAGATATTTTCATAATCGACGAAGAGAGCACACAATGGTCGCATAGGGTCTCCGAAGGCGAGCTGGGCAATATGCCCTGGGATTGGCGTGAAGGGTAGCGGAACTGCACGACGTCGAACCGGTGTAGTAGTGTCGCCCTCGAGGAGCCAACGTGCCTGAAGACGAAAAGGAAAAGCCCAAAGAGACCGGTGACGACAACGCGCTCGACGCGTTCCGCCCGGAAGCCATCGCTGAGCGCATCGACCGCATAGGCGACGAGACCGAAGCCGACCGGACCGCTCGCGAAGAAGAGGTCCGCCTCTTGGCCCGCAAAAAGGACCAGAAAAAGAAGGGGAAACAAGGCCTCGAGGCCTCCGCTGCCAAGCGCCTCCACAAGATCGGCCAGAAGGCCGTGAAGCGTCCAGGTCTCCCTGCGCTTGCCATCGATGCCGATCCGATCCTCGAGCGGGCTGCCAAACTCCGCCGATGGATGGGCCAAAACGCCCGCAGTGTAGCGGTCATCGCCGGCGTCGTGCTTCTCGGTGGAGGCATTTTTGGCGTGATCAGCTACCTCGGTCAGAAGAAAGAGGCGGCAGCCTCCACGCTCCTCGCGAGAGCGGTCGCCGATGAGCGCGGAAAGGTCGGCGAGGACAAAGACGAGGACGACGAAAACCGTCTCAAGGACCCGCGCCCATCGTTCAAAACGCCCGAAGAGCGTCGTGACGCCGCTTTGGCCAAGTACGCCGAGGTCGTTGCCAAGTACCGAGGCACAGGTGCCGCGATGCTGGCGCGTCTTGGTCAAGCCGGCGTGCTTCTCGACAAACGCGACGTGGACGCGGCGTTGACGGCCTACCGCGACGTACGCAGCTCCCCTCTCGCGCTCGCCGACGGCGAGGTCCGAGGACGGGCTCTCGAGGGGATCGGGCTCGTCTACGAGCTCAAGGCATTCTTGAACCCGAGCGAGCGGGGCGCGATGCTCGACGAAGCGCTCAAGGCCTTTCGAGAGCTCGAAAAGACCGACGTGCGCGGCTTTCGCGAGCTCGGCATGTACCATCAGGCAAGGGTGCTCGAGGCCCAAGGCGACCGCGCCACTGCGCTCGAAGTGCTCAAAAAAGTACACGCCGAGATCAGCAAACAGGGCGAGGCGACCGTGTTCCCCTACCTCGACACGGTGGTCGACGACCGCATACGGGCGCTCGATCCCAGCGCGCTTCCCGCCAAAAACCCCTACGGCAAGATGGACATGAGCGACCCGCGTATGCGGCAACTGCTCGAACAGCTGCAACGAGGCCAACGAGGCCAAGAGCAAAAACCGTGAGACGGCTAGCACTCCTCGCCACCGTCGTGGCCCTCGGCTGCGTCAAGGGCGAGGGGCAAAACGACCTCGTCAACCCCGATCGTCCCCTCTGGATGACCCACCCCAGTGGGGCATTGGCCCTGGTCTTTCGTAGGCCTTTGACCGTATCGGGGCGAACACCCGGAGAGAGCTACGAACGTGGACGGGCCGCGATCGACCCGCACCGCGGACGGGTCTTCGTGGGCTCTTCGGACCGCGGCCTCTATGCTCTTCGGGCCGACAGCGGAAGCTCGATATGGCGTTTCGAAAACGTTGGCGCCGTGCAGTCCGAGCCGCTCTACGACCGTGACCTCGACTTCGTGTACTTCGGCTCCAACGACGGGGCGCTGTATGCCGTGCGCGCGAGCGATGGCTCCCTCGTATGGCGGTTTGCGAGTGGTGCGGAAGTAGCCCGATCGCCCGTGCTCGTCGGCGAGACCCTGTACTTTGCCAATGCCGGCGACACGGTGTTTGGAGTCGACCGTCGAACGGGAAAGAGCGTGTGGCCATCCCAGCACCGAACGCCGGCGCTGGGGATGGAAATCGCCGGTTATGCAGGGCCTGTCGTCGACCGTGGCCTCGTGATCATGGCCTATTCCGACGGCCACGTGATGGCCTACGACGCGCGAGATGGCTCCGAGAAGTGGCCTCTCTCCGTCGACCTTGCGGCCGAAGCCGAACAAGGTTTGGCAGTTACCGAGACGCTCCGCTACCTCGATGTAGACACGACGCCGGTGGTCGATGACGGCCCGCGCGGGGGACGGGTCGCGTACGTCGCGAGTTACGCGGGCGGGGTGTTTGCGCTTGACGAGGACAGCGGCACGCCCGTGTGGAAGAACGACCGTGCGACGGGGGTCTACGATCTGGTGCTTTGGACCGAACCGGAGCATGCGGTGCCTGTGTCCGTGGCGCCGAAGGTTCCGCCGGGAGCGACGCTGCCCAAGGTTGGTCAACGTAAGCTACTTTTTGCTGCGAGCGCAACGACCGGGCTGTGGGCGCTCGATCCTGCGACTGGGCAAAAGGTGTGGCGTATTGCGGTGCCGGAGGGGGGAATGACGGCGCCTGTTGCGGTTGCCGGGGCGATGCTGGTGGGGACCAGTCGTTACGGGTTGTTTTTACTGGCTCCGCGGACCGGCGAGGTGATCGATTCGGTGGACTTGGGGACTGGGTTTTCGAGTCCACCTGCGGTGTACGGACGTCGAGCCTACGCTCTCAGCAACGGGGGGACTTTTCTGGGACTGCAGGTGGAGCCACCTACGCTTCGGGATCGAGCGTCGGTGCATGTGCCGCCGCTGATGCACGCTGAGTAGAGGCGCGTGGCCGCGCAGCCAACAGGTCCATGGCAACTTGAAAGGCTCAACTTAGACGCAACGGCCTCGCCCGACTATCTCGTGTGACCTCGGGCGGCGCATTCATATCGGAAGTCGACGGACTAAGGTTCTTTGCCATCTCTAGCGTGGTGCTCTTTCATCTCAACGGCTACGTGCGTGAACGCAGCACAGTCACGTTCTCGTCCTCATCCTAAACCAAACCCATCTTGAGAACCGCAACTTTCTCTCGTCGACACGGCACCGCGACACACGCGAGCCTGTGTTACCCACCCGTTGCTCGCGACGCTTTTCAGCGAGGCTCGAGCTACCAGTCAGCGTCCGACCTTCATCATCTGGACGACCGTAGCCGCTCGGCTGCCCTGACGACGATCGCGGCTGCCCTGACGACGATCTCGGCTGCCCTGACGACGACCTCGGATGCCCTGACGACGACCTCGGATGCCCTGACGACGATCTCGGCTGCCCTGACGACGATCTCGGCTGCCCTGACGACGATCCAGGCTGCCCTGACGACGATCCAGGCTGCCCTGACGACGATCCAGGCTGCCCTGACGACGA
>CAITRH010000123.1 GCA_903894755.1 uncultured delta proteobacterium
CCAGTTTGCGTTGACGCAACTTTGGCAACGACGTGATCCTGGACGCAAGGTCGTTCCGCGAGCAGCGCTGTCGGCCATTGGCGGGATTGCTGGCGCCCTGGAGATGCACGCCAACGCGACGCTGGCGCAGGTGTCGGGGCTGTCGCCACTGGCGTCCGTGCGGGTGAGGGAGATCCTGCTGTCGCTGACAACGGCGCAGGGGACTCGCGCGACCCGTACGCTGGTGGAGCTTCGGCAGCGTTTTGCTGGGGACGTTACCGTGTCCATTGTGGACTTGCTGGAGAGCGCGCGACTGGTTGTGCACGAGCGGGACGGGCTGACGTTGGCGCATGAAGCGCTTCTTACGCGATGGGGGACCTTGGCAGGATGGATTACAGAGGCACGGGAAGACCGATTGCTTGCTGAGGCCATTGAACGCGATGCTGCGGAGTGGTCCGAGCGGGGTGACCCGGACCGATTGTGGAAAAAGCGCAGGCTGGTGGCGGCCGAGGATTTGGTCAAGCGGGGTGGGGAGCGGGTGGACCTATCGTCCAAGGCGCAGAAGTTCCTGAGAGCAAGCCGAGGAGCGGAGCGGAAGGCGCGGGTTGTACTGGGGAGTGTGGCGCTGTTGTTGGTCCTTGGGGCTGCGGGGGCTGGCGGGGCGTACCTGAAGTCGATTGGGGCGAAAAACAAGCAGATCCAGCAAGCGCTCACTGCGACGCAGGCGAGCGAGGCGCACGCGAAGGAGGAACGGGACCGAGCCCTGAATGCGGAGGGCGAGGCGGAAGCGGCGCGACAGACAGCAAGCGTCGAGAGGGAGAAGGCGGAGACGGCGCGTCAGGATTTCGCGAAGAAGCTGGAGGCCCTCGAGGAGCGGGTGAAGAAGGCGAAGGACGCGAAGGAGCTTGCTGCGCTCCAGGCGGAAATCCGCCACGAGAAGCCGCCCGTGGTAGTGCCCGTGGTCCGTGCGACTACGGCGGTGGTGCCAGTGATTCCCAACAAACCGGGGGCGACTGCGATCGATCCGCCGTGAGGGTCACGCCCGAGCGAGGTAGTCCGCGGGGACGAAGACATTGCGTACGCGAAACGGTGCGGGCGACTCGATCATCAGCCGCACTCGGAGCGCGTAGGACCTGGCAGGGAATGCGAAAAAGGGCTCGGGGCTTCCAATCTGTGCCACCCAGGTGGGGGTTTCCGTGGAGGTCTCCCGGCACAAGGCACTTACGATGGCGGCCACGAGTCCCTCGTAGGGGCCCATTTGCTCGATGGGGTCTGCGATCAGTTGGTGGCGGGCCTCAGGTGTGGCTCGTCGGAAGTCATCGATCCATTGGTTGACATGCCTCTGGAAGGTTGCCTCGCTGTCGTGGATCTGTTGCAATAGCTCACTCGCAGTCATCGAGCATCTCCTCAAGCAACAACTGGGTCCGGACTGGCAATCGCGCAGCGGGGTAGTAGGCGAGAACAACCTCGAGGACCGCAGCGGAGGTTTGCAGCCCAAGTCGCGCCGTGAGAAAGCGGATATCCGCAGCATCCTCTTGGGTGCGGGCGGCAGCGCACTTCATTGCCAGCAGCGTCCGCACGTCTGCGACACACACATCGAGATGCGTCATGGAGAGCCAGGCTTCGAAGCGGGCATTGGGCGGGATAAAGGCTTTGGCTGCGTCATTGAGCCAATCCTCGGGCAGGTCCATGGATTCCGCAACGGACCGAGCGACCCGTCGCACGGTCCTGGGCTCGGTGAACCACCCGTCCACGTCTTTCGTCGAGGCACGGGCATTCAGGGCGACGCACATCACGGCGCCTCCCACGAGGTAGCACTCGGCGCGAACCCCGAGGCGATCGAGCTCGCTGTTCATTCGTGCAAAGGCTTCTTCGATGGTCTCGCGTGTCAGCATTGCGGCCCTCCTACATGACCCGTGACCCCAAGTCCCGTGCAAAACCCTGCGCGGCCCTCCCCAAAATCCTCGACCCGACGTACAAACCCCGCGTCGGCTCCCCACCGGACCCTACGCGCATGTACACACTCCGGCGCAGGCCCCCCACCGACCCCACAGTACGCGTACACCCGCGTGCGTCGGCCCCCCACCGGTCACGCTCACGCGTACAAAAGTCCGCGCGGGCCCCCGACCGGGACCCACGTACGCGTACAAAAGTCCGCGCGGGCCCCCGACGCCCCCTGGTGCACACGTACAAAAGTCCGCGCGGGCCGCCGCCCCCCATGGAGCACGCGTACAAAAGTCCGCGCGGGCCCCCACGAGCGCCCACGTACGCGTGCCCCACAGTCCGTCGGGAGCCTACTCCGACGTTGCTACGCGTACATGGGTCCCCGTCGGGGTCCCGCGCGGACTTTTGTACGCCTACACCTCTACCGTAAGGAGCCCCGCGCGCGTTTCTGTCACTCGGTTTTCTTTTTGAGGGCTTCGATTTCCGCCTGGAGCACGTCGAGGCTCTTCTGTTTGGACGCCAGCAGCGTCTCGGCATCGTGTCGTTCGGCGTCGGCCTTAGCCCGCTTCTCCACGTCTTCGTGGCCCACGAGGTCGATCCGGAGCCTCTCGAGCGCGTCCATCTTGGTCTTCAGCACGGCGATCTGCGCCATGACCGTTTCCAACGACGCGGGCGTGCCGGTCCTGCGTCGCGTGCGGCGGAAGAACCTCCCCGGCCAATCGTTGGGGAGGAGCAGCTCGGGATGGGCGTGCACGAGCTCGCCGAGAAGTCCGAAGGCTTTGGCGCGGGTGCTGTTGGTGTCGTCGACGAGCTTCTTGATCGAGCCGGTGATGGGGAGCTGTTCGAGCTTGATCTCGAGGGTCTGGAGGTCGGCGAGGGCCTTTCGGCACCGCACGATGAGCGCAACCGTACGGTCGTAGAAGGCCGCGAGCTCCGGGGGGCCGCTCTTCATCTTCTCTGGCCACGTCTCGGCGGTGACGAGCTCGGCCCCCAGGATAGGACGTTTTAGCTCGTTGAGCGGGCGAGGGATAAACGCGATGTAGATCGGCAAGGTACGGTCGTTCCCGGCGAGCTTGCGGACCACGGCCTCGACCTCGTCGGCGAGCTTGTCGAGGTCCCGGTCGCACTCCACGATGAGCGCTTCTTGGCGGATGATCGCGTCGGTGAGGATTTGCTGTTCGGTCCGGATCGCGTCGCAGCGGTGGACCAGATCGGTGAAGGGGGAAGCGAGCGGTTGGGTGAGCAGTGAGGCGAGCAGGAGAGACTCGGTGAACAAGCACTCCCCGCGGAGCTCGGAAAGGTCGATGTCGAAATGGATGACGGGAGGTCCAGAAGCCATGAGCGCATGGTACCGTGCGGACGGCGTACGGGGCAAGAAAGGAAGGACACGGTGAAACAAAGGCACAAGGCAGCGTGGGGACTCCTAGGGCTTGGGACCATGGTGGGGGGGTTATTCCTAGCGGCGGCGTCACATGCGCAGGGTCCCGACTTGGCGCCGGTGGCCTCCGCGCGGGCGCTGCCGGCGTGTCCCCCGGGGATGCTGCGGGTGGCAGCGGGGGCGTTTTGGATGGGGTCCGCGGAGGGGGAGGGCAACAATGAGGAACGGCCGCGGCACCGGGCGGAGGTGGCTGCGTTTTGCATGGACCGGACTGAGGTCACGGTGGGGGCGTACACTGCCTGCGTGGCGGGTGGACGCTGCAAGGCTGCGGGCAAAGGTGACTACTGCAACTACGGAAAGGCGGACAAGGAGCAACATCCGATCAACTGCGTGGACTGGAACCAGGCGGATACCTTTTGCCGCTCGCGGGGAAAGCGTTTGCCCACGGAGACGGAATGGGAGTACGCTGCGCGAGGGCCCGACGGGAGGAAATACCCGTGGGGATCGGGAGAGCCAGAGCAACAGCTTTGCTGGCGCGAGACCGGGCCCCTTGGGACCTGCCCAGTGGGCTCTTTTCCCCTTGGAGCCAGCCCCTTTGGGCTTGAGGACATGGCGGGAAATGTCAAGGAATGGACCGCTTCCAACTATTGCCCGTACCCGAGCAAAGCCTGCACCAACGCAGCCCGTGTCTACCGCGGTATATATTGGGTCTACCTCGGCGCCACGCTTTTCCGCGGGGCGGACCGCCACAACAACGTGACTGGGGACCGCCTCAACAGCGTCGGGTTTCGCTGCGCCCGGTGAAACCAGCGTCCCATGCAACCTTCGCTACTGTCATGTGATGGGTTGCACCTACCGGAGGTAAAGGGAACCAAGAGTAAAGGAGAGAGAACTTTCATCGGGCGCAGCGAAACCCGAGGTCGAAGATGCGGCGCCCAGGCCCGTTGTGGGCGCGGAACGCCCCGCGGACGCTCGTGGCATAGCTGTCGCCCCAGCACCCGCCGCGGGCGACACGGGCTTCATCGATACAGGTCTCTCTTGGATACGGACAGTAGTTGGAAGCGGTCCACTCCCAGACATTGCCCGCCATATCCTCGAGGCCCAAAGGAGTACGCCCGCTGGAGAAGGATCCGACAGCGCATGTTTTCCCTTGGCTCGTTGAGCCCCAGCAAAGCTGGTCCTTCGGTTCCGTGTCCCCCCAAGGGTATTTCCTCCCCTCGGAACCTCGAGCAGCGTATTCCCATTCACTCTCCGTGGGTAACCGCTTTCCAACCCAGCGGCAATAGACGCTCGCCTGGATCCAGTCCACGCAGTTGATGGGATGATTTCCTCGGTCTTCCTTGCCCCAGGTGCAGTAACGCCCCGTGTCCGGTGCCGTACAACGGCGGGCATCGACGCACGCTTTGTACGCAGCTGCGGTCACTTCCGTGCGATCCAACGCGAAGGCGGCTACGGTGGTCAGGTGCACCGGCTTCTCGTCATTCCGGCCGTCCTCCGAGCCCATGGAAAAGGTGCCGCCAGGGATTTGTACCACGTCCACTGTTAGGTTCTCCGGCGGCGGTGAGGGGGGCCTTGGCGTGTAGCCAGGCTCCATGACCAAGACCTTCGAGAGAAGTCCACTCACACGAAAGCGCTCCTCGCATACGTCCAGTTGCACCGCGATGGGACCTACCACGCACAATGGAAGCGTGCGCGCCTCCGCTCCCACGAAGTCGAGTAGCCCCCGGAGATGCAGCAAGTAGCCTCCTTGCGTGTTCCCAACTGGAACCAGAACCCCGAGCCCCTGCCCTCCGCGCACGTCCCAGAGGTGGACCCTGCGGTCCGAGGAAGCGGCAAAAAGCACCTTGCCGTCCGGGGAAAAGACCACGGACGCCACAGCGCCCCCCACCCTAGGAAATGCCGCCACGAGTGCACCGCTCGACACCTCCCACACCGCGAGATCCCCCGCTTCGGAACCGAAGGCCAAGAGCCCACCGTCTGTGGAAAAGCTGAGGGAGGACGTGCGGCGAGAAGCGCTCCCCAGCGCTCGAGGCTCTCTACCGTATGCACCGAAGAGGCGCACAGTCCCGTCTGCAGCGGAGGCGAGGAGCTGCCCATCGGGAGAAAAGGCTACCGCCTGAACTGGAGCGTTCTGAGGCCAAAGCGGTGGAGAAGCACGCCCCCGTGGCTGCCACAGACGCAGGGTCCCATCGCTGGAGCCAATTGCCACCCGCCCGTCCGGAGCGAACGCCACGGAAAGCACCGAGGTTGCATCGGGAAGCCCCCCCAGCGTGACCAGCGCCTTGCCCGTGGCCACCTCCCAACTGCGCGCCGTGCCATCGGCTCCACCGCTCACCAACATGTCCCCCGTGGGCGAAAACGCCAGCGCCTCCACTGGACCCCTATGCCCCTGCAGCGAAGGACGCTGTCTGCCACTCCCGAGCTCCCATAGGACTATCGTGCCGTCCAGCGAGCCGCTTGCCAGGAGCTGTCCGTCCGGGGAGAACGCCACGGAGCGCCCCTTGGACGGGGTTCCGCTCAGGGGCCGACTGGCGCTGGTGCCGAGATCCCAGAGGCGCACCCCTGCCTGCTCCGACGCGGACGCAAGCAGCTTCCTGTCGGGGGAAAAGACAAGGGAACGCACCGCATCGGAATGCGCTTTCAGCGTATACAATGTCTTTCCCGTGAGCAGCTCCCCCACCCGCACGGAAGCGTCGGTGCCGGCGGAAAGCAGCTTGCTCCCATCCAAGGAGGCTGCGACCGAGCGCGCCCCTCCCGGATGTGCCAGCGCCCCAGGGACACGCTCCTGCCCGGTGGCCACGTCCCAGACCTGCAGGGTCCCTTCGCGAGCCCCTGTCACAAGGACCTCGCTGTTAGGAGAAAAGCCCAGGGACAGCACCCCAGAGGCCGCCTGCATGCGTCGGACCTCCCGCCCCGTGCGCAGCTCAAAGAGCACCACAGTCTTGTCCGAGGCGCCGACTGCGACGACGCGCCCGTCTGGGGAAAAGGCAAAGGAAGTGACCGAGGTCTCGGCCAAGCGATGGGACCGCAGCTCCTTGCCGCGAGGGTCCCAGAGCCGCAACACACCGTCGGAGCTGCCAGCGCCAAAATGGCCTTCCTGGGAATACCCCACCGCAAGGAAAGAAGCGGAACTGCCCCGAAGCCCGGGAAGCGCCGGGAGCTGCTGGCCGTTTCGCAGGTCCCACCGGCGCAGACTGCCCATGCCGCCGGCAACCAGCGTGTCGCCGTCCGGGGAAACCGCAAGAGAGAGCACCGGCGTCGACGACGACAGAGCACGGAGCACCTTGCCGTTGGAAAGGTCCCAGAGGCGCAGGTCCCCTTTGAAGGAGCCAGTGGCCAGTCCGCGGCGGGAGAGCGCCAGTGCACTCACTGGGGTCTCGTGGGCCTCGAAGCGCAGCGCTGGGCGCATGCTGCTGGCGGCGTACACGGTAACACTACGTCCATGGGCCACCACGACCCGCGCCCCCTGGTAGACAAGCTGCGTGGACCCCTGGAAACCATCGGGGACCTCCAAGTGCACCTGCGCCCCGCCTGTAAAGCGTTCCAGTTCCACAAGGGCGCGGTCGAAGAGCCGCTGCGCAACTGCGGGCTGGTGGAGCTTTTCCTTTGCGAGGAGTCCCGCCTGCAGGAGCGCCTGGCCATTGGGACGCCAAAGACGCCATGCCTCGAGGAATCCGTCGAAGGCGAGGCGGTTTTCCTGGTCGGCTCGGGGGGAGTCCCCTTGGGTTTCGGCCTCGAGGCCTTGCTGCATGTGCCGATCGGCCTGCACGTAGACCTCCCTCATGGGCTTTTTCGCCTCGTCGGTGGCGGCGAAGCTCTTGTCGCGGTCTGCGAGAAGTGCGTTGACCTTCGCCTCGACTTGTGACTTGCGCTCTGCGGTGACGCCGGCGGAGGGCTTGGCGAGGAGGCTGCGGGCTTCGGTGTAGCGTCCCAGCTCGGCGAGGGTTTCCACTTCGTCGGCCCAGGTGAGGTGGGCTTCCGTGGGGCAGATGGCGTTGGCCTCGCCTAGGACCACGGTGGTGCGATGGAGTTTCCCTTCGTCGAGGAGCTGGGGGATCCGCTGGCGGGTTTGGCGCGCCTGGTCGCAGGGGGTGGGGCCGGCGTCGGTGACGGGAGGCGATGGTGGGATGGGGCGCGGCGGGGTTCCGCAGGAGAGGAGCACGAGAAGGAGCAGGAGCAGCGGGCGACGAAGCATGGGGGTGAGGATTCCACGGGGGCTGGCTCGTTGTCGAGGGGGGTGAGGGGCCGGGAGCTATTGACATCCGGTCGAGAGTGCGATCCGATGAATTCGGATGAATATGAACCTGGCTGTTCTCATTTTGCTCGGCGTCATCGTGGTCTTGGGCGCGGTCATCGTCGCGATGATGCGTCGCAAGGCTTCGCCCCCCACCGCACCGGTCGAGTCGGAGCCCAAGATGCCCAAGACGCAACCCATGGTCCGATCCACCACTCGGCTCATCAAAGACCCAGAGCATTTGCCCCCCGACGCAATGTCGCTCGCTCCAACGGTGGCTTTGACTCCAGAGACATTGCACTGCGACCAAGGGGATCTCTCCGATTTGGCACGTACCCATCCGGTCATCGTCGATCCCGTGGACCAAGTTTCGACGGGGCTGCGCCTTCTCCAATGCCTGGGCACCGGTGGGATGGCTTCGGTGTTTCTTGCGGAAACAGACCCAACGTCCTCCAAGCTCGCCAAGGGCACGCCAGGGCGGGTTGCGGTCAAAATCATGACCCCTGAGGCCAAACACGAGCTGGCGAAAGCGGGGACCGACCCCGCCGTCATCTTTTCAAAAGAAGTCATCGCGCTCCAGCGGATTTCGCAGGAGGTGCCTCCATGTGACTTTCTGATCCAGTTCTTTGGCGCCGGCGATGTCACGGTTCAAGCGAGTGGATTCGCTCCGGAGCCCCTTACATGGATTGCAATCGAGTGTGTGGATAGCAGTCAGCTTGGCAATGACCTTACCCGACGGGTCCTGAAGGGGGAAAAGGTAGACCCTGCGCGCGCCGCAAGGCTCATCGAAGGGATGATCCAGGGAGTTCGTGTCCTGCACAAACATGGGATCATTCATCGCGACCTCAAACCAGAGAATATCCTCGTGGTCGGGCCCCTCGACCGGGAAACACCGAAAATTGCCGACTATGGCATCGCCCGCATCGAAGGTCTGGCCAACCTGAAGACCGCCGGCGGTTACACCCAGTGGTACGCGTCCCCCGAACAGTTGGCCAGCGTGTTTGGGGAAAGGAACCCATTGATTGGCACGTGGACCGACGTGCACGCCTTGGCTGCCGTATGTTGGTACATTCTGGGTGGCGAAACCTGGTGCAAAGCTGGCGAGGACTACGGCTGGTCTGTCCGTGGCAGCCGAAGGAGTCTTCTAACTTCCCATAGGTTGCACGAGGCGTTCACCATCGACACGTCCCTGCTTCAAAAACTCGACCTGGTCCTTGCAAAGGGAGGGGCAGCGCGGCTCCCACAACCGCTCCTCGAGGCATTCAAAGAGAAGACCAAGGAACCGGCGCAGGCGCTCGAAAGGTACCTGCGTAACGTCGCGCACTACGAACCCGCGGAGCGGTACGTCACGGTCGAGGAATTCGGTCAGGATCTGCTCCCCCTGCTTCGGCAGGTCGAGGGGGTCTGGGCACATCGGGCGGCACGCGAAAAGAAGCCACGAACGGTCATCCAGGCCAAGCCATGGCAGGGCTCACCGGAGATGCCGGTTCGGATCACCCATCAGCCCGCTCGGCTTATCCGGGACACGGAAACAGGAACACCTGAAACCATCGACACGTTGGTTACCGGCTCCATGGCGTTTCAGACCGACGGCAGAGTGCTGGCTCGGGCTGGAAAGCGCCTTTATTACTTCTATGAGGGACGTGCCCGAAAGGTCCGTGTGGATCCCCCGTTTGCCGAGGTGTTGTCGTCGACTTGCAGGCTGGCTCTGGGCCCCGGCGGCGGCTATGCCGCAATCGATGGGAAACGGATTGTCTGGTTTCAAAACGGCGGCGCAGTCGACATGCCGTTCCCCACGCGTGAGGGCGGAGCCGGCGAAGTGGGACTGGTGCAGGCGGTGTTTGGCGATGGACGGGTGCTCGTGCTGGTGACAGGGCCGGTGGAAGACAGCGACAACATGCCCGAGATGTGGCAGAGCATGGATGGATGCAGTTGGACCGGACCGAGTGATCTCTATCCTGGGACCATCCGTGCCATCGCTTCGGGGCCCTACGGTTACGTGCTGGTCGGGACCAAGGGCAAACAGGGGTTGGCCATCTCCATTGGCCTGAGCGGGGAGAAGTCCATTCCAAAGCTTTCGAACACCCCTCCGCTGACGTTGGTGGCAGCAGGGTATGGACGGGATTGCTGGGCTGCTGGGGACAGCTCGGTCGTTCGCATCAGTGAGGAAGGGGCCAGCGCTGAGAGCATCGAGATGGACGGCGCACCGGTGGCCATGGCACTGGACCAGGTAGGCAGTCCGTGGCTGCTAACGGAAAACGCGGTGTACCGGCGGCATTCCACCGGCACATGGACGCTTCTTTACAGGCAGCAGTCTGGAACACGGCTTGTGGGCTTTGGGTTTACGCACAAAGGGGCTCAGGTGTACGACATGCACGGGGCCATGGTGGACATCGAGCCGCAGGACCTGAGCTCGTGGCGGAAGGCGGCCGTTGCAGCGCCGGCCCAGGCAGGCAGCCCGTGAAGACGTTGCAATTGCGCGCTATTTTGGCCTCGCTGCGCTCTCGAACATGGATGCCACCTGTTCGTTCCACTGCACCTCCACGGAGAGGGGCACGTTCGACGTGATGCCTCGGCTGGTGACCTTTGCCCCTTGCGGCCCCAGAACAATCCCATCGGCCAGGAACACTTCGAGCTTGCGGCTCACAGGGGAGGATTCACAGAAAACCAGCGGTGCAAGAGACAGCGGCGGCAGCGTGTCGCGCAGCAGATAGCACCACGGCTTCTCGAGCATGGCCGAGAGGTCGCGCTTGATGGTGGTAAAGAACTCCAGCGGTCCTCCATGGACATAGAAGGTGTAGGCAATTTTTCCCCCTCGGAATTCCATTTCGGCCACGCTCACCAGGGTGTGCCGGGCGAGGGGGCGGACCGCCTGAAGAAGCTTCGAAAAAGTCTCGCTCAGTGGCTCTTCGTCAGCCCGGTACGCTTCCTCATTGAGGATCCTCCCGTGCCCAATCTGCTTGTTGCGAAAGGTGACCGCCTGACGTAGCCGGTCTGCAAGGGGCACCGAGTCGGACCTGTCGAGGAGAGCTGCGGCCACTTCGGCAACATGGGGGTCGCGCCCCTCCGCAGCGATCGACGCGAGGCGAATGGCGATTTCCACCCACCGTCCCATCGAAAGCGTGGAGAGCGGCCTCAGGGTGCCAAGCGAGGCGAGCTCCTTGGCAGCGCGCTCCGCAGCAGATTCGCGTGCCACCGCAAGCTCCGTGGCCACGATGAAACGAAGCGTTGTCTCCAGCGCGTCCAGCAGCGCCTTGACCCTCGCCAACGCGCCCGCCTGATGCTCCACGAGGATGCGGCTCACGGCGATGGGGAACGGCAAGTCGCCCTCCTGGGCCGAATTGGCTGCAAGGAAAGAGAAGACCGTGGTGCCAACCTGGAGTTGCACGCCGTTCACGAGCTTCACGGGCTGCGAAATGCGCTTGCCGTTGACAAAGGTGCCGTTTCGCGAGCCTTCGTCTTGGCAAAACCAGTCCCCGTCCTTGCACACGATGCGCGCGTGGGTCCCCGACACCGCGTCATCGAAGACCAACGGTACGTCGGCGTCGGATCGTCGCCCCAGCACCATTTCCGATTTCCGAAGTGGAATGTAGGAGCCGACGACCGAGGGGGCCTTGGCGCGGACCACGAGCAAGTCATCGAATGCAGGCGTGTCGCTCTCCGCGAAGGGGACATCGCCGAGCAGGACGGTCCGCGGGGAGGGGACGGAATCGTGGCGCTTCGGCGAAGGGGCGATCTCGGCACGGTCCCCGGTGTTTGACAAAGATGCGGTCTTGCTCCAGGGCTCGATGTTTTTCGGCACGTCCGAAGTATACCGGAGGCGCGTCTCGGGGCGCTTGACTTTCGCGCTTCTTCCTCGCTTTCGCTGCGCTGGTCCGTTAGTTCCCGCGCCATGCTTCCGCTTCAAGACCTTCTCAATCAGCCCGATGCCTTGCCAAAGAGGTGCATGGCACCACGGAGCTCCGCACCGTCGCCCTCAAACTGTTCGGCCTTGCCACCGATGGCTCCGGCTCTCAAGGCTCGGGCTCCGGCTCCTACCTGAGCTCGAACAGCGAGAGCCAGCGCATTCTGGAAGAAGGACGCGCCCTCTGCCGCGTCGAACACCCCAACGTGGTACGGTTCCATTCCATTGCCTCCGACCCTGCGCACGACAGCATCATCGGCCTGGCCATGGAATACCTGGATGGCATCGCAGGTTTGAACCGCGACACCCGCGACCCAGAGTTACCCCAGCGCAACGCAGATTGCACCGCTGCGACCGGAAGCGGAACCGCGAGCCAAGCATGCTGAAACTGTAACACCGGAACGCAGAAGCGAAGCTGCAGCGACAAAGTGTGGGGCGGATGGGGAACGTGCAGCGGGAGCGACGCAGAGCTGCGGTACCGACGGGACCCAAACGTGCGTTACTTCGACTTGTCAGTGGGGCTCGTGTGTTTGCATAGGCGCGTCCTCACAGACCTGCACAACAGGCGGGACGCAAACGCGAACGTGAACGTGCACCAACGGAACCTGGGGCCTGGGGGGCCTGGGGGGCCTGCGTGGTCGGCGGAGAGTTTGCCCAATGGCCCAACCCCGCCTCCGCGGGCTTGCCCAACCTCGCGAGCTACACAGACAACCACGACGGCACCGAGCACGACAACGTGACCGGGCTCACGTGGCAACAAACCCTTACCACAACGACTTTCACGTGGGCCAATGCGAAAACCTATTGCACCAACTTGTGCGACTATGGCGGCGGCTGGAGGCTTCCAACCGCTATCGAGCTTGTCTCCCTCGTGGACTTCACACGCTATAGCCCTGCCATCGACACGACCGCATTTCCCAATACGACTTCTGATTATTTCTGGACTGCTTCTGCGGTGTCCCAGACGATTGGCCGCCCAGGCCCACGTGGCGTAGCCAGGTACGCAGTCCGCGCGGTCAGCACCTTGGTGGCTTCGCTGCGCGCCTGGTCGATGGCCTTGTGTGCTGCGCTGAGCTTGCCCCGCAGAGCCCCGAAGATCCCTCTGCACAACTCGTTCTGCTCGTGGAAAACGTCGGTGACCTGCTCGACTGTCACTGGCAACCCCACAAGCCCCGAACGCAACGCCGACGCCCACGTCCCAGCATCGCGTCGCGCGTCGTGTTGTTCGACCACCAAGAAGCCCGAGACGGGGTCCATTGCGACGAGCAACATCCCATCGGTCCATGTCTCGTCTACGCAGAGCCCGCTGGAGCGTGGGCTCATGGTCGCCGCCAAGTCCACGCACTGCCCATCTGCCCACATACCAATGGCATCTCGCAACGTTCGGACGCGGGCGTGCAGGTGGCTGTCGGTGCAGGCGACCAACCCGTGCAGTCCACACAGGGTCAAGAACAGACGTACCAAGCGGACGCCCCCACCTCCCATCAGCAGGACTACCAGAAGTGCGGCCACCATGATCCGGTGCAGCAGACGTAGCCCTTCCTGTGTCTCGAAAAACTGGCTGACGGCCGCCGGAGTGCTCTCGTCTGGGTCGTGCAAGGCTTGGCAGCACCAGCCATGCAAGGTGCTGGGCGCGAGCCCCCGCAAAGATGTGCCAGAGCCAGTTACGGGAAAACCCCGCGAGGGGTCCTCGTGACTGGGCGTGCAATATCTTCCCGTGCGGTCCGCCCGCCTCGGAGTGAACCGGGGCATCCGCAGGCGTGTACCGTCCCACCCGCATGTCGGGTGCACGGTGTCTGGCTCGTCCGGCAACTTCAACAACGGCAACACCAACCACAACGACGTGGGCAACAACAACCGCGTTCGCTGCGTGAGGTGAGGATGGGGAGTCGGGGAGGCGCATCGTCATGAGCCGGAAGGATCCGTTGCTGCAATCGCTTCTGCAAGCCGCCAAGGCCAACATTCGGGTCATGGCTGTTGGCACTTCAGCGCATCACGGCGTCGACAAAGTGGTCGAGCACGTTCACGGCGCATCGGCATTGTCTTTGTGTGCGCCCTAGCGATTTCTCGAGCTTCGCGGGGAGTTGCATCCGGAGCGGTTTTTCGTGGGGGTACGGGCGTGGCTAGCGCATGCCGTGCGGCACTATCGCGGTCGGCCCCCGTGACTTGGCGGGCCGTTGCTTTAGCGCTTCTTGAGGGCGGCCAGTTCAAGGCGCAGCTCCGCAAGCCGTCTCTCTGCTTCGTTCGCGCGTTCGGCTTCCATTTCGGCGCGTCGGGCTTCCGTTTCGGCGCGTTGGAACTGCTCCTCCGCCTGCGTCAACCAAAGGGACCGTCCCAGACGATCGTTGGCAATGCGCAATCGCTTTCCGCGGTCGGTCACCACCAGCCAGGCA
>CAITRH010000124.1 GCA_903894755.1 uncultured delta proteobacterium
TTCGAGGGCCAGTGCTTGTCCCTTGGCGCGGTCGAGACGTGCAACGATGACGACGAACGGGTTGCAGCCAACTCGTGCACGGTGACGGGCGCTCGCACGGTTGTCGTGGGTGGCACGACCGAGGTCGACGCCATGAACGATGCGTTCGAGGTGGTTGCCCTTGCGCGGGCCTAGCCACAGGTCGTGCTCGTTGCTGTTCAAGGTGAAGACAAGAAGCACTTTCGGCATAGGCGATCTCCGTGAGAGGCAAACCAGGGGCGTAGCGCGGGCTCGATACATCCGAATGGGCTCTTTGGCCATCGTGATCTTCGCTGCCGTGCTCGGGCACATGCACGTCGATGTCCTTGTGTTGCGGAGCTGCAAACGTCGTAGAGTTCAGCGCATGCGTCCTTTGCTCCGGCGTGATCCCGAAAGCACCCGCAAAGCGGTGGGTCTTGCGCTCTACCTCGTGCTGATCGGTCTAGGTGGTCTGTTCATCTTGGCCCTGTTTATTCTTCCCGCGTTGGCGTCGAATCGAGACGATCTCGAAGCGATGGGCATTGGTGCGCTCTGTGCGCTTCCAGCCCTCGCCGTCTACATTTGGATTCCAAAGATCCTGGATCGCTTCGATCCGGAGCCCTGGTGGGCGCTGGGGCTCGTACTCCTCTGGGGTGGGGTCGGAGCCGTCGGTTTCTCCGGCCTCATCAACACGGCGGTCCAAGTGGGGGCGACGGCGGTTGGAGGCAAGGAGATTGGAGCGCTCGTGGCGAGTTGCGTATCGGCCCCTCTTGTCGAGGAGTTTTTCAAGGGGCTTGGGGTGTTTGGGGTGTTTTACTTTTTGCGGCGCGAGTTCGACGGCGTTGTGGACGGGGTGATTTACGCCACCTTTGTTGCTCTCGGTTTTGCCTGCATCGAGAACATCGTTTACTACCAGCGAGCTGTGATAGCGGGGGGAGGCGAGCAGCTTGCGACGCTGTTTGTCTTGCGCGGGATTCTCTCCCCCTGGGGGCATCCGCTTTACACCTCCATGACGGGCATTGGCCTTGGGATGGCGCGGGAGTCGGACCGAACGTGGGTACGTTGGCTTGCGCCGTTAGGGGGCTATGGCGCGGCGGTGTTTCTGCATTCGGTGTGGAACACGTCGGCCACCATCAGCGGGATGCTCTGGTTGGTGATGCTTCCTTTGTGGCTGCTGTTTCTGGCAGCGTTTCTGGTCATCTTGGGGGTACTGGTACGTCGAAAGGGGCTGATCATACGGGAGTTTTTACAGGACGAGGTCTTGCTCGGGAACATGACACCAGAGGAGCTTTCCGTCGTGGCGTCCGCGTTTGGTGGGTGGAAAGCGACTGCGTCGTGGGGCGGGGCACCGGGACGTCAGTTCGTGGAAGCGGCGTCGCGACTTGGACTTAGCAAGTGGCATTCGGCGAGGGCGATGCGCGGGCGAAAGATGACGGTGAGCGCGGAATTCATCGCGCCGCTTCGTCAAGAGCTGCATAGGCTGAGGGACGCGATAGGGAGAGCTACGGGACGTCCTCGCCCCCAGCCACAGCCGTGGAATCCGGGATATGGTGTTCCGCAGGCGGGGGCTCCCGGCTGGCAGGGCAGGCGACGGTAGTAGACTGCAGCGGAAGTCCTTGGACACCCCGGGGTAGCCACTAGGATCGGATCAGGGGTTCATGTATCAGGGATCAGGAGTTTGTGCAAGACCACAGTGAAGCAGCCGCGTCCGTACTTCGCTTTTACGGAGTCCTCGCGCACCGGAACCCGTAGTTGCTGTCGCGGTTCAACGGGACGAAGTTGAGGCGAAAGGCCGCGCGCAGGAACGACGAAGGGTATACATAGGACCCCCCAAGCAACCCCAGGTTCTCGCCACTCGTACACTCAAGCACGTTCCCGGCCAGGTCTTGAATACCGAGCTTGCTTGCACAGGAAGGATAAGAGCCCACGACTGTCGTGGCGCCAACGTTACCGTTGTAGTTTGCAAGCGTGGTGCACACTGGGTGGCGGTCACGCAACTGGCGTAGGCGCTCACGGTCACCTCCGTGAGGTCCATCAGGTTCATAGTTCCGCTGGGGACTGTCACCATTGTGGAGCAGGTGACCGCCACGTTGCTGATGGGGGTCCCCGTCACCGTGCCCGTGCCGTTGGAGACCGTGCAGATTTCGATCGGGCGCGTGGGCTGGGTAAACACCGTCACGGCTTAGGCCCAGCCACTCGCCACCGTGGTGGTGAAAGTGAAGCTGCAGGTGACGTTCACATCAGTGATAAACCACGTCCAGATCGAGACCCGCCATTCCCGCCATACTCCGTTTTGGCCTGCGGTGCCTGCTCACGTACTATCTGTTTTCAAAGAGGAGAAGACCACTTTCAAGGAGGAGACGACAACTTTCAAGGAGGAGACGGCCACTTTCAAGGAGGAGACGACAACTTTCAAAGAGGAGACGACCACTTTCAAAGAGGAGACGGCCACTTTCAAAGAGGAGACGGCTGCTTTACCCGGGCTGGGTCCCGGGTAGAAGGGGAGGGTCCGGGATGGTCGCGACCACGTAGCGGGTGTCGGAGCGAGCTACTAGATGCCCCCTACTCAACGCGTCACGCGCTGTAAAATCGCTTCAAGAGCCTGCCCATACGTCTCTAATGACCCGTGCTCGCGAACTACCCGTAACCCCGCCTCCACCCGTCGTGCTGTCAGCCCCTCATCGCAATAGAGCTGCATCACCTCGTCTGCAAAGCACTCCCCCGTCAACTCCCGGGGACGTCCCACCGCATCTGTGAAACGATCGAGAAACTCCAAGGCACCTCCGCTCGGATAGGCCACCACTGCAACCCCACTCGCCATCGCCTCCAGATACGTCAGCCCCTGCCCCTCATGCGCAAGACGCGACGCAAACAACAACACGTCAGCTTGGCTGTACACGTCGGGAAGCTCCTCGCGTGCAACCTTCCCCAGCCACTCCACTTGCGCCGCTACACCTAGCTCGTCTGCCAGCGCTCGAAGCGCTCGAAGATACCCAACGTCGTCGGCTTCCCCCGCCATCCGCAGATGCGCGTCTAGCCCCCGTCCGCGAAGCACTGCAAGCGCCTCAAGGGCAACCTCCGGCGCCTTGCTCGGATGAAGCCGTCCTACGAACAGCAGCTCCGGAGCCGCTGCAACCGGTCGCAACAACCGCGGAGCAAACCGCCGCAGATCCACCCCCTGAGGAAGCACCGTTCCTGACGGAAACAACACTCCCGCCCCCCACACTGCGCGCCGCACCGCATCGGACAGATAAACCACTTCGGATACGTCCCCCGTATCCCACGTCTTATATGCAAACAGGACCGCTTCAACAGCCGACCGCACTCCAGCCCCCGAGCGCTTAGCATACGCCAGCGGCCAGTCGTCGTTCACAGTGACAACCGTCGCAACCCCTGCCTCCTGGAGCCCCCGCAGTGGCGCAAGCCCTAGACGTCGCAGGCTCATGATCAGTGCAACATCGGGGAGCCCGCGCTCGCGAAGCAGCCGACGCGTGGCTGCGCGATTGACACCGTAGGCCAGCAGATGCCGCAACCGGTCGCTCCCAGGCGCGGAGCCAAAAGGACGAGCCAAACGCAGCGTGCGCGTCACGGTCTCTGTCCCTTGGCTTGCGTCGGTTCTCGTTGTCAGCACCTCGACCCGATGGCCACGTCCTGCAAGAGTGGTAACGATGTCCTGTGCCAGAAGCTCATAGCCCCCCAGCACGTCAGGGGGATACAGGTTGGAAACCACCAGTACGAACATCGGTTACAAACCGAGAAGACCGCGCCGAAGAGATAACCGCACCACGGGAAGCTGGTCCAGATGGGTCAACGCCTGCCGAACGGTCACCACCTGTCGCCTCAAAAGCGCCTTAGCCAACGCTACAATGACACGATGTGGCTCCGGTTGATCCCAGAACATCCAGTGATGCAGCACAATCACCCCCACGTCGGCCCCCGCGGTCATGGCGTCGACAAGAGCCGCAACAGCGTCCGGCGACGTCGTCCCCAGGATTTTCCCCCCACGGTGCCGCAACAACCAGCCGCGACGTACCCGAAGGGCTTCGCGTTGTCCCAGGCGCTCTGCAACATACGCCGGCCAAGCTGTGATGGGGAGCCGAGGACGATCGATCCAACCCGTCGATACCAGGTCGAGATGCTCGAAAACAGCATCGACCGCCCCTCGAGAGAGACGATCCCAGGGCGGTACGAAGCCCATGGGAGTCCGCCCGAGTGCATTGCTCAGGGTCTCTAAACCTTGTCGGATCAGTGGAACACTTTCGTCACGCGAGAGCGCTCCAAACTCGGTCTCCGCGCGACGTCGCCGGTGCGAGAACCCATGGAGAAACACGTCGGTCGCCTGTTCGTGGCGACGTAGCCAGACAGCCAATGGAGTGTCGGCAAGGAGCGGCATGTCGTCGGCACAGTCGGGGGAGTCAGGGTCGAGAAAGCGCTCGCGGACGCCGTCTGGAGCTCGCGTGTCGAGAGCGACCTCAGGGATCACTGCGAAGTTGACAGGAAAGCCAGCATCAAGCAGCGGCTGGTAGGCGCGCTCGAGACGGTCGGGAGGCGTGGTGGCGTTGGGATCGTCGTCGCGAAGTAGAACGAGCGTCATAGGACCTTGTCGAGAGCACGTCGGTAGGCGGAGGCCAACGTCAACGCGAGCGAACGCCACGAATAGTGGCGCGCCACGCGGGAGGGGCCCTCCTGCCGCTCCTTGTCGAGAAACTCCTGGTCTTGCAGCGCAGTCGTGAGGCCCCGGGTCCAACTGTCGATGGTGGGACCGTGGATAGCTCCGGCAGTCGCTCCGGTCGTCTGGGCGATGTTTTGAAGACCGTCCACATGGGAGAAGAGCGTTGGGGTCCCTTCGGCCCAGGCTTCGAGCAGCACGATGCCAAAAGGCTCGGCAAGGGACGGGACCAGCGCCAAGTGGGCCTCAGCAAAGAGCGCTCGGGCAACAGCGGGAGAGACACCACCTAGAAGGTGGACCCGGTCTCCTAGAGGTTTTGCCTGGGTTGCCAGCTCGTCGGCGTAGGCCTTGTCGACCGGTGCTCCTGCAAGGACCAGATGAAGCTCCTTGGGGGCTGCTCGCGCAAACGCTTCGAGGGCCAGTGCTTGTCCCTTGGCGCGATCGAGACGTGCACCGATGACGACAAACGGGTTGCAGCCAACTCCTGCACGGCGACGGGCGCTCGCACGGTTGTCGTGGGTGGCACGACGGAGGTCGACGCCATGAGCGATGCGTTCGAGGTGGTTGCCCTTGCGCGGGCCGAGCCACAGGTCGTGCTCGTTGCTGTTCAAGGTGAAGACAAGGTTGGCGTCGTGGACCACGCGACGCGCCCCGACGAGCGCGCCAAACGGGGCACCGAGGTCGAGGAGCCCTTGGGTGCGCCTTCGTGCGTCTTCTTGGACCCCGTCGGCATTGGCGAGCACGGGGCCGTGGAGGGTGACGGCGTAGGGACGTGCCGTGAGGCGCGCGGCTGTCCGGACGATGCCCCCCAGTCGACCAAGCGTATGGACATGGAACAGTGTTGCCTGCCTGTCGAGGACAAGGCGAGCGGTTTCGTCGAGGCTCACCAGGTTTCCCCCAGCTGCGACCAGGCGCGCGCGCGCTTCGGGCCCCATGCCAACGTAGGGGTAGAACGCTCGAAACGTTCGGAAGATGGCTCCGACGTCACGCAGGGGAGTGCCGTCGGTCCGTGTTTCTTGCGGGGCGTGCACTTCAGAACGCCAGCCGAGTCGATCGAGCTCGGGAATCAGCCCCACCAGGTGCGTTTCGATGCCCCCCCATTCGGCCGGCTCGAACTTACGCAAGACATGAAGCACTTTCGGCATAGGCGATCTCCGTGAGAGGCAAACCAGGGGCG
Organism: uncultured delta proteobacterium; assembly: GCA_903894755.1. Taxonomy (GTDB): domain Bacteria; phylum Myxococcota_A; class Polyangia; order Polyangiales; family Polyangiaceae; genus CAITRH01. Next base: position 5,844 of record CAITRH010000124.1, read on the forward strand.
TAGCGCGGGCTCAATACATCCGAATGGGCTCTTTGGCCATCGTGACTTCCGCCATACGTTCAGAACCCATATCCTACCCGGAGGGGGCACAACTTGCGGCCCTCCGTTCGGAACCATCCCAGCGAAGATGCCGATCAGGACAACCAGGGCCCCGCGGGTCCCTGTGGAGGCTAGCTTACGGCTGGTCTCCGTCGATGCTCCCGCAGGCTCTCCTTACAATGCCCACGAACATCAGCGCAGATGGCCACCCTGGACTCCGGAGACATGCTTTGCAATGTCTCAGGAAACCAGCTGGGCGTCCATGCTTCAGGCGCCCAGCCGGAACTTGTCTTCGTTACGGAGCGGGAGAGATATTGGGAAGCAAGACTTTCCTGACGTGCACGGCTTGGACGTCCTGGATCGCGCCCACGCGGTGACAGGTAGCGCAGGCTTCGACCGGCTTTCCGTTGATAGTCGAGGACCCGGGCTGGGTATTCACGTAGGCGTGGGCCGTAGCGCTTGGGGAGTCGTGGCAAGCCGTACACGCTGACGTCAGAGGGGGTGTGTAGACAGCAGTGCGGGCACTCCCCGCGTCGCTGCACCGCGCGGCAGCGTCGACAACACCGGCATCGATCGAATCATAGCAAATAGCGATGTTCGACTTGGTCTCTAGCCGTCCCAGTGTAGTCGTATCGGAAGCGAAATAGCTTGTCTCGACGTGGCAAGCCCAGCAGACAGCCTGGTTTCCAGGGTAGCGGCCATCGCTATAGACATAATTCCCTGCTCCGGCATCTCCCCTAGTTGCAGCGTACAGCGCGGGGTTTCCACCGAGCATGTACCCTTGGGTGAGCTTGTCGCCCATGTGGATCTTGTGGATTAAAACCTTGAAGTTGACCGATACCTCGGGACTCGCTGGGACAGCGTAGATGTTAGGCACGTTGACCCTGTTGGGGTTGTGGCACATGACACAGTACTCCGGGTTGTTACGCCGCCCCCCGTGAATCCAGGTCAGCGTCTTTCCGGAAATCGCGGTCCTGCCAAAGTCAAAGTGGCAACTGTTGCACTTGGTGCGGTCCACTACCTGACGTCGGGGGACAATCGGTGCCCCGTCGAGCGAGAAGTACGCGACCGGGTTCAACGCTGTAATAATTGCGCCGTCACTACGGTACCACTGCGCTTCGAGCCCCACTGCATAGGTACCAGTGGTTGGCTGTGGATCGGTTGCAGTCACCACGGGGAGCGGGTTTGGTGAAAGGGTGTAGACGTACCCACCGCCTACGCCCGCAACTAGCCCTGGAGTCGACGTGTTCGCCGCGGTCGGAATGGTGATACTCATTTGTGCGGCGTAATCCGTAGTGGGGCCACCGACGTTGACGACAAGCCTGGAGAGGTTGCCTGTGGCGGTGCCGTCCGGATTGAGCAGGGCAATGGCAGTCCCGGTCTTGTCCACCAGTGTGAAGGATACCTGGATCCGACCAGACAAAGCGGCCGTGTAGGTCGCGCTGACGCTCTGGAACGCGATCGTTGGTGCTGCTGGATCGAGAATGGCAGCCGTGCTGCTCGATACGTCAAGGGAGTAGTGCACCTTATCGGTGCCATAGTCCATACCAGCGGCGTGGCATTCGTTGCACTGCGCGTCAGTCTTGGGTGCACCGCCCATGTGCCTCCGCTTTCCAGCTGGAGTCGGCGACTCCCAGGAGGTCAAGTTGTGGCAAGACCCGCAATTGGCGATGCTGGCAACGGGGACATAAGGAGTCGCCGACGCGTGGCAAACATTGCAGTTGCGCTGGTCCTGCGGGAACTTCACCGTAGAGAAGTCAGCCCCATTAATTTTGAAAGCGCCGCCCGCCACAACGCTCGGCAGACGCGCCCCCATGTGAATGCCATGGGCTAGGTCGCGAAAGTCAATGGACTGCGTCGCGTTCGACGGGTCCGTCACTCCGTCGGTGTGACAGAGCACGCAGAGGTTGACGTCAGCACGGGTTCCGTGTGCCAAGAGGGGGGTATGGCACTGATTGCACGACGCCGTCTTCACGACCGAGCGCGTGGCGGTCACCGGGCTTCCATTGGGCACAAAGTTGTACGTCGCGTTCGCCACATAGTCGACCCCATCCAACGTGCGCCGGACAGTCATCGCTACGGTGTGCGTCTTGGTGAGGTCGCTGAGATCGATGTCGGTCTTTCCGAAGTGGTACACGTAGACGCCATCACCAAGGTCGTCGTAGGTGCCATTTCGGTCGTAGCTTGGCAGCGGTGTCACGCCCGCGGCACTGACATAGGTCGTCAGGTTCGTGTATTTGCCTGTGGTTCCAGAGTTCAGGCGACCGAGAATGAACCGGACCTGATAGGTTCCTGGGCTATAGACGCCATACATGTCCAGCGGCTTGCCTGCCCCATCGGTCAACTTGAAGGTGACCGTCGACGCACCGCCAGGGGAAGCGAGCTGGGCACCCGTGATCTGAGCTCTTACATTTGCACCGGTGATAAATGCGTTGCGTCCCGACGCTCCCGCATCCCCTGGTGCTCCTGGAGCGCCCGCTTCTCCTGGCGTTCCCAAAGCTCCTGCGTCTCCATTTTGCCCCGCCGCACCATTGGATCCCGCTGGTCCCGTGCACCCGACCAACAGAAGCGCCACAAGCGCCCACCGTCCTTGTTGTAGCATCGGACATCACTCCTTTTCTTATCACCAAGCTCAGATGCGTTTTTCCGAAACGCGGCCAGGAAATAGCTCGTAGATGCCCGCAGAGGCAAACAGCATCATGATGCCGAGAGCACACAGCGATGGGCCGAAGGGGATCTTCGAGTCAAGCTCCCGTCCCGAGAACAATCGGAACGAATCTGCCAAACCAATAGCCCCAACACACAGAGCAACAACGATAGTCCCTAGGGTTGCCGCCGAGCGCCTCCATTCGAACTGAGGACGCATGCTCTTTCGTCCATCAGATACCGGTACTCTGGGCACTAGAGGGATCACGCGAACGGCCAAGACAGCCATGAGCATCGCTATCCCGATCAGACCTCCGGTGACACCGAATTCAACCCAGGATGGCGCATAGTTCCCGGTCCCAAGCGCGATCAGTGAACCATGGGTCTGCGAGGGAACCACGATGAGCAAACGCTTGTTAGCCGCCGCAAAAGTGGCGAAGGCCGCGGCCACCCCAATCCACCCGACCGACACCCGACCGCGAATGTACAATACTAGTGGAATAAACAGCGTCGCGATCAGCGACGCCACGAAGCCCCAGAAGAACACCGCAAAGTGCCCGGCCACAATCTCGTGGATCACAGCTCGGTCGACAGCAGGACCGCCGTAGCCAACAGTCAGCTCGTCGACAATGGTGAAGTAGAGACAAATGAACGCCAGGACGCAGAGTGTATTCCCTAGCCACCCAATGGTCGCATCGGGGATCGGCGCAGCAAAGAACTTTCGTGCGGTCACTGCCAGCAACACCAACATGCCAGTCCCTGCAAGACCCGCCATCGCAATGAACGCTGGCGCCTGCAACGCGCTGTACCACCCGGGACGTCCCACCTGAATGCCAAACACAAACCCCAGCGTCGAAGTCGCCATGAAAAGCAACGGGATAATTCCAAGCGACAGCCAAAGCGTCGCCCGTTGGTGCCGTAGTCTCTCGTCCAGCGTATCCCGGTATCCCGCGCCCCAAAGTCGGTACAACAACGACAGCGGCGGACGCGTCGTGGTCGCCAGCCTTGCAGCGTCTGCCCGTCCGTCGAGAATAAAGTAGACCACACTCGAAAACAGATAGCCCGAAGCCACCATCGTAAAGGTCCCGTAGAACGGCGATGACGCCCTCGCAAGGTACGGAAGCTTCATTAGGCCGTCGATAGGACGTCCAAGGTCGGCCACTACTGTTCCACCACCCGCCATAATGGCAATGATGCTCATGAGAGGCGCCATGCGCGTGATAGGCCTGAGCGCCTGGATCGAAAACACCCGGCACACGGCAGTGAGCACGATGCCCGCAAAGCTTACTCCGCTGAAAATAACGTCAAAGGCAATATAAAGCCCCCAGGCCGCACCGCCATATCCGGGATTGCGCAACCCTGTCGTGATTAACCCTCGCTGGGTTTGCCACGCGAAGCAAAACCCCCCAACCCCGAGGAGAACCAATGCACACAAAAGAAGCCCATACCAGGCTGCGTTCGCCCGAGGGAGCTGAACTACGTCGTCCGCGTCATCCATTTCACAACCTGCGATCCCGCTTGAGATAAAGGACATTCGGCTCCGTACCCAAGTCACCTAGAAGCCGGAAAACTCGCGGACTGCGCGCCTGTTCGCTCGCCGTACTGGACGGGTCCTCGAGATCACCAAAGGTGATCGCTCGTGCTGGACACGCCGACGCACACGCAGGCAGTCGCTGAAGCTCCGAATCCAGAAGCGCCCGCCCCTCGACCGCCGCTCGCTCCTTCAAGTCCTGAAGACGGTGTTGGCAAAACGTACACTTCTCCACTACTCCACCTGGACGTGTCCCAACGTCTGGATTCAGTAGCTGCACAAGGCTCCCCTCCCAACTTGGCTCGACCCAGTTGAAGAACCTTCGTGCATACGGACAGGCCACCATACAATACCGGCACCCAATGCAGCGATCCCATATCTGCGCCGTCACCCCTTCGTCGTCCTTGTACGTCGCCCCCACCGGACAGACCTTGACACACGGAGCATTCTGACAGTGCTGGCACGGAAACGGAAGCATCTCAGGGGTCCCCCCGCGCTCCGTCGGCTCCCTCCAAACTTGACTCATCCACTCAATCTGCGCAGCGCGCGTGTCTTGCGTACTCTGTATGGTCGGAACATTGTTCTCCTGTCGACACGCCACAACGCACGCCCCACACGCCGTGCAGCGATCAAGATCGATCACCATGCCCCATCGACGATGTTGTTTGCGCGGTGCTAAACTGGCAAGCGCCGTCTTGGACCCAGCCAACGTGCCCGTAAGCCCCGCAATGGACGCCAGTCCGTGCGTTAGCACGTTGCGCCTGGACATCATTCCACGTAGGCTGCGTAGACCGCCTAGTGCGCGCGCAAACCAGCTCACGACGCAGTCCCCTTTCGCGTTACACGCACCCGCGTCGTACAAACTGCCGTGGCCCCAGTCGGCCCCGCAGCCCCCTGTCGAAGCAAGTGCATCACGTTCACGCCTCGTCCCATGGCCCACCTCCCAAACGCCTCGTGTCCCCCTCCCATGGGTACCGCAATGCTCCCAAGTACCATGCGACGGTCTATGCACGCTTGCACCACAATGGAACCATAAGGACTCTGTATCTCCAGGGTGTCCCCATGCGCCACCCCAGCAACCGAGTCAGGATGAAGCGTCGCCTGCGTAACCGAAGAGTCTGACTTCGGACGGGGACGGAGCTGTCGAAGCCATGGTAGGTTGGCTCCCCCCCCCTCAGCGTACCCAAGAGGCCTGTACACAAGCAGCTTCAAAGGAAACGACTCCATTGGCCCGTCCCACTCAGGCTCTGCATATTGCGTAGAAAAGGAAAACATCTTGATCGGTACAGGGTCAGCCTTGTCGTCGCTCCAAACCCCTTCCTTGAAAAGCTGCGCCATGAAGCCGTCTTCCGTGGGCGCTACAATGGAGCCGCGCTTCGCTTCGAAAAGCCCACGCAACCGAACATCCAACGCCGCGCGAAAGGTCCGCCATGGGAATGCACTGGCAACCGAGCCTCCCAGTCCCTTTGCCAATTCCAGCAACACGTCGCCGCTCGCACGCGTGTCAAGCATCGGGTCAACGACGGGCCTGCGCACCCCCGCCACGGGGAAGCCAACACCTGGCGCCTCGCCAGCATCCTCCCAACGCTCTAAAAACGTGTGATCCGGCAACACAAGGGTGGCAATGGATGACACGGTCTCATCAAGATACGGGGAAAAGCTGACGATGAACGGAATGCGTTCGAGCGCACTGCGCCAACGTTTGGGCTGGATCCTCGCAAACAATGGATTGGCTCGGTAGAGCAGCAGCGCCTCGGGCTTTTGCCCTCCAGACAACAACGCTTCGACCAAAGCCTCATGCACCGAGGTCGCCAGAGGGAAGGCAGCTGTTCCAGCTCCGTCGAGACGGGGCACCTTCAGCCCGCTACGGGCAACATCATCGGACTCGAAGGCCGGCCAGAACGCAAACGGAGGTTTGCGCTGCGGCCGAATCAATGGCCCCACAGCCCCCAGAAGCGCATTGAGCGCAAAGGCTGCCAGCGCAGTCTGAAATCCGTTTGAATAGGACAGCGACCGCTCGTCAACAAACGCAAACGACGGGCGACGTGCCGCCAGATCCTCGGCAAGCCGCGCGATGACCGCCGCTGAAATCCCGGTGGATGCTGCTACTTTGTCGGGTGAAAACCCTGTACGCACCATGGTAGCAAACGCATCGAAGTCTGCTCCCACGTGCTCGACGAAATCCTTGTCGTAAAGCTTGTCGCGCAACAGCACATGGCAAAGGCCGAGTGCCAGCGAGCAGCTCCCTCCCGGCGCCATCGGGATCCACTCGTCCGCATTGTACGCAGACAGGTCAAACAGGGGCCCAAGATGAACCAGAGTCGCCCGATGGCGACCCCGCCCCCTGCGCATCTCACCAGCAGCACGCGCTAGGTACACCGATTGGCAAGAGTCCTCAAGAAAACCCGCCTCAAGGCTCAGCACATGATCGGCGCGCGCCCAGTCGAAGGCCGGTATCTCTGGAGAATCCAGCACAGTGCGCATCGCCCCAGTCAAGCTTGCACTCCGAGTCGACTTGCCGTCGATGAAGTTCGGCGTCCCAAACGCCGTGCAGAACCGTGAAAGGAGCTCGTGCATGAAGCCACGCTCGGCCCCACTCATCACTAGCAGCGACTCGGGACGCGCCTGGCGTACGGCTCCAAGCTTTTCGGACAAGAGCGCCATTGCCCGGTCCCAGGGGATAGGACCCAACTTGCCGCTAGCATCACGCAACAAGGGCCCTTGGATCCGGTCTGGGTCGTACAGTGCCTGCAACGCAGACATGCCCCGCGCCCCAATGCCACCGCGGTTGACCGGATTGGCCGGGTTCCCATCAATGTGGACCGCACGCCCCTCCACTACCCGAACCCGTACCCCACATCCAGCCGGACACTGGCCGCAAGAGGTCGCAAGCCAGCGCGACTCGAGCCTTCCAAAGTGCTCCGCCCCCCGTACGTACGGCTTATCGAGGGCTCGACCCGTTGGATCCGTGTGAACGATGCGCGCCGCTACGGTCGCACCGCCGGCCCCAACCGCCGCACCTGCTGCGGTCAGCGTGAGACCTGCTACCACCTCGCGTCGAGAAACCCTGTTGTCACCGCTGGCGTCGGAACTGACTTGGCTGCTTTTAGTCGCTGACATGGTGGCTCTCCTAGTGGTGACAAGCGCGACAGCCTAGATTCGCGTTGTGCTGACGATGGCAATCCATGCAGGAACTCATACTTAGCAGACGTTGGTCTACCGAGGTGGGGGGTTTGGACAGTTCAGACATATCGCCATGGCAAGTGTCGCACGGCATCCTGGCAACCGTTACATGCATGCGGTGCGAAAAGTACACGTGCCCAGCATTTCGTGTCAGCAGGGTCCATTTTACCGCCCCTCCCTTGGCAGCAAGCTCTCGAACGGCCTGCTCGGATACACGTTTTCCTTGAGGCTTCATGTGGCACTCGAGGCACGTTTCAAGTGAGGGGAGACCCGCGCGAGCTTCCCGCGCAGCACCGAAGTGGCAATCAGTACACTCAAGACGATTGTCTCCGGTGAGGTGCGCCTTGTGGCTAAATTGAATAGGTTGCTCGTGTGGTGCCCGCTTATGGAGCACCTTGTGTGTACCACCGAAACCAAGCGCCGCTGCGGCCAATACCGCGACGGCCCATCCTGCGAAACGAACGTTCGTCATCGCGCTCCTCCGAACACGTGGCATGCAGCGCAAGAGACAGCCTTGAGCTCGTGCTGGCGATAAGTCTCGTGACAAGTAGTGGTGCACGTTGCCCGGTCGCTCCGCGGAGCCGTGTGGGGCGTGTGGCAGCGACCGCAGGCCTGGTGCTGTGGAACCTGGTGCAGTGCAGCAAGCCGTGCAATGGGATGACACGCCGTACATGTCCCCGCCTGCATCACCATGGCCCCATCATGCGGATGGTGGCAGGTGGGACAGCCGCGTGGAAGACGCCCGTGAGGTCCGCCTACCCTGCCTTTGTGGCAGGCCAAACACGGACTCCCTGACGACGGCTTGCCTTCGTGGGGATCATGACATGTCCGACAGTCCGAATGGTGCCCTTGGGTCGCTGTCTTCGCTTTGTCCCCGTGACAACTCGTGCACTGCGGTATCGCTTGCTTCGGCGCATGCGGAGTGTGGCACTTGACGCAATCAGAGTGTCCCGCATTGCGGCTTACCATCGCGTTCTGCCGCTGGTGACAAGTGCCGCACCGAGTCCCGTTCCGTATGGCCCCCTCCCCATGAGGCTTGTGGCATTGCCGACAGCCAAGACCACCCGCATGCAGCGCTGTGTCGGTCGCAGCATTCTTGTGACACTGCGTGCAGCGCGTTGCTGACGGTGGGAATGCTGGCTGGCCGTGGACCGCATGGCAATCGAGACACCCCCTCCCCGTATCGACGGGGTGAGACAGACGCTGGTTCCCGTGGCACGAAAGGCACACCGCAGCGGTTGGACGTGTCCGCCCTGCATGCGGTACATGACAGCTAATACAATTGGCGTGCGCGGGCTTCTGCTCCCCTAACGTGTGCTTCGCGTGACAGACCACGCAGTTCTTGACCGGTGAAGACTCGTGGCAACTGATACACGCCGTGTGGCCTCCCTCAAAAAGCGCAGTCGCCGGGACTATCGGAACATGATCGCTGTGGCACGACGCGCACCGATCGTTCAAACCTATCCCGCTCTCGTGCGGCCTGTGGCAGTCATCGCACGCCTGCGAATTGGCCTTGCCGTGAATCCGGTGCCGTGCTGTGCGCTCGCCCACGTGGCAACTCAAACATTCCGCTGCCTTCGTCGGCACGTCCCGGTGTGGCATGTGGCACTTGTTGCAAGCTTCCTTTGCATGCACCCGGATCTCAGGAACGTGCTTGTGCCCATCTAACGGTTTGAGGGGGTCATGCGGCCCCCCTGACATGTCCTGGGTCGTGTTGTGACAGCCCATACATTCCGACAGGTTGCTCGCGGCCGCATCGCGAGAAACGAAGGTGTGGCAGGTCAAACAAACGGTCTGCGGGCTCCCCTCAGGACCCCTGTGGATACGCACCGCGATGCTTTCGTGACAGCGTTCGCAGTTAGCCTGTTTGGGCTTAGCAAACACCGCCGCCTTGAACTCATGGCAGTCTTTGCAGTCGAGACGCCGAAGGCCAGACAAGTGAACTTCATGGCCCCCACCAAGAGCTTTGGCACGGAGTCCGCCGTCCGCCCCTTGTGTCCGCTCCCACTGATACGGGTCCCTAGAACAGGCCGACGCTACGACCGCGCCGACCAGCATCAAAACAGTGAGGCAAATACGTGCTTTCATGGCGATGCGCTGTGGCAATGCCTGCAGGGAGTGTCCGTGCGCTTGTTCAAGCGGCTGGACCAGCCTGGGCGGTGTGGACTTCCCCCAATGCCACCGGATTTGTGGCACCCAATGCAGAGCGCCTCGCCGGCACCGGAATGGCAACTTGCACACTCGACCGGATCACGCCACGCTGCCTGTCCGTGCTCGTTTCGCTCGCCTCGAAGTCCTACCCACCCGTTCGCATGCGGGCTGTGTGCCCCGGTCCCCGGAGCCACCTTTGAATACTGGTGGCACGCCTCGCAGCGCTGGGGCTCATGGCAGGTCGAGCACAGACCAGGTTGGGCGCGCGCCTCTGCAGAATGCCGCGCCCGATACCCCGCTCGGTGGATCGCCGGTCGAAGCGGATCATCGAAGGCAAGACGCGCTGGAAGCGTTGGAACCGTCACGCCATGGCAATTGGCGCAGAACGTCTCCATGTGGCACGTCGAACACAGATCTCGCGAGCTCGCCGCGCGAATGCCATGCTCTCGAATGAAGTCACCCGTATGCAAAATGTGGGTCTCAGGGATCCTGCTTTGCCCAACAACGCTGTCATGACAGCTTCCGCACGCCCTTGCTGCAAACTGGTTGCGGTGCCCATGGCAACTGACGCAGATAGCCATGGTCGGTCGGAGCACCGGCGAGTCGGACGCCACCCCCTCGTGGCAACGAACACACTGGCCGCGCGCTCGGGCGACATGGGTCTTGTGCTGAAAGCGAAGCAGGTCCCGGGTCCGTGTGGCACTCTCCCTGGTGTCCGGAAGGCCGTGGCAGCCGTCGCACGCGTGTGCGTCGTGCGGCTTCTTGTGGCACGCTACGCAGCCCTCCGTGGTAAGCAAATGGAGGGGATCGCGATCCCCTGCAGTGGAAATTCCTTGGTGGCAGGTCAAACAGGTGATCCCCTTGACGCTGTGCGCGTGATGCTCGAAAGGGGTAGGTGCCTTTGGCTTGATTCCCAGGATCGCGGCGCATCCTGCAAGCAATAGGGCCAAGAGAATTGCAATAGTAACGCGCATCAAAGGGATCCTCCCCATGTGCGGGTCAAGCGAAGCATCCCGTTCCACTGGGAACGTACCGTTGGCGTTGCACTCGCCTCCACCGCCCCGGAGACCTCCCACCGCGCCGCCGGCCGACATCCAAGCGCAACGAGTGCCCAGGGCCATGCCGTTCCCCGTCCACGCGGATTGTCGGGGACCGCCAGCTCCAGCTCCGTTGCCGTGAACACCACGGACCGATACAACGGCACCCGCGCTGCAATGCGCACCCCAGTCCATGGGTCCGGCCCCGAAGACTCGCGGCGAAATTCAAGAACCCCTGAACCATTTCCAGCATCATCGAACCGCAAGATCGCTCGGACTGTCCCGCCTCCACCAACTTCACCGCCAGCTCGCCGTACCAGAATCGACGGCAGTACGTCGAGACGCGGCGCAGCAGCCCACGGAACCGCAAGCCCCGCAACGTCCGAAGGCTGATCGCCAAGCGCAGAAAAGAGCGACGTCGCTGGCAAAAGATGCGCTGGCGAACGATGCGTCCCATAAAGCTCCGGCCTCAGCTTTCCAATGCGCGCTCCCAACGACGCGGTCGCTTCCGTCACCGCAGGAGAAATCAGATCATACGCCGCGCGAAACCCAAGGTCGAACCATCGTCCTGGCGACGTTGCAAGATCCAACCCCAGCTCTTCAAAAGCAAGGTCGCCCCGACTTCGTCGATGCAGGTAGGACGCACCAAAAACAGTGTTTTCCCCTAGCCTCTGGCTAACCCGTCCTCCCGCCGCCCAATCGTACGCTCCCCACCCTAGCCCTCGTGCCGTGGGAACGCCGCCAAAAGCCTCGAACATGGTGCCAATAGGAATCCGCAGCCGTCCATGCGCCCCATCGAGATGGATAGGTCGAATCGCCCCCATCGCAAGAATCTGCCGCCCCAGCCGAAGCTCCATGGTGTTCTTGGGATCGTGCAGACGTACCAACATCACCAGCGCGTCCGCTGCCGGGTTGGCCGCCCCCATCGCGCCAAGCCGCTCCCCGGCCCCTGCCCATATCAGCGCCTCAGCGTCCACCCATGGACGGGTTCGGTCCACTCCCTGAAGCACCACCAGTCCCACAGGTGACTGAGGCGCCGAGGTCATTCCATAAGCGTCCGCTCGAAGCCGGTAGGGCTCTGCGGAAACGACGCCAGCACCAAACAGTGAGGCCACAACAAGGGCTACGGTAGGTCTCATGGCAGAAAGTTCACGATTCCATTCACATGGGTGGCGGGATCGTAGGTGTGGCACGCTAGACACTCCGCCAGTACGCCGTTCACAGACGGGTGGGGTGTCCCGTTGCGCGTGGTCACCGGCGGGAATTCATGGCAGGCATTGCACTGCCGAGGCTTCCCCGACGTGTCGGTCCACGAGGGTCCCGGGATCTTGTTGTAATGGCAGTCGACCGTGCAGGTCGCAGTCGTGCTGTCGAAGCGACCGCCATTGGGAAGATGCACAAGGACATCAGGTTTGAAATGCCCAGGCGCAGTGATCGACGCAGGTACGATGTGGCACGTCTGACAAGGAACCGCTCGCCCCATGCGGTCCGAGAGGGCGCTGCTAACATGACGCTGATGCGCCCCAACACCGCGCTCCGACGCACTCGTCGCCCCACTGAGCGCAGGTGGTGGCGCCGCTGAGTTGCCCTGACCATGGCAGGACGTGCAGTTGACCGTTGCCAATAGGTCCACATTGCCGTTGATGTGCCGCCCTGCTTCGGGCGCCGGATGACAGCCAATGCATGTCGACGTTAGCCGTTTCCACGGCGAGTGGTCGTCTGGGGGATGCCCATGGCACCCGTCGCAACCGATGGGGGTCAGATTGGTCCAGACTGGTGATTGCGCGCCATGGCAGTACGTGTCCGTGCAGCGACCTATGGACTTGTTCCATACCGCATTGGGCGAGCGAAGCACCGCAATGCCAGAAAACTGGACAATAGCTGCTGCGTCCACGTCGATGTGGCCCGGAGCGCTCACTTGTGTCGGAACATTATGGCATGTGGTGCAATAGGCGATATGGATCGAATGTGCCCCTGTCGATGGACGAGCCCCCTTGTCGCTCCCATGGCAGGTTCCGCAGAACTCCGGCCCTTCTGGATTAGTGTGGCAACCCGAGGAACGACAGCTCACCCCCACGGCCCCACCACTATAGTCGCTCCCGTGGCACTCGCGGCACCTAGCAAGCGGCTCTCCATTGGCTCGCAAAAAATGCCTGTGAAAGGCCGGTGCATCTTGGTTTTGGATGTCCGCCCAGCCAACAGGATGCGCCCCCTCGCCCGGGGCCCGCTCGCGCTCCGCTGAACACCCCATGAGCAAAAACACCCCCGCGACACACGAAAGTGCACAACGTGAAGCGAGCCAGGGGACAATACTGTTATTGCTCAATGAAAGGTCCAAGTTGACGTCACCTAAGATACAACTTTGCACACGCGCCTACTGTCGCTGCTCCGCGCCCTGCTTCGTTCCTTGAAATGATTCGCCGTCACCTATTCAGACACAACCTTCGCTTCCTCTAAAATCGTTGGGAAGGAATAGCCCCCTCCAAGGTCACGGTCAAGGTGAACCACACCTTCAAAAATCATCGTGTCACCAACCTTGGGCTCCGCTTGCGTCGTTATCGAAAGGTCAGTGCTGGCATCCCCTGACCCGTCCCTAACGTGCAGATAGGTGCGACCAAGAATATTGGGGTTGCTCTTGACTACAGTGCCACGTACGCGGACTGTCTTGCCATCAAGTTCCTTGCGTTGGGCCAAAATCTCCGCAACCGTCTTGCCCCCAACTGCCCGTGCCACCGGCTTGACCTCAACTGCCGCCTGCGAGCTCGCTGGACGGGTCGTTGGTCCCGTTGGCGGCGCGCTATCGCCAGTCGCCCCCTGCGCCAACGTGCCAAACCAGATCGACGGAAACGATCGTTTCAGCGTGGGACTGGGGAAATTTTGCATCTCCACCTCCCCTCGGATCCGAACTGTCTGTCCAACAACAAGTTTCGCCGTTGCAACCGCCGTCCAGGTCCCCTCTGTCCCTTTGGCTCCCACACGCACGTAAGTGTACCCAGGAGCATCCAGCAACTCGAGAACCACGCCGTCAAGAACCACTCCCGCCGGCATGCTAGAAGCCACACCTGACGGCACCGGGTCGGGGTTCGTCGCTACCACCACTGCTGCCTGCTTGGACGGGGTCGACGAGGACAAAATGCCCGTCGCCGCAACAATCGCCCCAGCTCCTAACGCCACAAGCAACAAATGAAACATCGAAAATTTGCGTTCGATCACGACGACCGCCGCTAGCAAAGACCAAGCCTGACCCCGGTCCTCTGGCCCTCTGCCCCCCTCCCGACTTGGAGATGGCCGGGGGCAGCCGTGCGGGCTAGGGGCTGGAAATGCCGCGAGCACGGCTTGCGTGTTGGCGCACATTCTGCACAATCGTGCCGCCAGGCCTCACAGCACTCACGCTGTCACGGTCCAACGGTCCTGCATCCATGCTCCGACCTCACAGCAGTCACGGTCCAACGCTCCTGCCCCCATCCTCGACGCCACAGCACCCATTCTCGGACCTCCCAGTTGTCATGCCCCTGCGTCACAACACCCATCCTCGCGCCTCACAGCACTGGACCTCCGCCCCGTGACCCCAAAGGATAGGCTTTTCAATCCACCTCCTCTATGCTCCCGCCGTGCACGTTCACCGTAGCAACCGCCTCGAAGCCCTCGTCGACGCCCTCGCCGCCATCGTCGAGCTCGACCCTCCAGCCCCCACCGACCCCGAAATCATCGTCGTCCCCTCCCGCGCCGTCGACCGCTGGCTGTCCGCCCAGCTCGCCTCGCGCTTCGGCATCTGGACCGGCCCACGTGCCCCCTTCCCAAGACGATTTCTCGACGAGCTCTTCGCCGATCGCGCCCGTCCCCAACATGGACTTCCCTCAGAAACTCACGAGTTCTCCCCTTCCCGCCTCACCTGGGCCATCGCCCAAACGCTCCCATCACTCCTCGATCACCAGGAATTTGCCCCCGTTCGTCGCTACCTCGGCGGCGATATCGTCCGACGTCTCGAGCTCGCACACCACCTTGCCACCGTCTTCGACTCCTATCCAGTGTTCCGCCCTGAGCTCCCCCTCGCTTGGGAAAAAGGGGAATCCGGCTGGCAGCCCGCACTCTGGCGCGCAGTCGTCGCCCTCCTCGGCCCTGTCCATCTGTACCGACGCGCCCAGTCATTCCTCAAAGCCCTCGACCGCGGAAAACTCCGTCCTGGACACGGCCTTCCAAATCGGATCTCTGTCTTCGTTCCCACCACGCTCCCTCCACTTTTTGTAGACGTTCTCGCCGCACTGGGACGAGTCCTGCCGGTCCATCTGTTTCTCCTCAGTCCTTCTCCCCACTACTGGGCCGAAATCCGACGCTCCAAAGGCCAACTCCAGGCTCTCCGTGGCACTGCACTTGGCGATGGACTTGCCGAACAGATGTCCGTCGACTCCGACCATGCGCTCCTTGCATCCCTCGCCAAAACAGGAGCAGACTTCCAGTTCGTCCTCGAAGGTCGTGTCAACTATGTCGAACAGGAGCTCTACGAAGTTCCCCAAGCACAAACCCTTCTCGAGGTCGTCCAATCCGATCTCTTCACCCTCTCCCATCGCCATCTTGGCAATCCTGAAGCGCTCCCACTTACGATGGCCGACCGCACGATCGTCGTCCATGCGTGCCATGGCCCCACTCGGGAGGTCGAAGTTCTTCGCGACGAGCTGCTTGGCCTCTTCAATGACGATCCAACCCTTCTGCCGCGCCACGTCCTTGTCCTAACCCCAGACCTCGAGACCTATGCCCCTGTCATCGATGCCGTCTTTGGAGCTGCTCCGACAGGATGGGTTCCCTACGGGTTCGTGGGACGGGGTCTCGTTGCAGAAAGCCCTGTCGTTGAGGCCTTCTTGACCCTTGTCGACATTGCCCAGGGACGGCTTGCGGCCAGTGGAGTCCTGGATCTTCTCAGCCGAGACCCCGTACGTCGACACTTCGCAATCAGCGAAGAGGACCTTCCCACCTTGCGAGGATGGCTAAGTGCTGTCAACATCCGATGGGGGGTCGATGCTGCCCATCGAGCAACCTTCGACCAGCCGCAGACCTTCGAGACCACCTGGCGTTTCGGCTTTGACCGCATGTTGCTCGGTTACGCCATGCCCGGTGCCGATCCTGCTGGAACAGGTCGTGGAGCACCACTCTTTGCCGGTACGCTCCCTTTCGACGAGATCGAGGGGGGGCACGCTGCGCTGCTTGGACGCTTCGGGCTATTCTGCCAACGTCTCTTTGACCTTGCAGCAAACCTTCTGACTCCAAGGACAGTCCATGACTGGTGTGCGTTCTTGACAACCACCATCGGACTGTTCCTAGCAGCCTCTGACGACGACGCGACGTCGCTCCAGCAGCTTCGCGACACCTTGAGCTCCCTGGCCGCTGATGCTAGCAGGTTCGACGAGTCAATTCCTCTGGCTGCGTTGACACCTCGTCTGGGCGAGCTGCTTGCTGTGCCTGGGGGGGCCGACGACGTGATGTCGGGCGGGATCACTTTCGGTCCTCTTACCACGCTCTGTCGAATCCCCGCGCGTGTGGTGGTGTTGCTAGGCGCGAACGACGGGGTTTTTCCGCGTTCTTCCAGAGCGTCGACCTTCGATCTCGTTGCACGAAACCCGCGTCGAGGAGATCCAAGCCCGCGCGACGAAGACCGCTATGCGTTCCTCGAAGCGATCCTGTCGGCCCGAGAGAGGCTTATCATCACCTATGTAGGCCAATCGATCCGAGACAATGCAACGCTTCCCCCCTCCGTGGTCGTTGCGGACCTATTGGATCTCATTGACCGGTCTTTCGTAGGGGGACGGGCCCTTGTGTGGGGGAGACAGCCCTTGCAAGGATTTTCCCCAGCAAACTTTGTCGGACCTCGTCCCAGCTTCGATGCCGTGTCGTTTCAAGCTGCGCACGCTCTAGTGGCTCGTGGGGCTGGGGAGAAGCCAGCTGGCATGTTTTCCTCTCGCCTTGCTCCAGTGCCACTTGGACCACGCCTCGATCTAGAGGACTTGATAGCCTTTTTTGCGCATCCTGTCAAGGCTTTGCTGCGGGGAAGGCTAGGGTTGCGGTTGGGTGAGGAGGTTCGAGATCTGGACAATCGGGAACCCATGGACCTTACCCCGCTCGACAACTTCACGCTCGGGACCGACCTCTTGGCGCGTGCCCTTGCAGGCGAGGACCTTCGCAAGGCTCTTCCATCGGTACGAGCAAGCGGGACGCTTCCTCTGGGCACAGTTGGGACCTGTCGCTTCGAAGACGAGGTTGAGGAAGTTTTGGCATTGGCGGCGAAGGTGCGCAGGTATACCACTGGAGAGCGTCTCCCTCCGCTGGAGGTGAACCTGGAGGTTGGAGGCACACACCTGACCGGTTGGCTCAGGAATTGTTGGAGCCAATGGCAGGTAGCACCGCGGTATGGACGTTGCGCTCCAGCGTTCGAGCTTGCCGTATGGATCCGTCACTTGGCGATGCAGACGGTGACTGGAGCACCTCGACGGACTGTGATTGTGGCGCGCGACACCAAACAGAAGCCTGTGGTGAGGGTCTATGCGGCAGTAGAGGATGCCCCCGTACTGCTTGCGGATCTGGTTGCTTTGTACGACCTTGGTCAGCATTTACCTCTCTGTTTTTTCCCAGATACCTCACGCGCCTATGCAATGGCGGAACTGAAGGGAGACTTTGGCCTTCGCAGTGCCCGTCAGGCGTGGCAAGGGTGGGTAGGGATGCAAGGGGAAGGGGCCAATCCGTACAACGCGCGGGTCTTTCGGGGGCAGGACCCGTACGAGCCTGGGTATTGTTTGGTGGACCCTGAGGAGCCATCCTTTGCCGAGTTAGCTCTTCGGATATGGAAACCCGTGTGGCGTGCGACGGATGGCGCGTGAGCGTTCACCGAGCCATCTCGAGTCCAGCGTACAGCCCTGCACCTGGCATGGGATAGTCGAGCAAGAACGCATATCTATGGTTCGTGAGGTTACGGACAGTGACCCAAGCGCGGGCCCCCTCGCCTAGGAGCCGCCCCACGCGGGCATCCAGTTGCCATGGGTCCTCAAGGGGATCCTGGGCGTAGTCGCGTTGGTAAAGCCCACCTGCGTAAAACCCTGAGAGCTCCACGCGCCATGGGTTCTGGTCGAACACGAGCGACGCCGTCAAGGTTCTCGATGGTGTCTGCGCGGTGTACGGTCCCACATTGGTGATCGAGCCGGTTGCACGAGCACTGAGCGGTCCTACAAGCCGCACACGAAGCAGCCCCTCGATTCCCACCATTGCGACGCGATCCAAGTTTGTCCGAACGAAGGACGGAAACGCTCCCAAGGTCCGTATGTAATCCCACGCCTCGCTGCGATACGCAGTCACCTCCAGGTCAAGCCCGGTACTTCGCCAGCCTGCGGTACACTCGAGCGTCCGCGAGCGCTCGGAGCGAAGCGCCGGATTGGCCACGGGGAAGGGCAAGTAAAGCTCGACAACGGTTGGATCGCGGTAGTTGTCTACCATGCGAGCGGCCAGTCGAAGTCCTTTCCATGGGGTGGCTTCCACGCCTACCTTTCCAAGGAGCATCGTGGACGCTCTTCCCACGTGGAGCCTTGCACCTGTTACCAGTGCAAACCAAAGCCACGGCCTAAACACGGCTTGTCCGTACGGGTCCAGCAGAGCGACCGCGCGTTCCCCGTAGTTCTCTCCAGTCACCAGGTTGCGCCCAGATCCTCCCATGGAGCGGGCGTCGAGCCCTATGGCGACACCCAACATAGGGTTCACACGCACGGTCTCTTCGCCCCAAAAGCCGAGAAGGCGGTCGTGACTCTGGAACCCATCGTAGAGTCGATGTACTCCCAAGTTCGCGTACAAGGTAGTCTTGCCAGACCACGGACCACTGCGATGGTCCACGGAGAGGGCCTGGTTGTAGCGGTCGAAGTCGACTGTGTGCTCGGCAAAGGGGCGGGACGCGGTTCCAGGGTCAAAGGTATGGGCCACCAGAGTTCGCTGCCGAACGGTCACTGTAAGCGACTCGGTAGGCCTCCACCGCGCTTTGACCAGTGTTCCAAGCTCGTCACCACCTGCGTAGTCCCGGTGCCCGTCCGAGTGCACAGCCCTGACCGTGGCCAGGTATTGGACTGGGCCGACCTGTCCCAGGGCTCCAGGTTGCAGCACCAGCGTACGAAAGGAGCCGAGCTCCCCAAGGACTCGAAGGTCGTCTTTACCTGTTGGCCAGCGAGTCCGGAGTTGGATCACGCCTCCCATGGCACCGTTGCCGAACAGCACCGAGTCACCACCAGGGACCACATCGACACTGGCAACGTAGGCTGGTAGATACGCGTCGGGGATGGGATGGCCAAAGAGGCCCATCATGTCTGGGATCCCATCTTCGAACACAACGATTTCAGTGTTGGGGCTAGCGCCAAGGCCTCGAAGGCGCATTCCTCCTGCAGCCCCCGAGGAGACGCCAGCAAATGGGCCGCGGGAGGTCACAAGGAGTCCTGGGGTCTCTTGGGACACGGCCTCGAGCAAGGAGCCGCGCGAACTCTGTTCGATCAGGGCACCGTCCACGCGACGACGAGGGGCAGCGGGGTCGACGGAGGCAGCCTTTTGCCCTCGAACAGACACCTCTTCCTCGGACAGTGCGGGAGCAGTGCAAAGCAGCAGGGCTAGACCCAAGGGCGATGGACGCATCAGTGTCCGAACGGTCCTGGGGCTGTCAGGTCGCGCACGCGATGGACAGGGTCGAGGCGCACACGCAGTTCGTCTCCGGTCGAGGCCGAGGGGGCATCGGTGGTTGCATAGGCGAGCCAGTCAGGATTGCCGAGGGTCATGGCCTCGTAGAACACCCGTGCTTCGCCTGACAGGCACTCCCGTGGACTGGTAGTTTCGCCAGGCCCCAGAACACCTGGCCAGACGCAGCCCGCGACCCGTACATTGCGAACCCACACACCGGAGCCAAGAGCGTGCTCCACCATGAGCGTGGGACCCGCATCGGCACAGCAGGCAAGGCCAAGAGCCAACAAGGAGCGTTCAATCACGTGCGGCATCATCGGCACCGCTGTCAGCCAACCCGGGACAAGCGACTGCATCGTAGTCCTCGACGGGGTCGGAGGCGAAGTAGCTGGCAGTGACGCGTGTGTACTCGTCTTTTGTCATCCCTGCGCACTTGCCGAAATGCGAAGGAAACGAGAAGACCACGGGGGTTGTGGTGCCAGCAACGGCGGGTTGCAAGTCCTTGGTTCGGACAGCGACAAGACGGGCGGGCAGCGTCGCACCTGGGGACCATCCAAAGGCCAACAGGGCGTAGGCGGGGTCCACACCAGGCGAAACCACCATGGCAGGACTATCCGCACCATTGGCGATGACGTTTCCCTGGAGCACGACGCCTCTGTAGGAGACTTTTACGATGCCCACCGGTGTGGTGGCAGGGAACCGATTTTGAACCACGAATTGCGCGTCCCCCGCGCGGCTTGACGAGGTACAGCAGGGGAGCACTATGGAAAGGAGTAGAAGCGCTTTGGTCATGGGGCGGTGGTAGCACGATCCTTAAAGCTCGTGGCACTTTTTCGGAGCTGTCGCCCTGACGGTCGCGGTACCAAGTCATTGATGTTCTCGTGGCCAAGCCTGAAGCGTAGATAAGGCCGAGCCGGATATTTTGTTCCAATCGGGTGTCTTGCTGTGGACTCTTGGATTTCTGATGCTACATAGTTCGGCACTTCGGGTTTCGCCGCGACAAACCGTACTGGTGATAGCGCATCCGAAGCTGCAATTGGAACTCAAGGAGAAGTCGAGATGACACATCGTTTGATCCTCACCGTTGGAACGAGTGGATTCGCGCTGGCAGCCTTTCTTGGGGTGGCGCCTGCTCTGGCGGAACAGACGCCGACCGCCTCGCTGGCTCCAGCTACGCCTGCGGAACAGCCTCCTGCGCATAAGGACCCGCACTTCGGCGTTCGTATCCGCGCCCTCGCCGTCGTGCCGACCGCCCAGTCCCATGCCTTGGACTCCGTTGGCAACGCCCTCAACT
The DNA here is from genome assembly GCA_903894755.1 of uncultured delta proteobacterium. Lineage (GTDB taxonomy): Bacteria > Myxococcota_A > Polyangia > Polyangiales > Polyangiaceae > CAITRH01. The sequence continues at coordinate 26,416 of CAITRH010000124.1, forward strand.
TGGGGAACTTCGGCGCCTCCACTGCAGTGATTCCCGAGCTCGACCTCACCTACTTTTTCAACAAACGATTTGCCACCGAGCTCATTCTAGGGGTGACCAAACACACCATGAAGTTCGGCAGTACGGAGATCGGCTCGACGTGGCTCCTTCCGCCTACGCTGACGTTCCAATACCATATGCTCCCAGACTCGATGATCAAGCCGTACCTCGGCTTGGGCGTCAACGTCACGCTTCCCTTTAGCTCCGAGCTCAATGCAACTGCAAATGGCGCCGGCTTCAGCAAGATCTCGCTCTCGCCCACTTTCGGCTTCGCGGCCCAACTCGGTGTCGACATCGCCATCCCGGTGGTGCCAAACCTATACGTAAATCTGGACGCGAAGTACATTACACTCAACCCCACGGCGAAGATTACGGACAGCACTGGCGCAGACCACCGTTTCGACGTTCAACTCAATCCATTCCTTCTCGGAGGAGGGATCGGCTATCGCTTCTGACGTGCCCGCACCGTCTCACGTCATGCCCAATAGTGCGGACAGGAACGGGCCGACCAGGAGCCGGTCGACGCCGCACTACTTACGCACGACGTGGGCTCCTTCACCTTGAAGGTCGCAAAACCACAACGGCCCCGGAGATCGCTCTCCGGGGCCGCTATCAATAAGTTCAGCGTCGCGTTTCCGTGACCCCGCAAGAATGGCTCCGGCTGCTGGACTCGAACCAGCGACCCGGCGGTTAACAGCCGCCTGCTCTACCAACTGAGCTAAGCCGGAAAACGATTGCGCTCGGCTTAGTAGTCCGAGCCAATCGGTTCGTCAAGCTCCTCCAAGCCAAACTACTTCTTGGGAGCGGCACAGGCCATCATGCAGCTGAGGTCGCCTTTGCAGTTGCAGGGGTCGGATGGACGCGACGTAGGAGTGGGAGTCGGAGTAGGCGCCGCGGTGGGGGCCGAGCCAGGCGGCTTGGGAGGGATCACACCAGGAGCCCCCGGAGGTCCTTTTGGACGAGGGGGAGCGGAGGTTGCCGCTGCGACGGGCGACGACACGCCTGTAGGAGCGGGGCTGGCGGAGGTCACCTCAGACGGCTTAGGCGGCTCGCTAGGGGTGGCGATCGGTGCCGAGTTGGGCATCATGATCACCTGGGTTTGGACCGGGGTTTTCAGCACCACCACCAACACGACCAGCACGCCTACGAGGGCGACACCGAGCGCTCCGATGAGTGCAAAAAGCAGAGTGTTCGATTTCGCGTCGGCGCCAGGGATGGGAACCGCCACCGCCGGTTCGGCCAGGGCGCCGAAGCTGGGAGCTGCAGCGAAAAGCGGTGCGTGCTCGATGACGTCGGACTTCGGCTCGGAGGTCGCTTTGGAAGCTAGTGCCTTGAGGTCGATGAGCCCGGAGTCTTCGGTGGTCTGGGAGGTCTCCGGAGCTTGCCGTGGTGTCTTGGTGAGTGCGTTGAGCGAGAACAGCACGGAGTTTTCTGCACGCTGTCCTGTGGGTCCGGTCGGTGCTTTGGGCAGGTCGGCGGGGATGGGAATCGCCCCCATCGCAGGTGCGCTCGTTTCGATCTCCGACGTCGCTTCTTCAGGACGCGCGCCAAACAGATCCCGACTCCCTCGTCCCCCTTCACGACGCACGACAGCGGCGCGTCGAGCCTCGGCGGGCTCCGCATCTTCGGAAGGAGCGACGGGCGGAGCAGGAGCCGCTTGGACCGGCCCTGGAACGTCCGCCGCCGATGACGGAGGCGCGTCGACCACGTCCGCAAGCGATTGGGCCACGGCGGCCACTTCCTGCATCGGCTGCCACCCGGTCATTCCCTCCGTCCATACGAGAGCATCGGGCGAAATCGAGCCGCTCCGAACCTCGGCAACGAGATCGGCCAGTCCCATGGGGCGGGAGTCGCCGTCTGGAAGGCTCACGTGGAACTCGACGGGTGGGGACGCGGGGGAAGCGGCCGAAATCACCGCGTCTGCAGCTGGGGACGTAGTCACCCCGGCGCTCGACACGGTGATCATGGCGCCGCACTTGCGGCACCGGATTTTGACCGTTTTCCCCTCGACCTTTTCGTCGGCAACCCGGTAATTCGACTGGCACGACTCACAGGTGATCTTCATGGGCTTAGCTTGGGGGTCTAGCGTAATCGGGTCTTCGAGCCGGAGCAAAATCCAAAGCAGACAATCTCTCCCGGCGCCCGGAGGGTCGACAAGCCTCACGAAGGGGTAGCGACCAACGGGAGCGTAGGGGCGAAGCCCCTGTTTAGCCCCCCCGCAGGGGGTTAGGGATCCACTAGGGTGCGCACTGGGGTCGTCGACTCGTGACGGGCAATGGAGGCGATCAGATCGAGTCCATCGGGAAGCATCCCCTGGACCTGTCCCACGACCTGCTCCACTAGATTGCGCGCGTCCTGCGCCCCCGGTCCGACCATCACCACCACAAAACGAAGCGGCCCCGTTCTTCCTGCCGTCACCGCAATGAGCGACAAAAGCAGCATGTCCGTAAGCTCCACGATCCGCGTCGCCGCCCGACGAAGCGCCAGCATCTCCAGGATCGTCGGACGCTCCGACACGAGCCGGTTGGGACCTCGAAGCTCGTAACGCGCAAGCGTCAGGGGAGCGTCCACCCAGTCGGCAAAGGCCGCCTCCTCGTCGAGCGCGGTCAGGAACTGCTCGCGCGACAAGAGCCCCGTAAGACCATCTCGACGGGCCAAGTAGGTCTTCGCTCGCCGATGGCCCGGACTGTCGCGCTGGAAGCTCACTAGCTTGAAACGCAGCTCCCCGAGCTGCACCTCGCCCCCGTGCATCAAGTTCACGAGACGCTTGCGCTCATAGGTGTGATCTACATAGGTCCCGTTGGTGGAGCCGACATCTTCGACAATCCACGTCGCGTTGGCCCAACGCATCACCGCGTGGCTTCCGCTCACCGTTGCCTCGGGCACAACGATGTCGTTTTCGGGACGTCGCCCGATCGTGATCTGCGCCTTGTCGAGCCCTATCAGCTCGCCGACGAACTCTTGGGCGTTGGTCGCGAAGGTGGCTAGCAGCGCTTGTTGGCCAGCGACAAATTGCACCGTGGCGTTTCGACCGGGAGGCGGACCTGGGTCGAGACGTTCCCTCGGAACCTGTATCGGATTGGTCGTCAGCGTGACCGGGTTGAAGAAGCGCAGATGACGCGCCGGGAGACGCTGGTCAGGCGGATCGGCGAGGCACCGGAACACCTGCTTGACCTCGTCGATCGAGAGCCCCGCCGGCACGTCAAACATGATCTGCTCTCGCATCGGCTTCGCGCGCGGCTTGAACCCGGGCTCCGGCACCCGACAGGTCCACATCTCGAGAAGGGTCAACCCCAGCGCATAGACGTCGTCTTCGGGCGACGCTCCGCCACTTCGAATGCGCTCGGGAGACATGTAGTTGGGCGTTCCACCATCGGGAGGAGCCCCTGGACGGCGTGCGCTCGCCCGAGCGCGCTCCTTGGCGAACCCGAAGTCGAGCACGATCCCCTTGCCAAGACCGCCGTCGAGGGTCGCAGTGACCATCACGTTGCCGGGCTTCAGATCGCCATGGACAAGCCCTGCACCGTGGATCGCCGCCACCCCAGAGGCTATGTCGTGGGCTAGACGGCGGAATTCATCCGAGGTGTACCCTCGCTGCGCTTTTTTCTTGCGTATGTGCGTGTGGAGCGTCTGGCCCGTGATGTACTCCATCACCAGGATCGGCCCGTAGGGCGACGGAGCCAGGTCGTGCACCCTGCAAACATTGGGGTGACTGACGGAACGTGCGAGGAGAAGCTCCTGCCGAAGTGCCTCGTCATCGCCCGGCATGCGGGCTTCCTCACGTACGATCTTGAGCGCCACCGACTGCTGCGTGGCGCGATCGTAAGCAAGAAAAACTTCCCCCATCCCGCCTTTGCCTAGGCTCTGACGGATTTCATAGCGGTCGTTGATGATGGTGCCCGTCTGAAGGGGCGGAAGACCAGCTCGTGCGTCACTCATCCCGACCTCAACGTCGCTTCGATTCGTAGCTACCCGATGCCCTGGGGCCGTCGAGCGGTTCGTCTTGCATGGGCGCGCCTAACTTCGTCTAAAAAGAGCCCCCATGCTGCCATGCTTTGCCGCCTAGCGGGGAACTTCTTGGCGGAAAGTTTGAGAGCGCAGAAGCCCCACGGTTAAACTGGCAGACGTGTTGCCTAAGCAGATTTTCGCGGAGCTCCAGAAGCTCGCAAAGCGGCTGGACATCGTCGTCCGCTCCGAACCCTTCGAATTGCGCGTGCTCGAAGGACGAGGCGGGTTGTGCTGGCTCCGCGGACAACCCACGGTCCTCATGGACTCCGAGTCGCCCCTCGTCGACAAAATCGGTGTCCTCGCCGAAGCCCTCGCCACGTTCAACGTTGAGGTCCTGTACCTGCCCCCCATCGTACGCCGCCGCATCGCACGCCCCCGAGTCCAGCGTTAAGTAAGCGCTCCCCATCAAATAGTTCCCCCGTAGACCCACCTCGCCGACCGTCGGACCTCACCCCCCCCCGCGACATCGCGCTCCTACAAATTCCCCCACCCCATCGATGGGGAGGGGGACGATGTGAACGCTCCGAA
>CAITRH010000125.1 GCA_903894755.1 uncultured delta proteobacterium
GGGGGTGAGGTCTGCGCGAAATTGGGGCGCGGAAGCGGTGGATCGGACCTGGGGTTTTCAAGATGGTTGGTTTAGTGCCTCCGCCAGGAACGAGTTTCACCGACCGCGTTCTTCGGCTATGCCAGCCAAACCATGCGCACAGTTGCCCGCTTACGACGTTCGCTGCTTTTCGTCCCTGGCGCAGAACCGCGGAAACTAGAAAGAGCCCGCGGGGCTGGCGCCGACACGCTTCTCTTCGACCTTGAAGACTCGGTCGTGCCCGACCAAAAGGCGGCGGCGCGAGTCCAGGTCGCCGAAGCACTCCGTGGCGGAGGGTTTGGCGACAGTGAGCCCGCCGTGCGTGTCAACGCCGTCACCACGCCGTTTTTCAACGAGGACCTCGACGCCATCGTAGAGGCAGGAGCCCGCACGGTCATGCTTCCCAAAGCCGAAAGCGCCGAGACGATCCACCACGTCGTGCGTCGTCTCGATCTCCTCGAGCAGCGTCTCGGCCTCGGCCTTGAGCAGAGTGTGGCACTGCTGGCTCTTGTCGAAACTGCTGCTGGAGTCGCGTCTGTCCGCGACGTTGCCGGAGCCTCGGCACGCATCGAAGCCCTCTGTTTTGGCCATGCCGACTTCTCCCTCGACATGGGGCTCGCCGACTCGGACCCGTCCACCGGCGTGGTCCTTCATGCGCGCTGCGCCGTGGCCATCGCAGCCAAGGCCTGTCGCATTGCTCCTATCGACAACGTCTGCCTTGCTGTCAAGGACCAAGCCGCCTTCCGCGACGACACGCTCTTGGGTATTCGCCTCGGCTTCGAAGGCAAGCTTTGCATCCATCCCGACCAGGTCCCCCTTGCAAACGCACTCTATACACCCACCTCCGAGCAAGTCGCCTACGCAGACCGGGTCATCGAGGCCTGCAACCAAGCGCAGGCCGCGGGACTTGGCGTGTTCACCGTCGACGGCAAGATGGTCGACGCTCCCCTTATTGCATCGCAGCGTCGGGTGCTCGAACGTGCCCGTCGCAGTCCTCGTCCCTAACTAACCTGGAGCCCTCATGACACGCAGAATCGAGATCAGTGGTCCCTACTTTGAAGACCTGCACCTCGGACAACGGTTCGACGATGCCCCGTCGGTGACCCTGACGTCCGGTCACGCAGCGCTGCACGAGGCGTTTTTCGCCGATCGCTTGCGTCTTCCGCTCGATGCGACCTTGTCCGAGGCGGTGACCGGACGGGCCGCGCAGCTTGCCAATCCAAGTCTTGTGTGCAACGTGGCGATCGGACAGACCACGACCCCGTCGCAACGCGTTCGAGGCAATCTGTTTTACCGAGGACTGGTCTTGCAACGTCCCGTGTTCCTAGGCGACACCCTTCGCACCACGACGACCGTCGTGGGACTGGCCCAGAACAAACCGAAACCTGGAAGGCCCTCGACTGGGATGGTGGCTCTCGAGATGCTTGTCAAGAACCAGGACGGTGACACAGTCCTGCATTTTTGGCGCTGTCCGATGCTCCCCTGCCGCGACCCGGCCTACAGCTCGTCGCATGCGGACACGTTCGAGGCGATACCTGCAACGCTGGCCATGGAGACGCTGACGGACGCCGTTCCCAAAGGATGGCGTCTCGATCTGTTTCGGAGCCGCGTTCCTGGCGAGCATTTTGCCGAAATCGAGGAGGGGACCACCTATGTGGTCGAGGGACGCGACACTGTGACGTCCGCCCCCGAGCTAGTGCGGCTTACGCTCAATCAGGCAATGACGCACACGGATGCGACCACGAGTGCCTACAAGAAGCGTCTTGTCTACGGCGGTCACACGATCAGCATGGGAGCGTCGCAGATCAGCCGAGCGTTGCCCAATCTTGTCACCATCTTGGCGTGGCGAAGCTGCGACCACACGGGCCCCGTGTTCGAAGGGGACCTCCTTCGCACCGAGGTGACGGTAACGGGCAAAGAGTCGCTTGCATCGACAGGGGGCCTGGCGGCGGGCCTGGTCGAATTGCACGCCAAGGTGTTTGCCGAGCGTGGGGATCAGGCGCCGGAGGTTGGCAAGGACATCTCAGTTCTCGATTGGCGTCTTGTGGGCCTCATGGCTTAGGGGGCGTCGGCAAGTTCTCCGCGCAGCCATCCAAGGTAGCTTGCGTTGACGTCGTCGGGGTTGACCCGAAGGGCCACGATTTCGGGCACCTCGTAGGGGTGTACGGACCCGAGGGTCTCTCGCAGGCGTTCGAGGAGCTCGGGACGGCTCTTGATGATCAGCGTGCTCTCCGGCTCGCAGACCGTTTCGCCTTTCCAGCGGTACACGCTCACCACGCCCGCGATCACGTTGACACACGCAGCAAGACGCGCATCGACCAAGGCCCGCGCGATCCGCTCCGCATCGGCGGGCGGAGCATTGCAAAGAACGATCACCATGGGACTAAACCAACCCTATCTTGAAAACCGCAGGTCCCAACCGAAGACCTCACCCCTCGCTATTTCGCTCTTTCACAGCGCCCCCTCCCCATCGATGGGGAGGGGGA
>CAITRH010000126.1 GCA_903894755.1 uncultured delta proteobacterium
ATCAAATGCCGCAAAAAGTCGGTCCCCGGGGCAGTGGAAGCCAACGTCAATAGGAAAGGAAATGACGACGATGGCCCACGAAAACCCTGGTGCTCCGGAACGCCTCGCGACAACGACCGACGGTAGTCGGGCGACGCGAAGGGAGAGTCCGGGAGCAAACAAAGGCCCCAAGAAGGGGGCCGCCCACGGGGGCTCACATGGAGCCGCTCATGGGTAACCGAATAGGCCCAAGAAGGGGGCCGCCCACGGGGGCTCACATGGAGCCGCTCATGGGTAACCGAATAGGCCCAAGAAGGGGGGCCGCCCACGGGCTCATGGGTAACCGAATAGGCCCAACTGGAGCTTTCACCATCCCGTTGTCGGGCGTGGGACGCGGCTGTTTTGTTTTCTGTTTCGCTCTTCATGGCTTCCAGGGGGTGAGAGGCGAGAGTTTCGAGGCAGGGGAGAGGGATGGAAAGGTCCGGAGACTTTCAGTGCGGGGGGTCAGAGCGTTCTCCGCGGTCGTCTACCGAGGTAGAAGAGCGCTCAGAGCGTTCCCCGCGGTCGTCTACCGAGGTAGAAGTGCGCTCAGAGCGTTCCCCGCGGTCGTCTACCGAGGTAGAAGTGCGCTCAGAGCGTTCCCCGCGGTCGTCTACCGAGGTAGAAGTGCGTTCAGAGCGTTCCCCGCGGTCGTCTACCGAGGTAGAAGTGCGTTCAGAGCGTTCCCCGCGGTCGTCTACCGAGGTAGAAGTGCGCTCAGAGCGTTCCGACCTATCGTCGGCTACATTTCCGTGCATCGCCCAGCTAGCGTTCCGGACGGGCTAGACGTATTCTGGGTGCCTAAAAGTCGGCATCTGCGCGTAGGCGCGAGAGCCTCAGACAGGAGACGGCGATGGGTATCTACGATTTCGTGGTCAACGGCGCGCGCGCCATGGTCATCGCGCGTCCGGACGCGATGAAGCACCTGCTTGTTTACAAGCACCCGGACCAAAATATCCCGATGTACGCCCAGCTCACCGTCGACCAAGACGAGGTCGCGGTCTTCTTCAAGGATGGCACCCAGTCGGGAATCGTGCCTCCTGGACGGCACACGCTGCAGACGCAGAACCTGCCGTTTTTGACCAACTTCATCAACACCTTCACCGGCGGCAATCTCTTCATCGCCGAGGTCTTCTTCGTCAAGACCATCATGCTCCCCAACGTCACCTTTGGTGGTCCCATCGGCATGATGCGCGACCCACAGCTCAAGTGCCTTGTCAACCCCCGCATCTTCGGCTCCATGAGCATCGTCATCAGCGACCCGGTCGCCTTTGTCGGCCGCTACCACGGCCAGGCCGCCGGCGGCGCCGACAACGAATACACGCTCAAGTGGATCAAAGACCTCTTCATGGGAGGCGTGAAGCAGTCCCTCGGCGACTTCTGCATCAAGCAGAAAATCAGCCTCATCGACGCCCTCGCCTACACCAAAGAGCTGGGCCAGTCCTTCATCGCCCAGGCCCCCGAGATGGTCACCATCGGTATCCGCATTCTGCAGATGGGCCAGTTCTCCATCAACTTCAGCGAGGACGACGACAAGAAGCTGAACGACGCCAACGAGCGCTTTGTTTCCGTCGTGGCCGACGAAGAGCGCGACGTGCAGATCGCTCAAATCCGCGTTAGCAAGGCAGCCGCCGAAGCCCAGGCCAAGCAGTTCGAGCTTGACCAAAAGTTCGGCCAGGACGCGCGCTACGTGCAGCAGCTTGCGGGCAACTACCAGAACTTCGCGGCGGGTCAGGCGATGATGGGAGCCGGCCAGGGAATGGCCGAACACGGGGTCGGCGGCGGTGTCGCCGGAATGGGCGCCCAGATGGCCATCGGTGTGGGCATGGGGAACCAAATGGCAGGTGCGTTCCAGCAAGCGCCCACGCCGTTCGCGCAGGCGCAACCTCAGTTTGCTCCGGGAGGCGGCGGCACGGTCGTCTGTGGCAAGTGCCAGACCCGTCAGCCGGGCGGGAAATTCTGCGCGGAATGCGGTTCCCCACTCGCACCACAAAAGAAGTTCTGCGCGGGGTGCGCTGCCGAGCTCCAAGCGACCGCTAAGTTCTGTGCTAGCTGCGGACAGCCCACAGCGGTCCCGCCTCCTGCGCCAGCCGGCTGATATCCACCCAAGTTTTCGGTTGGGGGGCAATGGGGTGGAGCGGCCGCGCTCCCCCCACATGGGACTAAGGCCCCTGAAACTGCCGAGATCCTCCCCCCCGAGCCATCTCTCTCCGGAGCCGGGCTGGGGCTACGGCGATTTGTCTGCAGGCCCACAAATGTTCCTTGCAAACCCGATGGGTCATCTAGAGAATACGCGATTGGATACGTCGTTCGACGCGCCAGGACGGAGTCGCAGCGAGGAGTGCATCGATGATTTGCGTGACCTGCCATTCGGATAACGCGCCAGCGCGCACCACCTGCCTAGCCTGCGGCATGCCTTTGGTCGTTCCTCTCCCACCGGACCGCCAAAGCGTGGCCCACAAGCCAGCGACCGAGGTTGTAGGCGGAGCGCGCACACCTTGGGCGGTCCCGATGGATGCCAATGCTCGATCTCCGTGGCCTCCGCAGGGCGCGTCAGGAGGACCCTCGTCGCCCGCCCAGCAGCCTCCGCGCCAGCCTCCGTTTCCCCCACAGCCACATCCTGGTCCTTCCAGGCCCAACGTTCCGCCCCCCACGGAGCTTGGCCGAGGCGTTCCCATACCTAGCAGCGCCGCCACCATATCGGGTATCCTTCTTGAAAAGCGCACTGGAGAGCGCCCTCACCTACACCTGCTGCAAATGGGACGTAACATACTTGGACGCGACCCGGACAACTGCAATGTGCTGCTTCATGACGGCGCCGTAAGCCGTCAGCATGCCATGGTGTTTCTAGATCCTGGGGCCGCGCGTTATACGGACATTTCTCAAAATGGAAGCAGTGTCAATGGCAAGGACATCAAGGGGGGCGAGTCCGTACCTCTTGCCAACGAAGCGGTGCTTCAACTCGGGGACGCCACCTTGGTGCTGCTGCTGTTATCCCCTAAGACGCTCGATGTTCTACGCTGACCTGCGATGAAGAAGCCTCATTCTTGGCCATGGACCGCCATGCTTCTGGGGGCAGCGTGGTTTCTCCTAGCGTTTCCGGCGCGCGCATCGGGATTGCGGCTTTCCGGGCTGGTCCAAGATCCTGCAGGTCTTGGCCATGCTCTGGTGGAAGTGGAAGATCCCTCGCTGCTTTCCATGTTCTCCGCAACGCCGACCAGCGGCACCTTTCGGGTGTTCCGCGCCGGCAACGGCGTCTCACGTGTGCTGACGGCAAGTCGGGTATCCGACGGGGCAGAGATGGCCGTGACTGTGTTGGCGTTCGATCAGTCCGGCTCGTTTCGCGGCTATCGGCGCCAGGCGACGCAGCTTGCGGAACAACTTGTCGACGCGCTCCCCTCGCAGCCGTCGTACCGCGTTGTGGTGATGACCTTTGCGACCCAGCTCACGGTTGTTGGCGATGCGACCACTGCCAGCATGGCAAAGACGCTGCTTGCATCGGCGGAGAATGCGCCGTCCGGGTATCAAACGCGCCTGCACTACTCGATTATGGAGGCAATAACGCGTGCTGCGCAACTGCAGCCAGCGCCAAAGGCGGACCGTCAGATCGTCGTATTTACCGACGCGGGTGAGGAATCCGGGGTATACGGTCTTTCCCATGTGCTGACTGCGGCGGCGCAGAACGCGGCACGAATTCACACGGTGGTTTTCCGTGCCACGGCGAAAGCGCAGCAGCTCGATGAAATGCGTCAGATGGCCGAGGAGACTGGCGGACAAAACCTTGAGATTGGCAACGTGCAGGCAGCAGGACCCAAGCTGCAGAGCATTGCACGATCGACGCAGGCTCTCTTCTGGGTGACCTTCGAGGCTTGCGACATGCCGGCGGCTCCTCAGGTGCGGTCCGAAGCGCTGTCTGTGGAGCTTGCCCTGGGGACAAAGACCGGGTCCTCGCTTGCAAAGCAGTACTCATGGAAAGTACTTCCCCAGCACCAAAGCGCGTGCTCGGCCGCGGCAGCGCCGGTACCAACGGTTGTTGCTGGGGCGTCTTCTGCAACGACGGGTCCCTCGACCGCGAGGCTTCAGGGGAACTGGCCCTATTGGATCCTCGGAGCGGTTGGGGCAGCGCTCATTGCTTCCGGCCTTGTGGCTTGGGCCTTCTTTGCGCGACGTTCCCAGGCTCCGGCGACTCCGGTCCAGCGCCCTCCAGTTCCCGCGCCTTTGCCAGTGGGCAAGCCACCCTGGGGGAACACAAGAATTTCCGACGTCTACTTGGGCGGGCCTTCCCCACTCGAGGCCAGTCTACCAGAGCGGCATATTCATTTTCGACTGGCTGGAAGCAGCCAGTACAAGGTGTTGCGGCTGACGAAGTCCGAGACCACACTGGGGAGGCATCGAGACGCCACCATCTATCTGGGTGACGACGACCGTTTGAGCAATTGCCACGTGACCATCTCCCTGTTGGCGGACGGGAGCATGTTTGTGACCGACAATTCGACCAATGGCACTGCGCTCGACGGTACCAGAATTCCCCCGGGAGTGCGTGTTCGGCTTCTCGAGGGACAAGTTCTCGACTTGGCCAATGCGGCCAACGCCAAGGTTCTTCCACCCAACTCCCCAGGTGCTGCGCCGCAGGCACCGATCGACTTTCGTCAAGCGCCGCCCGCGCCGCCCGCGCCGCCACCCCGGGTAGATCCCTATGCGCGCACTGCGCTACCGAAGAACCGCCGCGGTCCAAGGGCATGACGCAATGCGCGCCCTCGCTCCTTTCCTAGTCCTTGTGTTTGCACTGCTCGTTTCGACAAGCGCGCTTGCGGGAACCAAGACCTATTGCGTCGGAGGATTCGATAGTCCCAACGACAACGACCACTCCTGCGGCACCCCTGCAGTTAGGCAACAACACTCAAAATGGCACAATCACTGCAATGTTACTGACGGCAAGAAGTGCTACTCTTGCTGGGACGAAGAAGACTCGTCGTGCATCACCGACTTTCTAGCCTCCCATTCTGGCTGGACACAGGCTGCCCCCTGGACATGTCTGTTGCGTCCGCACGATAACGCCACCAAGGTCCATGAGCATGTTGTCGGTGGGACCGAAGTGCCGCCGGTGCCGCAACCTCCGCCACTGCAACCACCACCACCACCGGCACCGACACCGCCAGTGGGGCCTGCGAAACCCACCCCGCTCACCGCGAGCGTCGAGGTGATTTCCCAAGGCCCACGCACGGTTGGAGAGGAGATTGCGCTACTGGGAACTGTGCGCGACGACGCGGGGGGCTTGCGCCGTCCAACCGAAGCGACTTTTGTCATCGATGATGGACAGGGGCACGTGCAGCGCATTCCAGGTGTAGTTGGCGCCGATGGGAAGGTGGAGGCGACGGTGAAGCTTCCTCCTGGCGACCAGGTTCGCATATCACTGGAGGCGACGGGGTTGTCTCGACCGGGCGAGAGTGTTGCGATGCTGGCTTCGGGCCCTCTGAAGTTGAGCGTCGGCGCTGCGTTTGCTCTTGCCCTTGCAGACGATCTGGATTTTGGGACCGTGAAGGCCGGGACTCCGATGCGCGAGGTCTGCAAAAAGCTTGATTTCTCGTCGTCGAGAAGCTTTGAAGGACAGTCTTTTCGGCTGCATCTCGAGCCAGCGCAGGCATGTGATGCGCACCCTGTGTGGGTTGGTTCATCGGCAGGGCGCGAGCAGTCGGTGTCGCTGCGTCAAACTGCGGAGGTGATGGGGCCCAGTGCTGCGCAGCCCTATTGGCTTCTTTGCCTGGAGGTCCCTCGGTGCGCTGGTGAGACAGGCGACGTACCACTGCGCATCGAGCCACGTTCTGCGCAGCATGCAGCGAGTGCGAAGACGGTGCGTCTGCGTTGGCGTGTGGAGGGGAAGTCTTTGCTAGCCTGCCACAGGTGGTGGCTTGTGCCATTGGCTGCGCTGTCGGTGCTTGTGTTGGTCATTGTGGGGATCGTTCGACCGGCGCGCTTTGCACCTACCGCCTGGATTCGGGTGGCAGACCAGGAGAAGCGTCTTGCTACTGCGCCCATGATGGTCCTACGCGAGTGTCGCGGGTCAGCTGCGGGGTTCTACAGGAACGCGGCCCTTGGGCTTAGGTCCGACGGTGCATTGACAGGGAAGGTTCGCGGCGTGGCAGTCGTGTTGCGGGCGACGCGTGATGGGCTGATGATCGCAGGGCAGTTCGATGAGCTGGATAGGAGGACGCGCAAGTGGCAGGCGGTAGCGGAGGGGGCCAAGGGGATCTCACCGGTTGGCAACGTCGCCTATCGCACGGGGAGCATATACTTCATGATCGACGCGGGGCTTGGATGAACGACCATCACACGACTTCCCGGAGGCCAGCAGTGAAGGGACCGACGCAGGCATTATGGTGTGCGGTGCTTGCGTGGCTGATTGTGTTTCTTGGGTCTCACGCTGCGTTTGCGGCTTCTGTGCAGCTTCAGCCCAACGAGGTGGTGGTGGTTCTCGACACGAGCGGGTCCATGGGGGGGCCGTGGGATTTTGCACTGAGTACACCAAGTGGTACCACGACAAAGAAGTTTCCCGCTACCGACCCAGAACGCGGAGCCATCTTAGGAGCGCTGATTCTGGAAGCGCTGACGCGGGGCTCCACCGACAGGCTGACGGTCATTCCCTTTGCGGCGCAGGGGGTGACCCCACCGAAGTTGCACACAGACGTCGAGATTCGCGGTCTCCACTATGATGCAGGCGGCACTTATTTCCGCGCTCCCCTTCAGCTCGCAAGAGGCATTTTGTTTGGCGCGCCGGCCGGATCGGGCAAGCTGCTCCTGTTCTTTACCGATGGTTTCCCCAGTGAGCAGCTCCGTCCCGACGAGATGCCCGGCCTTGCAGGACTCGACAAACCAGACATGCAGGTACAGGCCGTCCCCTTCGGCATCTTCGCAGGGGACCGCGCCAATCCCCATGCCAAAGCCTTCCTGGATAGCTCGGCATCGTATCTCAGTAAGCTGTCCGATCCCGTGCCATACACGCCGAATGACTTTTTGCGCGGTGCGGGCGAAATGGTCCATGCCTTCACCAGGGGATACGCAAGGGTTCTGGGATCACGTCCTGAGACGGGTTCCTTGGTGCCGGGGCAGGTCAAAAGTTTCAGTATCGGCAAGTACGCTGTGGAGCTCCTTGTGGTCACCGCGTCGAAAGACCCAGGAGGGGCCGACTACCGAGCGACGCTGACAGGACTTACTGGCGGCGTGGCGCCGCGATCGGGAAGCAACTGCGACAGTTACGACTGCGAGAAAGTGCGCCGTCACTACACGGTATTTCGAACAACGCTGGATCCTGACCGTCCGTCGAGCTGGAAACTGGAGCTCCAAGGGGGAGCGCCAGGGCCTGTTGAATACGGGATTATCCTTCGCTATGACCTGAACGCAGAGGTGGTCGCTCCTCCAAGTGTGACAGCCGGGACCAACCTGCCGATCCGAGCGCGCCTCATGTTTCAGGGAAAGCCCTTCGATGATGCAGCTTTCTTCACGAAAGATGGGTTCAAGTGGGAAGCAGACGTTGACGGAACAGCAGTCCCACTGACACGTGTTGGTGGGGAATTCACAGGCAGCTGGTTTGCGCCGTCGAGCAAAACAGGAGCTACGATAACAGTAAACGTCGTGTTTCGCAATGATTGGTTGGAGCGCCGCGGGAAACTGGAAACGGCCGTGGAGGGGCTTCTTCCGCTGACGTTGGTGCCGGTTCCCAATCCCGTAGAGCTTGGCAACTGGCGCGCCGAACGCAGCGAGACCAAGCGATGCCAGCGCATCGACTTTACCGGCTCCACCAATGCGGACCGCATTCCCTTGCTGTGCGAAGCCGCAAAAGCTCCCAAGGGGACCACCTTGAGCTGCACTCCTGTCCCTGGCACCGAGGCCACGTTGACCAGAGGCGGCGGGCAACCGTTGATGTGGGACGTGTGCGTCACTGCGGCGTCCTGCTGTGGCGATGCGCCATCTGGAGATACCGCTGTCACGTTTCGCGGCAAGGACCCTGCGTATGCAGCGTCCGCGGTGAGCGTACCTACAAGGTTCCAGGTGGCGAAGCTTGGTTTTCTTCGCTGCTGGTGGCCCTATCTGGCTGCGGTTGCCGGTGCAATGGTTTTGGTCTGGTTTGTCCTTGGATGGGTCCGACCGTACTCGTTCGATCCGTCCGTTGCGGTGCGACTGGCGTCGAACGAGAAGCAGCTACGGGCAGCGATGGCCCATGTCCTTCGAGAGCGTCCAGGAGGTCGCCGGGGGTTTTATCGCAATGCGCGGATGGCGGTAAGCAGCGACGGGAGCTTTGTGAAAGCCCGGCGTGGGGTGATTCTGCTGGAGGCTGCGGCGGGTGGTTGCACGGTGTTCAAGCGGGCGCCCGGGCTGGAGCAGCGAGACGAGCGGACCGGCAAGTGGGTCGCACTGAAGAAAGAGGATTTCGACGGCGGGCATATCCCTAGGAAAGTGTATCGACTAGGCAACCTCTACATGCAGTGGGAATGAACGGAGACAAGATGGCGACGGTAGCAGGAGACAAGTTCAAGCCGACCTTTTTCATCGGCCTCGGTGGCAACGGAGGCAAAATTGTGGATATTATTGCCGCAAAGCTACGCACCCATCCACGATGGAACCGGATCGAGGCGCTCACCCACTTCGTGGCGATCGATACGAATAAGGATGATCTCGACAAGGCAAAGCATATCCCCACCGATTGCCGGTACCTTGCGTCTGCCTTCGACCGCCAGGCGTACATTGCTCGGAAGCGTGGGGAACGGGAGGTTGGGGAAGACCCGCTGGTGACCCAGTGGGTTCCTTCTTGGTACAAGTTCCGAGCGGCTAAGGGGGCAGGTGCTGGGCAGATCCGCGTGGAGAGCAGGCTAGGGCTCTATTACAATCTCGAGGACGACCGCGCGCACATTCGGCAGAAGCTCGAGAAGTTGCTGGCCCTGGCAACGCGCCGAGAGAACCCGTGGCGGGACGAACAAGACAAGGTGATCCGGGTCATGCTGTACGGCTCCCTCGCAGGTGGGACTGGCTCCGGCGGTTTTCTCCCCATGGCCTATCTGATTCAGAGCATGGTGACCGACTTCGGCTGGGGACGTCCCAACCTCACGGGCATCCTGAGTCTACCCACCACCTTTGTGGACAAAGTCAAACCGGAGCTGCAGGATGACATCAAAGCCAATGGCTATGCGGCCCTGAAGGAGCTGGAATATTTGACGCGCGAGCTAGGCTATCAGGGTGGATCGGAGAGCGTGGAGTTCCACTACGATCCCGGGCGGCCCGAGCACACCCATGTGGACCATCGTCCCTTCAACCTTGTTTACTTGGTGGACCGTCCCTCGCAGGTCTCCATTGACAGGTACGAGCAGGCGGTTGCGGACGCGTCCTTCTTGCAGATCTACTCGCCTCTACTGGGAAGCCAGGAGGGGGAGTACGACAACTACGACAAGCACCAACAGAAGCTGGCGCTCGAGGCGTTTTCCGTGCACTACGCCGCGTTTGGTGTGTCCATGCTGCGGTTTCCAAGGCGCGATGTGGTCCGCTATGCGTCGCTGCGGTATGTCGCACGGGCGTTCCGCGAGTTCCTTTGCTTTGGCGGTGACGATCCCAATTTCCGTGTGCCGTACGGCGACCCGGCTTTCGAGCGCAAGGACCCAAAGGAGAAGGACAAGATTGCCGACGAGAAATTC
>CAITRH010000127.1 GCA_903894755.1 uncultured delta proteobacterium
AGCGAGGGGGGAGGAGAGCCTCGTGCACCACGGTTCCGAGCCCCCTCTCTCGTAGACGATCGTCCTTGCCCGGATGGGCAAGGAGGATGTCGAGGGAGAGGGGGTTGGGGGTGAGGTCTACGCGACATTGGGGCGCGGAAGCGGTAGATCGGACCTGCGGTTTTCAAGATGGGTTTGGTTTAACTTCAGATCACACGTGACGACCGACGCGTTGCTGTAGGTGCAGGAACCTCCCCGGCCCCTTTTCATTTTGATATGATGGACCAACCCGCCATCGGGCGCGCGGACCATCTACAGCGAGGCACCGAGGAACGAGGATGAGCCAATGGAGGACGTGAAGGGGTCCATTGGGGAGCTGGATCGACCGTATCCCTGGCTACTGATCAGGATCCTCAAAAGCCTCCGGATCGGGCTCCTCCTCATGCACCCGCTCCACCAGCACCTCCACCCGCAGGAACCCTTCGTACACGGCGCGCCCCGCAACCCTTGGAATGAAGTCGGGCGCATCGACCACCACCGACTCAGACCGCGTTCCAATCCGCCGTTGCGCTGCCAGGCTGCGCCCCCAACGCAGCACCACTGTCGCGTCATCGTTCCGTAGCACATAAACATCGTGGTCTCGCTCTGTGCGGGCATACAAAACGCGCCCGTCGAGGGGGGCGAGAAACCACCAGCGGAAAAAGTCAAGTGGGCTCCCCTGCGGCACTGCCGTGTTCCTGTCACCACGCACCACCCGCGTCGGAAAGGCAAGACGCCATCGGTCCGGAGTGATCCAGGCATCCATAACCGTTGCACCGGCCGGCCCCACGAGAACCAACCGCATCGCACGACGTGGCGCTACGGCAACAGCACCGCGAGCCTCGAAGGTCTTTCCCGTGTGCGCAAGGACTACCGCTATGCTCAGTGTGTACGGGCGCGGGGGAACTGCCGCGCGACGCCGCTCGAAGGTTTCGTAGGCGCGACTATCGAATGGAACTGGAAGCGGCGGGGAGATGCAACCCAGCGTCAGCAGTGCGAGGGGCACAACGAACAGTCCTCCAACTCGAGCCAATCGGTGCGCCACCTCATAGCAACCGCCGCCAGTCAAGCCCTTGAAGCCCCCTCGGCGAGATCCGGTACTCCACGCTACGTCGCATCCCATGTGCATCGCCTCCACTTGCAAGGGAGTCGATAACGTTGGCCGGCATCACATTGATGCACGGCGCACACGAGGTGGCTCTGACACGCGTACTGTGGTGCCTCCATCGACGGTGCGCTCGGTGCGCGACGGGATCGCCTGGGCGAGGCTCGGGTGAGGTGGACTTTGCGGGATTCCGCGGGAGCAGCCGGCGAGGGTGAGGAAGGCGACGAGTACGCTAGCCGTGGGACGCATGAATTGAAGCTACCGTCGTCCCCTGCCCGCCCGCGACGAAAAAGAACTCCCCCTATCCGTTCACGCCTTCTCCCATCCCCGCCGTCGCGATAACGTGCAGCGCAATGCGACCTCTCGTCCTTGCCGCCCTCGTCGCTTTGGCCTCGGCCCCCGCTTCCGTTTCTGCCGAGCCCATCGCCGCCCCCGAACCGGAGCCCCGGCCCCTCGGCCTCGATATCCGTCGTGCCCAGCTCCCAAATGGACTCCGTGTGGTCCTCGCCGTCGACCCCACCTCCCCCACCGTTGCCGTCGATGTCGTCTACGACGTCGGAGCGCGCAACGAGGTCCCTGGACGAAGCGGGTTCGCCCATCTCTTCGAACACATGATGTTCCAGGGCTCCTCCCGTGTCCCTCGCGGCGAGCACTTCAGACTCGTCACCGCCCACGGCGGAACCCTCAACGGAACCACCAGCAGCGACCGCACCAACTACTTCGAGCTCTTGCCCCGTAGCGAGCTTCCCCTCGCCCTCTGGCTCGAAGCGGACCGTATGAAGTCCCTCGACATCTCCCAGAGCAACTTCGAAAACCAGCGCCAGGTGGTCAAAGAAGAATACCGCATGCGCATCGAAAACCGCCCCTACGCCCCTGCCAACATCGAGCTCCAGGCCACGGTCTTCGAAGGGCACTTCCCCTACTCCCACGCCACCATCGGAACCATGGCCGACCTCGATTCCGCTTCGCTCGACTGGGTCCGTGCATTCCACAACTCGTATTACGCCCCCAACAACGCCGTCCTCGCCATCGCCGGCGACATCGATCCTGACGAGACCCTGCGGCTGGTCCGCCAGATCTTCGGCGACGCCAAACCTGTCGCCAACGTGCCCAAGTACCCCGGTGGAACGGTCCCCGAGCAGACCGCCGAGCGTCAGCGCACGGTCAACGACCCCCACGCGAAGCTTCCTGCCGTCTTCTACGGGTGGGCAGCCCCGGCCAGTCGCCAGCGTGAGCACTACGCCCTCGAGCTCGCCGCCATGGCGCTGGGGGATGGCGAAAGCTCCCGTCTTTACCGCAAGCTCGTAAGGGAGCAGAGCCAGGCCCTCGAAGTCGACGTGAGCCTCTGGGGTCATCGCGGACCGGACATGTTCGAGATCGACGTCAAGCTCGCGGCTTCGGGAAGCCTTGCGCGAGTGCAGTCCGTGGTCGAAGAGGAAATCGACTCGCTTGCCCGCAACGGTCCAACGCCCGCCGAGCTCACGAAACTGCGGCAGCGCATCAAGCACGGGTTTCTCTTTGGGCTCCAGTCGAACTACGCCCGCGCCCAGCAACTCGCCGAGTTCGAACTCTACTGGGGCGACGCGACGCTCCTGCGAAGCGAGCTCGGACACTACCTCACCGTGAGCGCCGACGATATCCGTCGCGCCGTCGCCTCCACGCTCACCAAGGCCCGCCGATCGCGCATCGAGGTCCGTCCCAGGACCGAAGGAGCCGTCCAATGAAATCCGTATTCCTCTTCACCGCGCTGCTCACGGCGTGTGGTGCGACTCCTGTTGCCAGCTCCGGTCCGCCGCGGGTGACGATCCCCGTGGCTCCATCGGCCAGCGTTGCCGACCCTGGACCGCCCCCGTCGCTCGCGTCGAAGGAAGCGCTTTTCCCCAAGGTCGCGCGCCGTGTGCTTCCCAATGGACTCGAGGTCGCGGTGGTGGAAGCCCACGCGCTTCCCATCGTGCAGGTTCGCCTCTTTGTGCGCGCTGGGATGGGATATGGCGGTCCGGCGTTAGCGTCGCTCACCGCGCAGCTCCTGAAGGATGGCGGCACGCGGTCGATGAAGAACACCGAGCTGGTCGAACGCATCGAGCGGCTTGGGGCGACGCTCTCGGTGCAGACCGGTCTGGACTCCACGGTGCTAGGTCTTGGCATCACCAAGGAGCATCTTTCCGAGGCCATTGCGATCCTTGCGGAGATGGTGCGCTCGCCTCGTTTCGAGGAGACGGAGCTCGACAAGCTCAAAGCGCGGGCCACCGACGAGGCCGAAGACAGCGCGCGATCGGATGGTTCCTGGACCGCCACGCGGGTGCTGTTCCACGAGCTTTACCAGTCCACGAGCCCCTATGCGGTCTACGACGCCAGCCCTGCGGACATCCGCAAAGTGACCGGCAAGACTGTGAGGACATTCCATCGACGGTTTTATGTCCCCAAGAACACGACGCTGGTGGTGGCGGGCGACACGACGCTCGACTTGGCAGCCGACGTTGCGGTGCATAGCTTTGGAACCTGGGCAGGCGGCAACGCTCCTGTACGCGAAGCGGTGCCGCTGGTTGCCTCCAAGGGACGTCGGGTGGTGATCGCGCATCGTCCTCAGAGCGCGCAGAGCGACGTGTTCGCAGTGGGGACGGTCCCCCAACGCGACACGCCCGACTGGCCTGCGATACGGGTAGCGACGCAGGTACTAGGCGGCGGCCCTGCAAGCAGGCTGTTCATGGACGTGCGCGAGAAGCGCTCGCTTGCGTACCAGACGCGGGCGTCGCTCATCGAGCTCGCGCAGGGGCCTCAACCTGTGGTGGCGTATGCGGGGACTCGGACGGCGAAGACTGCGGAGGCGTTGGATGGGCTTCTTGAGAACCTCGAACGCATGGTGACTGCGGCACCGAGCGAAGACGAGCTAGCGACCGCGCGTCGGTATCTGGTGGACGTGTTTGCGATACGGATGGAGACCGTTGGGGCGATTGCGGACATGGTGGTGACCGAGTCGACACTTGGCCTTGGCGACGGCTATTGGGATCGCTACCGCGCCAAGCTTCGGACGGTGGACGCGAAGGCTGTGGGGGAGGTAAGTCGCGCGATGTTCCGTCCGACTTTGATCGTGGTGGCTGGGGATGCGGATGTCATTGGCACGTCGCTCACGCGGTTTGGAGTGGTGACTGTAGTGGATCCCGAGCACGAATTTCGTCTTGTACGCACGCTTCCAGCGGCGGCGGCAGCGCGTTGAGGGAAGAGGGGTTCCGATGGGTGCGTGGTCCATACGGTTCATTCGGTCGCGCGACCAGGCGCGTCTTGCGAAGCTACTAGGGCCCAAGGACACGCTTCTTGCGGCCGACGGTTCTCCATTCACGGGGGTTCGGCTAGGGCAGCCGACGTTCGAGCCGCAGGATCTGGCGACGTTATCGAGTGCTTTTGGCGAGGTGGTAGCGTTCGCGGTGCAGACCGTGGCGGACCTGGTGCTCTACGACCACTGGGTAGCAGGAGCGCGGGTGCGTGGGCTTACGTTCGCGGGCGAGGCGGGGTGGGTTCGGGTAGTGGGGAGTCCCGAGCCCTGGGAGAAACCGTTCTTGTTTTCCGCGACCCGTTTCGCAGAGCTCTTGTCGGAGCTGGAAGAGGACTGCACCGATGAGGAGATGCTGACGCGCGACAGCGACGAGCTCCGACGGTTGTGGGGCGAGGCGGAACTTGAAGAGGGCAATCCGTGTCCACCTGTTCAACTGAGCGGGCTACTTCGCGCGGTGACATGTCACTTCGGGATCAGCACGAAGCTGTAGGACGAAGCCACTATGGGGTCTTGCGCACCATGCGCGTCCCCAGGCTGACGACGGCGAGCACGAGGGCGCCGGCGATCAGGCCGACCAGCGCGTTGAGGAGGGGCGGCACCAGGGTTACGAGCCAACTGGCCCTACCGTTGACCATGGCTTCGAT
The DNA here is from genome assembly GCA_903894755.1 of uncultured delta proteobacterium. Lineage (GTDB taxonomy): Bacteria > Myxococcota_A > Polyangia > Polyangiales > Polyangiaceae > CAITRH01. Next base: position 5,039 of record CAITRH010000127.1, read on the forward strand.
CGAGCGCGGCAGGCCTGGGATGCCATGGGTGAGGATTCCACCGCCGACGAGGAACATGGCAACGGTCCCGGCGATAGAGAGGGCCTTCATCAGGTATGGGGCGGCCTTTAGGATTGCAGCACCGAGGAGACGGGGCAGGGTCCCTTGGCGTTTATTGAGGTAGAGTCCGAGGTCGTCGAGCTTCACGATCGCGGCCACTGCGCCATACACCCCGATGGTCATGAGGATTGCGATACCGGTCATGACAGCGACCCTGGTGATGAAAGGTGCGGTAGCGACGGTACCAAGGGTGATGGTGATGATTTCAGCCGACAGGACAAAGTCCGTGCGCACGGCCCCTTTGATCTTCTTTTTCTCGAAGGCGACGGGGTCGACAGGGGGAACTGGCAACTCGACATGGTTTTCCCCCTTATTGTGCAGCAGCTTGTGGGCAATCTTCTCGGCCCCCTCGAAGCAGAGATAGCTGCCACCGACCATCAGGAGTGGGATAACGGCCCAAGGGGCCAACGCACTGATGGACAGCGCTACGGGGACCAGGATTGCTTTGTTGATTGCGGAGCCTTTGGCCACGGCCCACACGACAGGAAGCTCGCGGTCGGCAGTGACGCCAGCGACCTGTTCCGCGTTGAGGGCGAGGTCATCTCCAAGCACACCGGTGGTTTTCTTTGCGGCCACCTTGGTGAGCAATGCAACGTCGTCGAGGACCGAGGTGATGTCGTCGATCAGGGCGATCAAGCTGCTTGTGGGCATATGGCGTTCCTCAGATCAGTGGGCTTTACGGTTGCTGGGGTTGTCCCATAGCTTTTTCCACGGCGACGCCCATGGAATGGTATCCCTTGTCGACATAGACGACGGAGGCTGTGATGCCACTCGCGAGCGGGCTTACGAGAAAGGCGGCGACGGAGCCGACCTCGTGGGCTGCGAGGGGTTCGGCGAGGGGGGAATTGGCCGAGGTGTAGTCGATCATGGTTCGGATGGTGCCGATGGCGGAGGCAGCTCTTGAGGCGAACGGACCTGCACTGATGACGTTGACTCGGATGCCCCAACGACGGCCGGCCTCCCAAGCCAGCACGCGGGCGTCGTTTTCGAGAGCGGCCTTTGCCGACGACATTCCACCGCCGTATCCGGGGACCACACGCTCGGCGGCCAGGTAGGACAGAGAGAGGAACGAGCCTCCTGGGCGGACGAGCGGTCCCAGGCGTTGGAGGAGGGAGACCTGCGAGTAGGCGCTGGTACCGACCGCGGAGAGGTAGCCTTTGCGGCTGGTGTCGAGGAGGTCTCGTTTGACTTCTGGGCCGTTGGCGAGGCTATGGATGATGACGTCGAGGCAGGGGCTGTCGAAGTCGGCACGAAGGCGCGAGGCGAGTCCATCGATGCTGACGTCTCCGAGGTCACGGTACCGTTTGTTTTGGGCGACCTCGGGGGGGATATCGTCGGCTTGGTCGAACTCGGCGTCGAGGGGGTAGATCCGTTCGAAGGAGAGCTGGCCTCCTTCAGGAAAGGCGAGGGAGGCTAGGAGTTTTCCGCGTCTTAGGAGGGTGGTGAAGATGCCGAGGGCAGGGGGCCAGGTACCGACGCAGACGGAGGCACCGGCTTGGGCGAGGGCTTTGGCGATGGCAAATCCGAAGCCGCCGTCGTCGGCGACCCCGGCGACGAGGGCACGTTTACCTGAGAGGTCGATGGAGAGCACGGAGCGATGCGAGCCGTACGCAGGACAAGTGTCAAGCATTTCGCATCGCGTTGCACTTTTGGGGGCTTCTTTTGCAGTTGTGCACCGTCACGGTGGGTCCAAGGGGAACAAACAAGCTGTGATGGGGGCGGTTGGTGATGGCATGGGCGCTGCATAATGTCGAAGTGCTCGCGCAGAGTGAGGCTGCCCCCCCGGCCCCTTTGCGTGGGCACTTTTTTTTGGATCGCATTGCGCGTGTCGGCGCTACCGGATAGACGGCAGTTATGGGCGATCCACGCGAAGAGCTCCGTTACATGGCCGCGTCGTTGCGGGCGTATGTCGAATGGCAACTCGACACGGGAGCGCTTGGCATTCCCAAGGCAGCTCGGTCACATCCCGTAGCGCGGAGTGCTCTTGTGGAGTCGGAGCTTGCGCCCCCTGCGGCATCTTTCGTTGCACCGGTGCTGACTGCTCCGCCGGCGCTGCGTGCCGTAGAGGTGTTGGCTCCTCAAGCGCCTGTGGATCGGGCGGTGCGTTTGCCACTGCTTGCAAAGGAGGTTGCGGGTTGCACCAAGTGTGGTCTTTCCATGACCCGCACGAAGGTGGTCGTTTTTCGCGGCAATCCAGAAGCGTCCATCTGTTTTGTCGGGGAGGCGCCGGGGGAAGAGGAAGACGCGACGGGGTTTCCGTTTGTAGGACGAGCGGGGCAGCTTCTGGACCGGATGATCACGGCGATGGGGCTAGTGCCGCAGAGGGACGTGTACATTTGCAACATTGTGAAGTGTCGTCCCCCGAACAATCGAGGTCCTACGGATCAAGAGATGGCGACGTGTATGCCGTATTTGCATGAACAGCTTGCGCTGGTGGCTCCGAAGGTGATTGTGGCCCTTGGCAACACGGCGGTTGCGGGGTTGCTTGGCAGCAAGGTGGGGATCACGCGATTGCGGGGCTCGTGGAAATTGTACCGGACCACACCGGTGATGCCCACGTATCATCCCTCGTACTTGCTACGTCCAAGTGGCCAGCAGGCAGAGGCAAGACGTCAGGTTTGGGAGGATCTGCAAGCGGTCATGAGCCAGCTTGGTCTTCCGCCCCGTCCGCAGCGCAAGCCGGGATAGCCGTGGGGCTCGACCATGTCTTCATGGGTCCCATGGGAGCCGAACGTCGCAGGCCTTGCGCACCACCGACGTAGTGCTAACCCGTCGTCCATGGCGGAAGACAACATAGTGTCCCTAGTCCCTGCGCTTCTTCGCGAGATCCGCGACGAAGTCCGCTCGACCAACACCCGCCTCGACAAGCTCGACGAGCGGCTCAGCGGCCGCATCGACGAAACCAACACCCGCCTCGACCGCCTCGAACGGCGCCAGACCGAAGCGGACATCCGCCTTTCGACATCCCTCATCGAGCTGCAGAAGGCCCAAAACGCCACCACCGAAGCCGTCCGCGCGCTCATCGCAGAAACCCGTACGTTGCATGCGCGTCTGGACCATGTCTTCATAGGTCCCATGGGAGCCAAGGTGCGTGAGCATGAGGATCGCCTCGACACGCTCACGATCCGAATGGACGCTGTCGAACGCCGCGCGGGGTAAATGGTTAAACATGAGGTCCCGCATGGCCCCTGTCCACGCTTTCGGGATGCGTTGCCTCATCGTCGGGCATGGCCAAGATGAACCGATGGTCCGAAAACGTTGCCACGATCTCCACTTCCCCGCCGAGCGCTTGGATGTAGGCGCGCAATATGGATACTAGGTGGTCGCCGCGCCGTTCTAGCTTCGAGATGTCGCGTTGGTTCATCCCTGCGGCGCGGGCCAATTCGACCTGCGTCTTGCCATAGGCCTCCCGAAGCAGCTTCAGTGTGACCCGTACTCCGCGGGCGGCGTGCTGTCCACGTGTCGCCTTGCTCCAATCGAAGCGAGCAGGGTCTTCCAGCTCGACATCGCTCACATCATCCCCGTTGTTCATAGCGCCTCCGTTGATCTCTATTTGCGCGCCGCGCACTGATAAGTCGAGTACGTCCCGATAGGGCCTCTGCATGCACCACAAACAAAATAGAAACTGCGGACGACATCCCGATGAGAACAAACCGGTTGTCATGGGAGAGATCTCGGAGCTCGACAGCATAAGGATCCGCAAAAACCGTCGCGGCCTCGCTGAAGGAAACGCCGTGCTTGAGGAGGTTTGCCGTGGCCTTCGTCTCATCCCATTCGAAGTCGCCGTCCACTACCGATGCCACATCGAAAGACATGGACACGAGTCCATATCCGTCAACTCCCCTCAGAAGGGAACGCAAAGATTGGTCCCATGGGAGCCAAGGTTCGTGAGCATGATGCGCGCGCTCTTGAGCCAGTGCTACGCAGGAGTCTGCGCATCGGCTCTGCCAACGACCTGCCATCGGGCCTCTATGGTATCGGCCGACAAATCCGCGCGGCAGCCCCACTCGACAAAGTACCCACCGTTGACGATGTCAAAGAATTCCTTTTCATCTCGAAGGGCTTCAAACGCCTCGTATTCGAGATAGGGACTGACATCAAAATGCCCCTTGCGCCCGTCGTCCGACACGACCATCAAGACCCACTTAGGTTGTGGAGCGACTTCTGCAATTCTCATTGGTCAAGCCCTTTTATCGGGAATGGCTTCTTACCGCTTACCCAAAACCCGTGCAAGGACAAAACACGTCGTGCAAAGGGGGGATCCAGAGGCCCGCAACGTCCAAACACGACGTGCAAAGGCAAGGACCGAGCTCCGCGGACCGGGCGCACGACGTGCGGAGACCCACCCATGGAGCCGTAGTGGGCTGCGCACGGCGTGCTGTGGGCATAACGGTGTCGTGAACCGGCAAAGCGCGACGTGTTCGGAGGAGAGCCACGCGTCGGAAAGGTCCAAGCACGATGTGCGGCGGGACTTCACGGGCTCGGTGGGGGCAAAACACGACGTGCCAAAAGCAGTCGGCGCCGATGGATCGCTCCACCGACGCCGGCAGTCATGACAGAGTAGGGACTAGCGGATTATCGCTGGTGAACGACGCCGATAGCCGCGGCCCTGCCCGGACCGTGGCAGCTTAGACACTGCTCACCGCCCGTGACGGCGACCGAGGCGAGCGCCGCCTCGCGTGTGGCGTAGAACTGACCGCCGTTTGCCCTCATGTGGGTGATGGCAGTCTTCGAGTCGTGGCACGACGAGCAGACCGTGGTGATCTGCGAGATGACCAGCGTGGAGGTGCTCGCCACCGTCGTCACGCCCGTGCCCACGTTGTAGCTGAAGCCCGTACCATAGTTGGTAACGTTATCGGCGACGACATAGGGCGACAACGTGAAGTTGCTCGACGTGATCGTGTTGTCGTACTTGCCTGTCGCGACCGTCGTGAGCGTCGTGCTCAACGAGAGAGCGCTGAGGTTTGCTGCGATGGTGAGGTCGTAGGTGTTCGCGACGTGGCAGCTCTGGCAGCCGTTCAGCGTGCTCGGGAACTCGACCTCGCCATAGCCTTTGCCAGCTTCCGTGGCGTGCCAGGTGAAGGGCACCGAGCGCTTGCGACCGGCGTGGATTGCATGGATGAAGTACTTCGAGCCCGCCGACCAGCCGGAGCTCGTGCGGTTCGGGGTGTGGCAGAAGGAGCAGGTCGGTCCGTCGTTTCGCTGTCCGGAGTGGAACGTCGGCGCGACGCCCAGTGCGCCGTGGCAGTTCTTGCACTTGGCGTTGTCGACGATGGCGCGACGGGCGGTGCTGTACCCCGTCGTTGACGCGAGCTTCCAGACGTTCGCGGCCGGAACGCTCAGGCCGCCCTGGTTCTTGCCGTCGGTGCTGAGCGGGTAGTCGGCCAAGTTGGTCTGTACCAGCGGAGGCGCGCTCGCCAGGCTGTAGCTGTAGCCAAGACCGCCGGTGACCATCTTCGCTGTCGTCGGGATCTGTGCGCCAGTGAGTGTGATTGTGTAGTAGCCGGTCGAGTCGGGGCCGGTCATCGTGCCCGCGCCGGTTCCGGTCGCCGTGCCGTTCCAGATGGCCTTGATGTAGCCACTCGCCGAGGCGTTGAAATCCACCGGGGTCGTGATGCCGTCCTGCGGGACCGCGAAGGCAAAGTAGACGCTCGGAGAACCGACGAAGTTCGGCATCAGCTCGGTAGTCGTGCTCGCCGCGTAGGTCTGGAAGACCACATCGACGCCGTCCTTCTTCAGCTTGAAGGTGATCTGGGGACGCTTGATGGTCGACGTCGTCGTGTCGGCCACGACAGCGACGCTCTTGATGTCGTAGGTGAAGACCGCTGCGCCCGTGGGCACGTAGCCGGCGGCGGCAACCCACGAGGCGTTGGTGTTGGCGTTGGTGCCGCCGTTCCAAGTGTTGTTCGGATCGGGCTTCACGACCGGCTTGTGGTAGCCGGAGATGGTCGCCGCTTCGTGACATGACGTGCACGAGCTGTCGTTGGTCTTCGCGCCACCCGCGTGGTTGCACACGACGGGCTTGCCATCGGTACCGAGGGTGTGGCCCTGCCCCTTGGTAAACGCACAGGCCGCGGCGGCCGTGCCGTCGAACTTGACGTAGTCGTGGCAGCCGGTGCAGGCGGCGCGCGACGGGTTGTTCTGTGCCTGGGCCCCCTGCAACGCGCCCTTGTGGCACGTGTCGCAGTTGCGGATGTCCTGCGGGTAGGTCGCCGAGACCCCTACAAATAGGTTCGCGGTGGCGACCTTCTGGCCGTTGTGGATACGGTGGATGAAGGTTGCCGCGATGGCCACGGGGTTCGAGACGTAGCCCGGGTTGTGGCAGATGTTGCAGAACTTGATCTTGTTGCGACCACCACCGTGGAAAGCGGGAGCGGCGGACGTCGTCGACTCGGGCTTGAACCCGTTGTGGCACTTGTTGCACCCCGTCTGGGCGGCGATCTCGCGAATCACCGGCGTGCCGACGCCGCTCGGGATGAAGTAGTAGTCCTGGTCGGTCGCGTAGAACGTGTTGGCGTTGGTTATGAAAACGTCGTCGGTCTGGCGGGTCACCTGGATCCAGACGACGTGCGTCTGGTTCAACTTCGCCGGGTTGTAGACGACGGCGGAGGTGGTGAGGGTCCCGGTGGCCGGGAACGTATAGGTGTAATCGCCGGCGCCGATGCCGTTCTCGACGATGGTGCCTCGCCCGGGCGTTGTTGGCGTGTACACGGTCGGCATCATCGGCGAGCTCGTGTTGCTCGCAGCCTGCGTGTAGACGTTCGTCGGCTGGATGTTGGCGCTGGTGGTCGTGTCGGTGCTGAACCAACCGATGGCGAAGCTGGGCGTGATCGCGTTGTTCTTGGAGTAGGCGCCCTTGACGTCGATCGGGAAGCCCCGGTCGTCCTTCATGGTGAAGCGGACGGCGATCGGAGCTGTTGACGTGGTCACGCTGCCGATCGTGACGTTGATCCCGGTGCTGGGCGAGATCGAGCCGCCTCCCGCGCCGAGGTTGCAGGCGTAGCTGGTCGACTTGACGGCGGACGGGACGAGGATGCCGTCCCCGTTCACATCTAGGCCCGACTCAATTTTCGTTCCGCCGAACGGGCAGTTGGCGCCCGCGGGCTCGACACTCGTCTTGACGAGAGAGGCCATCCCCTTGCCATTGCACACGTACGCCGTAGCGGTCGCGTTGACTTCGGCCGGGTCGAGAATTCCGTTTCCGTTCGCGTCGAGGCCAAACTCGATCTTGGTCCCGCCGTTCGCGCAGTTCGCCCCCGCAGGCTCCGCGGTGGTCTTGGTGACCGCGTTCGCGCCCGCCGGCCCCGTGGCCCCCGCATCTCCCGCCGCCCCCTTCGCCCCTGCCGCACCGTCGGACCCCGAGCAGCCGACGAGCGTCCCAATCATGAGTATTAACAGCACAAGTTTCCGCATCGTTTCCTCCAAATGTGTCGAACGCGTCACTCGCCGTTGGGTGGACTCGCAGGCGCGAATCAAACGTCTTGAGGCGTTATCTGAACCAAAAAGCATCCGGCAAGTCACGCGGCGCGGACCGTATAGGTGCAAAGTCGTGCCGAGGAAAGGCTCATCGGACGCAATCCGTTCGGCCATCGGCGAAGACTGCGTCCGACCGCGCTTGGTGCCCCTATGGAAACTTCCCCGCACCGTCCCCCTCCGCTAAGAGGAGCGCACCATGACGGAAAAACTTGACGCCCTCTTGAACCACCACCTCCTCGACACCCCTTTAAAGGAGGCCATGAGCATGCTCGTGGAACACGGCAACGACCAGGAGTCCCTCGCGCAGCTCCACGAGCTGCGGACCGAGCGCGACGCCCTCCGTCAGCAGGTCCTCGAGCTCCAAAGGGAACGCGATACCCGCCTCGCGGCCGATCAGGAGGCCGCCCGGTTGGCAGAAGCGGCGCGCATCGATGCGCTGTATCCCATGAAGCGCATCGAGCCGTGCACCTTCTCGATGGGGACCGCCGACGGCGATCCCGATGCGTTCCCCGAGGAGAAACCCCAACACGAGGTGCAGCTCACCCGAGCCACCTGGATCGGCGTGTACACGGTCACGCAGCAGGTGTGGGACGGGCTGATGGGGGGCAATCCTTCGGCGGTGAAGGGCAAACAGCTCCCCGTGACCGCGATCAGGTGGTTTGACGCGTGCAAGATCGCCAATGCGCTGTCGAAGGCCGCAGGGTTCGAGGAGGCCTACGGGATCACTGGCGATAACGTGGAGTGGAAAACCGAGTCGAACGGCTACCGGTTGCCCACCGAAGCCGAGTGGGAGTGCGCGGCCCGCGCGGGGCAAGGGACCAAGTACGCAGGGTCGAACAACCCAGATGACGTCGCCTGGTACGATAAGAACAGCGGCAAAGTGGCGCACCAAGTAGGCCAGAAGAAACCCAACGGGTGGGGCCTCTATGACATGAGCGGCAACGTCTGGGAGTGGTGCTGGGACTGCTTGGGCGCGTATGCGTCGGCAAGTGCCGCGGATCCTGTGGGGGCGGCTTCGGGACCGTCCCGCGTACGTCGCGGCGGCTCGTGGGTCCATGGCGCAAGGTACGCCCGCATTGCGGACCGCCGCGGCAATGTCCCTTCGTTTGCCCGCGGCGACCTCGGGGTGCGTCTTGTCAGGTTCGCGTAGACCAAGGCACTATGAACTTGCCCTACCTTCGCGATGCTCGTAGCGTTTCCCGCCATGGCAAACGTGAGCCCTTCGGACCACAACGACACCAGCGTGCGTAAAGGCGCCCTCGACGCCGCCGTTTTCGAGGAGCGCTCTAAGTCCCTCGACAAGATCCTGGCCTTCATAAACCAGGCCCTCGCCCTCGAAAACACCTACGGCCTCGCCGAGAGCGAACGGCATAAACGCCTTCGCTCCTTCGTCTCCACCCTCGCCGATCGCGAGCAGCGCACCCTGCGTATCGCCGTCGTGGGCGAATACAGCCGAGGCAAATCCAAGCTCCTCAACGCCCTCCTCGGGGTCAATGTCCTGCCCACAGCCAAGGAGCAGACCACCAGCATCAACACCTTTCTCGTCGGCGTCGGTCCGGATGGCCAAGAGGAAATCCGCATCTATCCAAGCCCCGGCACCAGTCCCATCTGGGCCCCGAGCGACGGCCCGCTGCGCCTCCCCTTCGGCGAAGACCTGCTGCGTCGCTGGGGCACCGAGAGCGACCAGGAGAACACTGTCGCGCGACTGCAGGTCGAACGTATCGAGGTCGCCACCGCGCTCCCCCTGTTCCAATACGATGTGGAGATCATCGACACCCCGGGCTTCGAGGGGATCCTCCCGCAACACGAGCTCATCGCCAAGGACGCCATCGACAAAGCCCACGTTGCCATCTGGACCCTCGCTGCGCAGAACCTCGGTGGGGGAGCCCGCGAATGGAAGTTCCTGAGCGACACACTGACCCGCAACTTCAGTAAGTTCATCACTGTGATCAACTTCTGGGACGAGATCCTCGAGCCGAGCGACGAGCACGATCGACGCACCCCGCTGCAGCAGCGCGAACAACAGAAGCTCGACGTGGTCCGAACCAAGTTCCGAGAACAGGCGTACCTCGACAAAGCCAAAGTCGACCTGCTGGTAAGCGACGACAACCTCATTGCCGTCAGCGCCCTCTGGGGCTGCTCCGAAGACCCCGACCAACGCCAGCGCTCAAACATCGATCGGCTGGCACGACGTATCGAGCACATGTGCCTGTCGGGCGAGGGGCAGCAGCAGATCGCCTTCAAGCCCCTCCAGGCCCTGGAATCGATCGTCGTCGAGATGGAGCAGGACTTCGCCTCCATGAGGCAGGACTACGATCGCAAAAACCCCAGGGAAGCCTTTCGTATCGAAAAGGACAAACTCGAGGTGGAGCTGCAGCGGTTCCAGCACGAGCTCCAGCGCCAGCTTCGCGACACCGAAAAAAACCACGACCATCACCAGCAGCGACTGCTCGACGACCTCAAAGATCGACTGGTCGAGCCCCTCGCCGAGCTCGAGGCCCTTGTCGACCAGCGCGTGACCAAGGAGTCGTTCCTCAGACTTCCCGACCGCGCCGGCAAGGTCAAGTTGGCACTTCCTGACGAGGTGACGCAGGCGCTCGAAGACCGCTCGGGGCTCGAGAAGGTCTTGGACGACCTCCGGCAGGACCTGGACACCACCTTGTTGCACTTGCAAGAGGAGTTTGCCCAGGGGCTCAAGTCGGCGCAGGAACGGCTCCGCAGCGCCCTTGGGGGATTGTCCCTGCAGCTTAGGCCACTGACGTTCGAATTCCATCTCGATCTCACGGCGCTCGAGCACTACGAGCGCAGGCTCCTGGAGCTTGAAACGCAGCACAAGGAGCTCGAGATGAGGATCGAAGCGTTGAAAGGGACAGACCACGAGGCGGAGCTGCTGCAGGCGCGCCAATCCCTGAGTAGGATCCAGGGGAGGCTCGACGCTCACGGGCCGCCTCCTCCGCCGCGGCGGATGCAGGGGACTCGAAAAGTTGTCGAAAAGGGGGCGTGGTCCAACACGACCTACGATGTCCCCGAAGTGAAGGTGGACTACACCCAAGTAAAGAGTTGGGAGCAGGCCAAGGCCGACCTCGAGAAGCTGGAAGCCGACGAAGAGAAGAGAGTCCAGTCGCTCGTTGCAATGGGAATGGCCCGGAAAGCGGCGCAAGACAAGGCGGTCCGCGAGCTAGAAAAGACCAGGCGAGAGGTCACCAAGCTCGAAGACAAGGCGCAGAAAGAACGGGAATGGCGTCTGGAAGAGACCGTGACCAATATCCGCGGGCAGCTTTTGGCTTCCCTGAAGGCGCGGCGCAAGGCGGCAGAGGAGGGGGCGGCCAAGCAGTTGCAGCTTCTCTTCGACGAGCACCGCAAGCTGCTTGAGGGCCACGTGAGGGAGCAGTACGAAGACCGTATCCGCGACCGGCAGGCGAAGCTCACCCAAGTGGAGTCCGATCTCGACAAAGGCGAGCAGCAAGCAACCGCGGCAAAAGAACGCCTGGAGCTGGCACTGGCGGAGGTACGAGAGCTGGGACGAAACCTTGTTCACTTGGCTCAGCGGCTCGAGTCCCATGGCGAGATCCTGTGACCCTCCCATGGTAGACATGATAGAACCTATCAACGCCGAGCAGATGGAGCAGGCGCTCGAACAGATCGATCAGGCACTGACCCCGACAGCGACCGAGGACCGGGCGTGGACCGCGCGCTTGGTGGGCGAGTTTTCCGCTGGGAAAACCCGGGTCATGGGCACGCTCCTGGAGACGACCGTGCACTCCAAGCTACTTCCCATCTCCTCCCGGGAGGCGCAAACGAAGGTCCCGTTGGAGGTCGTGTTTGGCGAGTTGCCATCCCTGCAGCACATCGAGCGGGACATGGACCACGACGATGGCAGCGTGCGGGTGGTCCGGAGCATCTCGCATTTCCCGCAGCGCCAGGAGCTCGAGGTGGTCGTCGAGGAGCGCCGACGTGGACATCGTCTGCTGCTCAGTGCGCCGGTACACGAGCTGATGCTCCCCCAAGACCCGCAGATGCAGGACAGCGGTCCCACCTCGATCCGTCTGATCGACAGTCCAGGCTGGAACAACGAGGAGGACACCATGGCGCAGCCGCTCGAGGACGAGCGCATGGTGGGGCTCGTCTACGTAGTTTCTTCCTACCGCATGGAGAGCAAGGAGAACGATCGGCTGCTCAAAGAGGCCTTGGCACGCCTTGGAAACTGTGTGGACCACGCCGGGGAGCGCTGCTTTTTGGCCATTGTGACCCACTGGGACGAGGACAGTCCAAACTTGCGAGAGCGCTTCGAGGAGAGGATCGCACGTCATGCGGAGCAATACGCCGGGAGGGTGAAGCAGCACGCCCGCTACGTGGACTTCGACCGCATGTCCGACCAAGAGAAACAGGACTTCCGACATTGGTTCTGGAGCAGCCTGCGCTCCGGCATCGAGGGGGCGGCGCGGGATGTCCAGCAACCCGGGGTGGTGCTCTCTTTGGAACAGTCGGTACTGGAGGAGTTTCGGAAGAGACTGCGCCTTTTGGGAGTCTTTCTGGAGGAAAACAGGACGTACCTAGCGCGCTTGCAGGGACTCTCGGTGCCAGAGCGGCTGCGTACGGTGCTGGCTCCGTTCGTGTCGGACCGACAGGACTGGCCAGAACGCATCCTGAGGGACTCCTGGGAACTGCCGCGCCCCTTCGACGCGAAGGCGTTTCCAGAGTCGCCACTGGCGGGTTTGTGGAACGGGGTCGTGCGTGGGCGGGCATTGGAGGTCGAGGCAACCCGGGAGGGGCTGCAGCGTTGTGTGGAAGCGGCGCTGCGGAACCTGGACCTCCAGGGGACCACTCCGCTACAGGGGCAAGTGATGGATCTGCTAGAGGAGCCACTGCGGAGGGCACGGCGAGCCGCGCTATGGGCAGAGAGCCTGCTGCCGCCGACACTGCGCGTGGAAGTAGAGAAGGGGAGCGCAGAGCAGCTTGTAGCTACGTTGGTGGCGATCGCGGCCGTACAGACGGCGCTGGCCCCCGTGTTGAAGGGGCGTTGAAGGGGTGAGCCAAACCTCGCCGAGGCAAAGGCTAAACGACGCTGAGGCACGCCTAAACACCGCTGAGGCACGCCTAAACACCGCTGAGGCACGCCTAAACACCGCTGAGGCACGCCTAAACACCGCTGAGGCACGCCTAAACACC
>CAITRH010000128.1 GCA_903894755.1 uncultured delta proteobacterium
AGACCTTCGCGCGGCATTAGCCAAGTACCGTCAGAGTGGGAGGTACGTCAGGTACCCGGAGGCACTGCGGCACAAAGCACAAGACTATGCACAACAGCGCCATCAGTGGGGTGCATCGGTGGCGACCATCTCCGCCGAGCTTGGCGTGAGCGCGTTCACTGCCAAAGCGTGGGCAACGCCATCAGCCGTCCTCGACGACACCTGGGTAGGGAACTCGGTTGCATGCCGACAACTGTCGTTCGTTCCGGTGGTGGTCGCCCCTGAGACAAGGGATGTGACTGCACCCGCTGAGACAGGTCAGGTCGAAGTCCAGTTCGCCGATGGCACACGCCTGCGGGCAACAGGCTTCGGGACTCAAGGTCTCATCCAAACCCTGGACTCGGTTTATCATGGTGACGCTACCGCATCCGAAACCAAACGCATGTCGAGCCGTGACGCCCGCTGCGTGCTCACCCGAACCCGCTCCAGTCGTCCCCCTAAACGTACCTCGTGATCCCCCTCCGTCACCGCCATCGCTACATGAGACGCCCCCCGAGACTGCCAATCTACCACAATGGTCGTGTCCCCTGACGCGTATACTTCAAGCCATCCCTGCCCAGGAAGAAGCTGTACACCCAACGGCGGCGCATCTGTCCCCGAGCTCCGCACGCCGCCAGTCCACGACGCCGACAGCCGCACTAAAACCCCTACCGCTATCCCCGCGCACAACAGCGCCAACAAGAGCCCCCAGGAGCTCACTCGCTTCCGTGTCGCCACCACCCGCACCGCGTCGAGTGGAGTCACATCCTCTACTGAAACAACCCTCGGCGTCTCCACTGGCGACGGTTCCTCAGCAGCCACCTCCCTCGACGGCGTCGCCGCGTACGATGGCAACCGCTCGCTCAGCTCCCGTAACACCACATCCTCCTCAGTAGACATCGGCTCCACTGGTTCCACTGCAACCTTCTCCGCGCGACGCCCCTCAAGCAGCTCGCGCGCCCGTGCCACCGCTGGACCAAGCACATCGCCCCCCGTTTCCGCCTCCACCCCCACAATCGCCCCCCGCGACGCTAGATCGATCAGCAGATCATCCAACAGCTCTGCGTCCACACTCCCGTCAAGCAACAGTGTCCGCGGCGAGTCCCCTTTCCGTAAACGCTCCACAAGACGTCGTACATGGTCCGGCGTTGCATCGAGGGGCTCGTCGGCTAGACGTAACCGGACCGCACTCGTCGCCAATGGCTCGCCCCCCACGGCAGGACGTGACACCGCAACTGCCAACGAGCCTCGCGCGTGTGCAATCGACCCAAGAAACTGCTCGTGAAGTGTCCCCGCCCCGTCGTTGGTCACCGACTGCGCGCTCGGTAATACAAGAAACCGCCCCGCACGCACCCCAAGAAGCGACGCCACAACTTTCTCGCCCGTCTCTCGCCCCCCCGTCTCTCGCCCCCCCGTCTCTCGCCCCCCATCACCGCCAGATCTCGTGAACGACCGAGGCCTCCCGCCTCGAAGCTCCACTTCGTACGAATACGACGCGTCCCGCAGACACACCCGCGCATCGGGACGCCTCTCCGCCACCATCGCCAACAGCACCGGAACCGTCAGACCATCGAGACGTCCCCGAACATCCCCAGGCCCCTCGAGACGCGCCTCGAGACGAGCCCGCGGACGAAGCGCTTCGCGCACACGTGCCAGCACCGCTCGCGCGTCGCTCTCCTTGCGCATGTACGCCGTCGCATCCGCCCCAAGCTCGCGAAGACGTTGCAACAGGTCCTCTTTCCACGACAGCAAAATCACTGGCGTCCCCCGCAGCACGATGTCGCGACGCAGCAGCCGACAAAGTGAAAACCCGTCCAGCCCCGGCATCAGCACGTCGCTCACCACCAGGTCCGGCCCCTGCTCCATCGCGATCTCGAGAGCCCGTTGCCCATCGAGCGCCTCGAATACCTCGCACCCCGCAGCGCGAAGCAGATCGCTCAAAAACCACGTGACCGCTGGATCGTCGTCCGCTACCAACACCCGCCGCCCTTCGAGACGTACGTCGGCCGCGACCCCACGACTGCGACCTGGACTGCGGTCGGTTCCTGGAAGGTCCTGATGGAGCCATGGAGCCAACGCGATCGCCCCCTCGGGAGCATCGCCGCCGTATCGAACAATGCCCGACGTGCGACTCGAAATAAGCTCCTGAATTCGTGCAATGGCGCCCCACAGCGCCGCAAGAACCTCGGTCCCCTCACCAAGAGGAACCCGACAGTTTCGAGCGGGACGGTCCACGCCATCGATCAGTGCGCGTTTGAGCTCGTCGGCAAGCCTCGTTGCAAGGACTTCAAGCGTCGGCTCGCCCAACGTGACCCTCGCCGTATGTCCGTCGCGCTGGTCGACCACGTCTTCGAGGGCCCGACGCAGAGCATCGCGCGCCAACGGTTTCTCGAGCGTCTTGGCAACCCCGAGGGCCGTATAACGCGCCTGATCCTGCGGCCTTCGCCAGGTGCCCGCCACGACGATAGGCACCGGCTCGGTGAGCGGGTCCTCGAGGAGCACTTCGACGAGGTCGGCGGCGTCTGGAAGGTCGACGTCCACGACGATCGCGTCGGGAGCAAGCTTGCGCGCAAGATCAAGCGCGGTCTGTGGGTCCGTCGTGCGCTCACACTCGAGGGACCGTCCCCCGCGAAGCGCCATGGATGTCAGCACGTCGGCCACTTCGGCTCCTCCCACCACGACGACTGCGATGGGATGAAGCGGGAGCTTGTGGCTGGAGATGCGCCCGGGGGCTCCTGTTTCGCCCCAAGCGAGGGCGGGGAGGTCGTCGAGGAGCTGGGCCAAAAAGGTCAGTTCTTGGGGGCTCACGGGCCCGTGTTGGCGTTCGAGAAGCACACAACCTTCTTTGAGGGCACCGGCCATGGCGTCGAAACGCAGCAGACGCGCGCTGGCGCCCAGCGTTTGAAGCCGTCGTGCGAGCTCATCGCGTTGGGCGAGCGAGACCTCGCTCTTCGTATGGGCTGTTGTTGAGGCCGCCGTTTCGACGGAGTTCAGAACCGCACGGGCATCGGCAACCTTGCGTCCTAGCGATGCAATGAAGTCGGCGCGGATCCCCCCGAGACGCTGCGTTTGGCCGCTTTTGGGTGCATATTCGGACATCGCCATGGTGACGCGGCGGTAGCACGGCCAACCGAAGCTTGGCCAATTTGCCGCGTCGATGGAAGACTAAACCAAACCCATCTTGAGAACCGCAGGTCCGATCCACTGCTTCCGCGCCCCAATTTCGCGCAGACCTCACCCCCAACCCCCTCTCCCTCGACATCCTCCTTGCCCGCATGGGCAAGGAAAATCGTCTTCGAGCG
>CAITRH010000129.1 GCA_903894755.1 uncultured delta proteobacterium
AGCGAGGGGGGAGGAGAGCCACTTGTACCGCGGTTCCGAGCCCCCTCGCTCGAAGACGATCGTCCTTGCCCAAATGGGCAAGGAGGATGTCGAGGGAGAGGGGGTTGGGGGTGAGGTCTGCGCGAAATTGGGGCGCGGAAGCGGTGGATCGGACCTGCGGTTCTCAAGATGGGTTTGGTTTAAACAACCTACGTGACCATGGCGGACCTTTAAACTCCGCTCGTCACGGGACGGGCCGTCGGTGAAAACAGCCCAGCGGGGAATCCGGGGGAGCGAAATGCGCGATTGCCTAAGGTAGCCCTGTACGACGGGGCGCGCGTCCACTAGAGAGCCCCGTCATGCGTCTCTGGACCCTCTCCCTGGCCGGCCTTCTCCTCGCGACATCCGTTTTCCTCTCGGCGCCCGCCCGAGCCGACATCACCCATGTCGTCGCCTCTGGACACACCATTCAGACCATCGCAAACCGCTATCGGGTGCGGGCTCGAGCCATCGTGGCGGCAAACAAAAACAAGGACCCGCGTCATCTCAAGCCCGGCGACACCCTGATCATCCCAGGGGTCAACGCCGGGGAGAGCAAGAAGAAGGCGACTCCGAAGAAGCCGTCGCGTACCGACAGCGCAAAGCCGGCCGCGCACCGAACGACCCCCCGCCGCTCCTCGCGACATCCTTCCCCAGCGGGAGCCTAACTACCGGTTTCGCGTCGCGGCCCGCGGCCACCATGGACCGTCACGAACGCCATCAACAGATCCTTCGGCACGCCCGCGATGTGTTTGCCCGTCAGGGGTTCCACGCGTCCAATATCGACGATATCGTGGAGTCGGCTGGTATTGCCCGCGGCACGTTTTACCTCTACTTCGACGACAAACGCAGCGTCTTCGAAGCTCTTGTCGACAGGTTCATGGGACGCCTACGGGCTACCATCACACGCGTCGACCCCTCCCACCCCACGCTCCCGGTCGAGCAGCAAATCAAGGGCAATGTCCAGCGTGTGATCGCTCTCATCTTCGAAGACCGCGCGACAACCAAGCTTCTTCTCAACGACGCGATGGGGATCGACCCGGCGTTCGACGCCAAGCTCGCCCGGTTCTATGACGATCTCGCAACGCTGCTCGAAGAGAGCCTGCGGGATGGACAGTTCCTTGGAATCGTTGCCTCCGGCGACACGCGCCTCTTCGCTTACTTCGCCATGGGGGCCCTGCGCGAGATTGTGTTTCAAGTCTTGATACGGGGGGTGGAGGTCCCGCCGGCAAGCGGGGGCGACGAGACAGCAGGGCTCGTTGATTCCATTTTTGAGTTCTTGCGCGGGGGGTTCTTGCGACTCCCTCACTTCGTCCCACACCTCAACACGCGCCGTAACGACGACGACACCAGAGTCACCGAGACCGTTGGACCTGACAGCGTCACGGGGACGGCTTTGCTGACACGCGCCAATACGTCCTCATCAACTGCCGCAGCGAGACGCTCCACACATCCCGAATCCACGGCAAACCTTGCAAAGGGCTGACGAAGCCCAATCGGTGCACCTGCTCCCACGTGAAGTCGCGCCAAAAACGGTGCTGCCGCGTCCAGTTTCCAATCGCCTTCTGCACAAACACGCGCTGGCAAAGGCCCACGAAGTCCCCTCGGTTCGCTGCAAACGCCTGTCTCGATGTCCACGACCACGGCCCACGGGACCGTCACGCCGCGCTCCGAAAGACCGTCAGCCCCCGCGCCGAAGCCCCATCGACAGTCCAGAGCACGCTTGCTGCCAATTCTCCTGGACCGTTCGCCGTGAGCAGAACCCAGTGTCCATCGAC
>CAITRH010000130.1 GCA_903894755.1 uncultured delta proteobacterium
AAGCTGCGGCCTCCGTTGCCTTGTTGATCAACTCGTTGATGTAAGAGGAAATTGAAGAAAGCAACCGCGGCCAACCACCCGTACGTCGATAGACCAGGGCCTCCGGGCCTCGCTCGTTGTAGGAATGAATCCACTCCAGTATGGTCGAGTGTCGACGGTCGGTGCGCGTGGCCGAATTCAGTGCACTTTCGCCCTGCGTCACCTCATAGAGCGCCAAAAATCGCTCCCTCGTACGAGGGTGTCCCGATTCCACCGCGAGGCGGCGCAAATCATCAGGGGTCTGGTGCCAACGGCCGGTGTCAACTCGAACCATGCCCGCTCAGTGCCATGCCTCCGCACGCGGAGTCAAGGAAGATCTGCGGTTTTCAAAATGGGCTTGAGACAGGCCGCTTGCAGGGATCAGGTTTCCCTGCTATTGAAAATCGCGTGTCATGTTGGGTGGAGGAGGTGCTGCGTTTGTTTTCGTTGCCGTAGGCATTTGAGTTGAGGCGCTTGATGCACACGCTCTTCATTCCAGGGGTTCGGAGCCATGAAGTTTCGTACGCGACTTATCGCCTTCCAACTCTCGACGATCCTTGTGCTAGCGACGCTGGATGGGGTCGTCGTGTCGAGCTTTTACGGCAAATCGGTTCCGCTGCTCGAGAGCGGAGTGGTCACGAGCGCGTCCATGTGTGTTCAGACGCTGGCGGCCAGGCTGGACATAGGCCTTGCAGCGGGCGACCTTGCGGCTCTCAAGAAGGAGCTGACCATTTGCGATTACTCCTCCGCAGGGGAGCAAAACCTTGCCTACGTGGCGGTTCTCGATCGCCACGGAACGCTTCTGGCGAGCGTGGGGGAGCCGACCGAGGACCGTCCGATGCCTTCTCCTACCGGGCTCGTCCTCGAGCGACGGAAGCGGAGTGTCCTGGCAGCGGCTCCAGTGCTGTTCGAGGGGATGATGCTGGGGTCGGCCGTGGCCGAGTTTCGCACCGAGCATATCCATGCGCTCTCGCAAGCCATCGGCCTTTCGGGGGCCTTGGGCGCGGCGGTGGCCCTTCTCAGTGCGATCGCTTCCGTGTGGTTCGCCTACCGCCTGGCCCGCCCACTTCGTCAGATGATGCTCTTTGTGCGGCAAGTGGCCAAAGGGCAGCTCGACGCCGCGCTGAAGACCGGAGCTCACGACGAACTTTGGGAACTCGAACGTGACCTGAACGCGATGGCGGCGGATTTGCGCGGCTCGCGCGATGAGACGCATGCGGCGCAGCGGAAGCTCGAAACGACGAATTCCGAACTGGCCCAGGCCCTTAGTACTATCAAGAGCACCCAGGAAGAGCTCTTTCGGGCCGAAAAGCTTGCGTCCTTGGGTTCCCTCGTGGCAGGAGTGGCTCATGAGCTCAACACGCCCATCGGCACGAGTGTAACCGTGTGCAGTACCGTGCAGGACCTCGCCCGGGACTTCGAGCGAACCTGTTCCGGAGGGAGCCTTCGCCGCTCCGATCTCGATCGCTTTGTACAGGCCGTGGCGCAGGCCTCCCAGCTTCTTATGCGCAACCTCCACGCCGCCAGCACCCTTGTGGGGAGCTTCAAGCAGGTCGCCGTCGATCAGGTGACCGCCCATCGCAGGGATTTCGATCTGAAATCCACCTTGCAGGAGATTCTTCTCACCCTGCAGCCTCTGTTCAAGGCGACCCCGTACCGCATTGAGATCGAAGCCGATGATGGAATTCGGATGACGAGCTACCCGGGACCGCTCGGCCAGGTCATCACCAACCTGGCAAGCAATGCGCTCTTGCATGCCTTCGATGGGCGCACTTCGGGCGTGGTGCGACTGCAGTCTCGAAAGAGCGACAGCAAGACGCAGGAGATTATCTTCGAAGACAACGGCAACGGCATTCCAGATGACGCAAGAAGCCGCATCTTTGACCCGTTCTTTACGACCAAGCTCGGTCGAGGAGGAAGTGGCCTTGGACTGAGCATCGTGTTCAGCATTGTCACTCAGCTACTGGGTGGAACCATCGACGTCGAGAGCAAGCTCGGGGTTGGCACGCGCTTTGTAGTCAAACTGCCCCTTATCGCCCCATGATGACTCACCCCATGATGACTCAGAGGAGGGCCCCGTTGTGAATAGTCTGGACGAGAACGAGATCATCACCATTCTCGAGGACGAGCCTAAGAGCGGTCGTCTGCCGGTCCGCAGTCAACGCCCTTGGCGGCTGCTCATTGTCGACGACGACGAAGACGTGCATCGCGCGACCACCTTTGCTCTGGCCGACACGACGATCGACGGCCATGCTTTCGAGTTCCTCCATGCCTATTCCGGGGCTGAGGCGCGGCAGCTGCTCGCGAACACCTCGGACATCGCCATAGTGCTGCTCGATGTGGTCATGGAGGACTCGGACGCGGGGTTGCGGCTGGTGGAGGCGATCCGCAACGACCTGGGACTACGCGAGGTGCGGATTATCCTGAGGACAGGGCAACCTGGGTATGCTCCGGAGCTCGAGGTGATCCGCAACTACGACATCAACGACTACAAGACCAAGGCGGAGCTCACCCGGGTGCGGCTGATCACGACCCTTACGGCCGCGGGGCGGTCCTACGAGCAGCTCCGGGCTCTGAACCGGGCCCGCGAGGGGCTCGAGCACATCGTGCGCGCCGCCGCCGACCTTGCAACCTATCGTGCAATTCAAACGTTCGCCACTGGTGTTCTCATTCAGCTTGCGGCCATGCTTCGCATCGAGCCTCGGGGGGTGGTGTGCGCACGCTCCACTGGAGACTCGGAGTTTTCCGTGGTGGCGTCTCTCGACCCCCCCGATCTCACCGATCCGTTGGTGACCGCGGCCATCCGACGGTGCCTGCAGGAGCGGTGTCATCTGCTCGACGACGATACGACCACGCTCTACTTTGAGGGGCCTTCAGGCCATCAGGTGGTGGTGGTCTTTCTGGCAACTTCCGCAACAACCGAGCTCGATCGCGATCTGATCCGGCTCTTCTGCACCAGCGTTGGTGTTGGTTTCGAGAATGTGGTGCTCTTCCAGAGGCTTCATTCCCTTGCCTACCGAGACACGCTCACAGGGCTGCCCAATCGCGCTGCGCTGATGGAGCGGCTGCAAAGCTGCGTGGGAGACCGGGAGCACGGGGAGGTCGCCCTGGTCCAGGTGGAGCGCTTTGCGCAGGTCAACGACGCGCTGGGATACCCGGCTGGCGATCAGCTGATACGCGCCATCGCCGCAAGATTTCACTCCGAGTTTGGTGATGACTTCTTTTTCGCAAGAGTCGGTCCGGCGCAGTTTGCAGTGATGGGGGGCGACCACGAGGTGGTTCCCGAGCGAATTCTCGGACTTTTCAAAGAGCCCTTTCGAATCCTTGACTGCGAGCTTCCAGTGGCCATCCACGTGGGAATGTCCTCGCTGGACAAGGCTGGCGACGACGGTCCTCACGCGCTCAACGAGGCGAGTCTTGCGCTCTACCAGGCGCGCAAGGTGTCCCATCCTCGTTTCCACCGCTACACTCCTGATCTTGAGCTCGAGTCGACGGAGCGGCTTATGCTGCTCAACGAGCTTCGCTCCGCCTTTGCCCAAGGGCGTCTCGAGCTCCATTATCAGCCGCAGGTTGATCTGTCCTCTGGTCGGGTCACAGGCACCGAGGCGCTCTTGCGCTGGCGTCGAGGCGACGGGAAGATGATCCCGCCCGATCGCTTCATTCCTTTGGCCGAGAGCTCCGGACTGATTGTTCCAATGGGTCACTGGGCACCATGCTTCTCCAGCTCCTTGATCAACTTGGGGGCCACCTTGGCCA
>CAITRH010000131.1 GCA_903894755.1 uncultured delta proteobacterium
TCGGCCTGTTTTTCCGCTGCTCCAGTCGCCGCATAAATGGTCTCGAGGAGGGACGCGGCGCGGGGACGTGTCTCCGGGACCGCAAGAAGCAACTCGGCTACCGCCGTCGCAGCAGGATCGTTCGGTGCCAGCTCGAGGGCTCGTTCCGTCGCGTCGTACGCATCGGCGGGACGGGCCAACGGATCTAGGTACAGACGTGCGAGCTCTACTTCGCGCGACGCACGCTCGGGACCTTGACGTAGATCGCGATCGCGTTCGAGGACCTCGGCAGCCCCAGGTGCATCACCCGCAGCACGCAGCAGGCGCGCCAACGCTCGAAGCGCACCGCCGTGTTGGGGGACCAGCTCGAGGATCCGACGATAGATGGCAATGGCGTGATCAGGAGCGTTGAACGCGTCCTCTTCAAGCGTCGCCCACTCGCTGAGGATATCGATCTTATGGGCCGTATTGGCTCGTCCCACCCGAACATCGAAGAGCCATCGGAGGTCGTCGCGACGATCGGCCGCGCGCAAGATCCGATCAAGCGTGCGGACCGTATCTTGGTCCCCCTCGTCTTCCTCGATGAGGACGCGGTACATGTCGACCGCCTCCTCAACACGTCCGAGCTCGGTCGCGTAGATCTCGGCGACCTTGCCGCGCAGGGCCCGTCGGTCCTCTTTTTTCACCTTCTTGATGCGAGAGGCGACGCTTTCTACGAACGAGGCCCACTGGCCCGACGCGCCCGCATGAAGCTCGAAAGTCGCGAGAGCCTGGTGACGCTCCGGATCGAGCTCGTAAGCCCGCCGCGCATAGCCAAAGGCCGCGTCCTTGTCGCCGAGTTGACGACCACAAACCTCGACCAGCTTGCCTAGCCGAGCCAGCTTGTCGTCCACGGACTCGTCGTGTCCAAGAAGCACTTCGTAGAGCGCAGGAAGCCGTCCCCACTTCTGCTCCTTCTCGTAGAGGGGCACCAAAGCAGCCGCAGCGCGTCGGTCGTCCGGCGCTACGTCGAGCACGCGCTCGTAACTTCGGAACGCTCGCTCGGGAGCACGGAGACGCTCCGTGTAAATGTCGGCGGCGCGAAACGACAGTTCCATCTTGAGCGCTGGATCGGTCGCCTTGTCGGCGGCCGTGGACAGCACATCGGCGAGCCCCTCCCAATCGCCCGTCGCGGCGTACAGCTCGGCGAGCCCGTCGTAGTCGCCAGTGGCAAGGTAGCTGTCGCGAAGAACACGCAGCGCACGGGCATGGCCTGGTTGGATCGCAAGGACCCGTTTCCATGTGCGCATGGAGCCGGCGTGACTGAGGTCCTTGTCGACGTTCTGAAGACGGTCCGCGTAGATGCTTCCTAGTTTTTGCAGGACCGCCAGCTTGGATGCGTTGTCTTTGGCGAGCTCGACGCGACGCTCGAGGACCTCGGCGACGGTGGCAAAGTCTCTGTCGCGCTCGGCCTGCTTCTCGAGTGCATCGAGGGCCACCAGAGCGCCCGGCTCCTCTTCGAGGATGCGCTTGTAAAGCTTGCAAGCCTCGGCGCCGCGGTCGAGACGTTCGGCGGCGAGCTTGGCCATTTCCATCCAGAGGTCGCGGCGCGACGTTCCGGCGAGCATGGCGTCAGCTTCGGCCTGGAGAAGCTCGAAGAGCTTCGGGAAGGCACGTCGTTTCGTGTAGAGTTCACGCAGTCGGTCCGAGGCTTCACGGTCGGTCGGGTCGACCTGGTGGAGTTTTTCAAAGGCCTCGAGGCCGTTCTGGACATTGGTGAACTGCTCGAGCCAACGACGTCCAACCGCGCGGTAAAGCTCGACTTTTGTGATCTTGTCGGTCTCGAGCTCAGCTTGTCGAAGTTGCGCGTTGAGCAGATCGCGCCAGCGAGCAAGGGCCTCGAAGACCCGAACGAGCTCGCGCATGGTGGTGACGTCGGTCGGGTCGAGTTGGCTCATTTGCGTGAGCACCGTGACCAGAGCGGAGTCGCTCTTGACATGCTCGCGGTAGATGCCGGCGATGTCGCGAAGGACACCGAGGCGAGCCGCCCCTTCGGCGCGTTCGATCTCACCGCGGAGCAGATCGACAAGGGCGTTCCAACTCGTGGTGAGCCGGTAGAGGCGCTTTAGCGCGTCCCGAGCGTCGCGGTTGGAGGGGTCGTGGCGCAGGATCGCACGCCATTGCTCGATAGCCTTCTGGGCGTTGGTTCCTTCCTCGGTGAGCCGGGCGAGCTCGAGGGCGATCTTGGAGCGCTCGGGGCCTTCAGCAAGGGCGCGTTGGGCGTCCGAGAGCACCGCGGTGAGTCGACCGCCATCCCCCTTAGAGCCGCACCACTCGCGGAAAAAGTTGAGCATTCCGGGATGAGCCGGTTCGGCTTTTCGGAGACGCTCGAAGTAGGGCTCGGCCTGGTCGGGCTGGCCGCGCATGCGCCAGTGGACCATCGCGATCTGGAGGATGGTCCCGATCTCTTGGCCGGAGCGGGGGCCGGTGGCCGTGAGCTGGGCTTCGTAGAGGGCGACGAGGTGGTCCCAGAGGGCGTGCTCACTGAAGAACTCGACCAGGAAGTTTGTGGCTTCCGGGTGCCCTGGGGACAGATCGAGAACACGTTCGTAGGCGGCGACGGCTCGCTCGGGAGCGTTGAACTTCTTGCGGGCGAGACGGGCGAGTCGGACGAAGGCCGCGACCCGGTCTTCTTTGGACGTGGCCTCGGCGCCGAAGGATTGAAGGGTTTGGGCGAGATCTTCCCAGCGTTCGCCTTCGCGGTAGACGCGGTCGAGGAGGAAGGCGGCCTGTTTGTTCTTGGGGTCGATCTCAAGGGCTTGTTGGATCTCCTTGATGACACGATCGAGCAGGGCGGTGAGCTCGTCAGGGGAGTCGCGCAGTGCGAACCGTCCATAGCGGAAGGCGGCGCGGGCAGCGGTGACGAGGTGAGAGCTTTTGAGAGGAGCGGAGTCGGCGCGCTGGGCCTCTTCGAGGCTCTCGGCAACCATTTCGGTCCATGCCCCGCGTTTTGCAGCGCTCTGGTCAAGGGCCTCCTCGGCGCGGGGGTCGGCGGGGCGGAGCTCGAGAAGACGCTCGTAGGCGCGGACCGAGCCGGCGTCGTCGAGGAGTTCGTCGTCAAGGACTCGCGCGAGCTCGGCTTGAAGGTCGGTCTCGTGGGGCTGGCCCCTAGCAACGGCGACTTCGAGTTCGAGCATCCGGGCCACGGCCTCGTACTCGCGTCGCATTTCGTGGGCGTAGCGGGCCGCCGCAAGCAGCTTGCCGAGCTCTTCGGATGCCATTTCAGCATCGGTTTCCACAGCGTGTTGAAGGGCTTCCCACGCCTGCGCGCTGTCGGGATCGTCCTGCAGCAGGCCAAGGGCGTTTTGGATCGTCTTCGCGCTCATCCTTCACCTTGAGGCTTTGGTCGCATCGCACTTAGGCGCGACCGATAACTCCGATCCCCCGCCTTGGGGATCGGTAACCCACCATCGTCGGGTCCTAGAGGGCGCCCATGCTAGGAGGCGGCTCGCGCGATATCAAGCAAGCAGCAGCGATGCGAATCCGGACGACCTGCGGAGCTCTCCCTCGGGGCGGCGTCCGTTGACACTTTTCTGGTCGCCGTCGACTCTTTTTCCCCCCGAACTCTCAGTCGAGAGAGACATCATGAACCTGCGCTCACCACCTTCGGATGAAACACTCCGCTTCACGCCTGATCGTTCCCCTGCCTTCCGTTGTTCTGGACGTCGGGCGGGGGCTTTGTCCCCCGCCGGGTAGGAGTGCTGCCTGTCCGGAACAGGGGATTCCTTGTCCCGGACAGTCTTGATGTGGAAAAACCCTTTGTGTTTCGAGGGGGGGGTGATGGCATTCGATATGCTTTTTGATCGGCTGATTCGCGCGATCTCTCCTGCTAGCGGTCTGATCGGGCGATGTTGATTCTCGGGCTGCCCATCGGGAAAGGACGGGGGAGGGCAGGCCCGTCGGGCCGGGTTTTTGACGGTTCGGCGGGTTTGGGTTCGCGGCGGGAGCGAACGGAGGCGTGGCGTGAAGTAAGGGCGCCGTCTCCGGGAGTGCAGTTTTGAGGACCGGTTCTGAA
>CAITRH010000132.1 GCA_903894755.1 uncultured delta proteobacterium
ACGTTGGCCACGGCCGTTGCGACTGCGTCTGAGACGATTTCGTTGTCCGAGATGAACACTCGAGGCAGGCCCATGGGGCTGATCTGCTCCGTAATCATCGCTGCGACACCGTCGTGCGTCTTCGCCTTGAGCGCGCGCAGCCAGAAGAAACCGGAGAGAGCTTCGCGCGCGATCAGGAGAATGGAGAAACCATCTTCGTCGAGGGGTAGGGCAGCGAAATCGAGATGAACCTCGTCCATCAGAGCGATCTCGTTGACCCCTTCGCGAGCGGGATGGAAGCCGTGTTCGAGGACGTCTCGACGCAGGCAGGTCGCGCAGCGCCCCCGCTCCGAGGACAGGTCGGCTGCGGCCTTCGGCCACCAGAACCCCATGTAGACGAGCTTGGCGAGAGCGGCGCGACCCACTCGGTGTCCACAGAGGTGGTGGACGTGGGCAACGATCTCGCCGCGCAGGCTTTCGGCGGGCACGAACGCAATCCCGTCTCTCCACTTCGACTCCAGTTTAGTGGAGTGGGCGGGCCAGATGATAGATGCGTTGTCGAACTCCGGGGTCCACTGTTCGACTGCGGACACCCCGAGGGTCTTTGAAACGAAGGTCTCCGTGTCGGCCTCAGTGGCCGTCTCTTGATCGGGCTCGGCGGCTGCCCGTTCGGCGATGGCCGCGCGGGAGTCGGTGACGGACGCGGGCCTCGCCGGGCTGGGCGGGCTGAGAGGAGTGTCGGTTGCTGGCGGCCGGATTCTCCGAGACGAATTTCGGGAAACCGCCCCCGAAGCGGGCTCGGGTTTGGCTGGCTGCGGTGTCCCCCCCCAATCGACGCTCCTCGTGATCGCTGCGGACGCCGCTGCTGGTTTGGAGGGGGTGCTGTCGACCCCGCGCAGGGTGATGTAAGCGGGTTCGAAAAACGGATCCTCTCGGCCGTTGTCGTCGAGCCACGTCGCGCGCGAGAGCGTGTCCACGAAAGCGAGGTCGTCGGAGCCCTGGATCTTGAAGAAGGAGAGATCGAAGGCCATGATGTAACAGATGAGACGCTTGATGAACGGCCTCTTCTCCCCGGGGGCAGTCGCGAAGGCCTGAACGAGAGGGAGGTTGTCGTTGAACACGAGGATTGTCCTGACGCGAAGAAGGAGTTCCCAGTGTCGCAGGGCTTTGACGATGGAGAGGAGCTCCTTCTCCCCGGCAGCATATGCGCTCTCGGCGGCGGTGTGGGCCTGCGAAAAGTAAGCGCATGTAATGCTGCGTAGATAGTCCGGATCCTTCAGAGACTCGACGTCCACTTCGCGCGTTCCTGGGGGAAACTGAACAAGGGCGGCCGCGGACCGAGTCCCGCTCGCGTCGGTGATCAAGCCCAGCACGGTGTCCTTTTCGATCGCGCGCAGCGGATGCGAATGAGCCAGGTCGCGGACGACGCCGTAGAAGGCTTCATCGGCGTCACGGAGTACCTTGGGGTCCACGGTTTTCTCGAAGTTCCCCCTGTGGTTGACGAGACGATCGAAGGGCTTGAGGCGAGCCGATACTTCGGGTGCGTGTTCCGAGTAGTACCGGAGATAGGCCAAGACCTGGCGGGCTTCCTCAGCCGATCGAGGTGCTTTGACCTCGCCGATGTCCGCGAGCTTATGGCGCGGAATGGAGAGAAAACCGGACCCAACTTCGACACCCCCGAGCTCGAGTCGCGGGGCAAGCAGGTAGGTCTTCTTGCCGGAGAGCCGTAGCGAAGGGATGCCGGGGCGGTTCCCCGAGCATCCTTCGAAGATGGCAACCCAGAGGTCCACAAAGGGCTTGATATCGTACCAGGTCTTTCCCTCGCGCTCAATCGTGAGACGCGGAGTGGATCCGTAAAGATCGTCGTAAAAGTCATCGAGTGTGGCTTCAGGGGGTTTGTTTTCCCAAACGTCTGCGAGAACGAAGCGGACCACTTCCTGGAACACTTGGGGCGCGTTGGTCAGGCCCAAGGCGAGACTGTGCATCTCGTAGATGGTACCACTCACCGAGACCCATAGGCGGATGCCACCTTGTTCGGGCCCCGCCAAGATCAGCTGGTGGTAGCCCGAAGTG
>CAITRH010000133.1 GCA_903894755.1 uncultured delta proteobacterium
CTTCCACTCCCCCGGGGACCGACTTTTTGCGGCATTTGATAACGCGGCTCCCTTCTTCAGAACCGGTCCTCAAAACTGCACTCCCGGAGACGGCGTCCTTACTGCGCGCCACGCCTCCGTTCGCTCCCGCCGCGAACCCAAACCCATCGAACCGTCAAATACCCGGCCCGATGGGCCTGCCCTCACCCGTCCTTTCCCGATGGGCAGCCCGAGAATCAACATCGCGAAATCAGTCCGCTAGCAAGAGAAATCTCGCGAATCAGGCAAACCAAAAGCACGTCAAGTGCCATCCCCACCCCCATAGAACTACCTGGGTTTTCCCACGTCGACCATGTCCGGGACACAAAATGCCCTGTTCCGGACAGCCAGCAGTCCCGCTCAGCGGGGCATCGCCGACACCTCTCACTCCCGAGGTGAGGGCGGCGAGTCCGGTCCGCCAATAAACTTGGTCCCATCGCACCGCCTTTGGTACGGCCTCCACATGCGGAGTGCCGACGACGAGCGCAGTGGACCCATCGGCTTTCGCCCCATGCTCCGCACCGGTCACCGCTTCTCCCGCGAAGCCTCCCATAGGCCTATCCTCGTTTTCGAGGACGTCTACAAATCCTACCGCACCGGCCTGCCCGTTCTGCGCGGCGTCAACCTCGTCATCGAACGCGGTGAGTTCGTCTTCGTCACCGGCCCCAGCGGCTCCGGCAAATCCACCATGCTCCGCCTCCTCTACCGAGCCGATACCGTTGACGACGGCCGTATCCTTTTCCTCGGTCGCGACGTCGCCCGTCTCACCCCCCAGGCCGTCCCTTTCCTTCGCCGAAATCTTGGCGTCGTCTTCCAAGACTTCAAGCTCGTCGACGCCTGGTCGGTCGCGGAAAACGTCGCCATCGCCCTCGAGGTCCTTGGACTTCCTCAACGCCTCATTCGAACCCGCGTCGGCGAAGCCCTCGAACGCGTCGGGCTCGCAGGACGTGGCGATGACCCCGCGGGGGTCCTCTCCGGCGGTGAGCAGCAACGTGTCGCCGTCGCCCGCGCCATCGTCGGTGAGCCCGCCCTTATCCTCGCCGACGAGCCCACCGGTAACCTCGACCCACAACTCGCCCTCGATATCCTCGGCCTCTTCGAGGAGATTCACGAAACCGGCGCCACAGTCCTCTTCGCTACCCACGACCGCACACTCCTCGAAGTACGCCCTCGACGCGTCGTCATCCTCGACGACGGCAAAGCGCTCGATGTCCCAGATGGCCTCTCCGTCGAGTCCGAAGAACCCGATTTCCCCATCGCCCACTAACCTCAAAGGAGCCCCCTCATGTTCTCCATCGGCACCACCCGCCGCGCGCGCCGAGGCATGCTTCGCGAGTGGCGTCTCCACGCGCTCAGCATCTTCTCCCTCGCCGTCGCCTTCGTCTGCCTCGGCTCCGCACTCCTCGTCGTCACCAACCTCCGCGCCGTCGAAGAACGCTGGGCTCGCGCCGGTCGCGCCTCCGTCTACCTCAAAGACTCCGCCTCCCAAGACGACGTCGAAGCCTTCAAAGCGGCCCTTATCCGTGTTCCGGGAGTCACCGCCGCTCACTACGTTTCCGCAGGCCAAGCCCGCGCCGACTTCAGTGCCCGCGAGCTCGGTCAAAACAGCCCCCTCGCCGCCCTTCCTGTCGAAGCGTTCCCCGCCTCCATCGAGGTCGAAGTCCGCCCCGACATGAGCGACGCGGACCTCGCCGACATGGTCGCCAAGCTCAAAAAGCTCCCCGCTGTCGATGACGTCGAGACCTACCAGGCCTGGACCGAACGGCTGTCTCGCCTCGTTCGTGGCGGCGTCGCGGCCTCGGGAGTCCTCGCCTTCGTGGTGTTCGCCGCGGTCCTTGCCGTCGTCGGCTCCACGATCCGTCTCGCCCTGCAGCGTCGCAAAACCGAGGTCGAAGTCATGAAGCTCGTCGGAGCTACCGATGCCTTCGTCAAGGGCCCCTTCGTCGTCGAAGGCACGGTGCAAGGAGCCGCCGGAGCCATCGGAGCCATCGCGCTTTTGGCGATCCTGTTTGCCCTGGTGCGCGGTCGTCTTGACGCCGAGCTCGCCGCCCTCATCGGCATCGAGCCGTCGTTTCTCCCCTGGCATACGGCCTTTGGAATGGTCGTTCTCGGTGGACTTCTCGGCGCCCTTGCCGCGTTGGTCAGCCTGCGCAAACTGGTGATCGTATGAAACGATCTGCGGCGTTCTGTCTCGCGCTTTTCGGACTCGCCATCGTAGGAGCCACGGACGCCGCTCCGAGCGATCCTGCGAGTCCTGCCGTCGCTGTCGCTGCGCTCGACCGCCGCGTGGCCGACATCGACGTGACCGAGCGCGCGTACCGTGAGGAGCTCACCACCGTGTCGTCGCAGCTCGGTGAGGTCCATGCGAGGGTGCTGGGACGGGGCCGGGCGTTCTATCGTCTCACGCGTGCGGGGCTGCTTCCCATCGGTGGCGGCTTCGACGAGCTAGTTCGCCACGCCATGCGGGTCGAGCGAACCCGTCGCGCCATCGCCAACGATCTCGACCTCGAGAAGCGTCTGCGCGTGAGGGCCGTCGAGGTCTCCCAAGCGCTCGAAAGGCTCGCCCGCGACCGCGTCGCCTTGGCCACCCAACGCAGCGCCCTCGACGCTCAGCGCGTGGCCTACGACGCGGACCGACGACGTCATTCCGCCTTCGACCACGCCTTCGACTCCTCGCGTGGAGCCGGAGACTACGTCGCCGTGTATGGCGGCAACGGCGCCTTTGCCGATCCTGGAACCCGCGGAGGTTTTGGCGCGGCGAGGGGACGGCTGCTGTTTCCTGTGATTGGACGCGCCGAGGTCCATCCTTCTCGACGCGAGGGGGCGGATGGGGGCGGACTCGAGCTCCATGCTGCCGTCGGGACCCCGGTCCGCGCGACGTTTGCGGGACGCGTTGCGTTTGCCGACCGGTACGGGCCTTATGGGCGAATTGTGATCCTGGACCACGGAGATCATTATTTTACCGTCAGCGGCAACCTAGGAAGTATCGAGATCAAGATTGGCGAAGACGTGGCATCTGGCGACCGCATCGGAACCGTAGGGGACGAGGGACGGGGACCGATGCTGTACTTCGAGGTGCGTCGAGGGGCGCAGACGATCGCGGCCGCGCCGTGGTTGGGGCTGTGACTGGTCCCGGACGTGCCCCCGAACGACGTGACAAAGAGTCCGTCGCCGCCTGGCTCGAAGACGCACGCCGAGCACGACGTACCGGCGACCACGCCCCATGGACCGTCTGGATCACCATGGTCCTCACCTCCTGCGGCCGCGACGACGACGCCAGCGCCGAGCTCGCACTCGCACGACATGAGGCCCGCACCGACCCCAGCGCCCTTGCCCTTCTTGCCCTCGGCTCGTCCTGGACCTCACTGGTCCGTCACGAAAACACTTGGGCCGAAGCTGCGCTCCCCCAACTCGCCCCACCCGTTTCCCCCCTCAGTCGTTCGCTTCACTTCCTCATCTCTACGTCGCTCGCCCGCCGCAGTGGTCGACCTCTGACCGCGCCAGACCACGCCCCCGCCACGTCGGCGTTCCCTCTGGCCCACGCGATCGCGTCCCGTCTCGAGCTCGAATACGCCGCATGCGATCGCCTCCATGCCCATGCCCACTTGCGCGCCGCCGTAGCCCTCGCAGCCGCCGCCCACTCACCCGACGTGATGCTTCTCGCCAAATGCGAAGCTGCGCTGTTTGACGCCGTCGACGCCAATAGCACCGCAACCCTGCGCGTTGCCCGCGACGCCGTCTGGGCCCTCGGCCACGCTGGGCTCGCCCGCGATGCAGGACGCGCCATGCTGCGGTTCGCTGAAATCGTCGCGGCGCATCCCAATGCCGAGGGGGAGTCGGCCGCACGCTGGCTAGGACAGGCCCAAGCTACCCTCGGCGCCGGCGCGACTGCCCACGATCGCATCGCCCTCCACGCCGCATTTCGTGCCTACGGTCGTCGCGCTGTCGACCGCGCCATGACCGACACCGCCGCCGCGCACCTCGACGCGTTCGAGCGAGCTCGCGGCACGCTCCTCGGCGCCATGACCGCCGCCATGGACATGACCGACCAGGTCGAGTCCTCGCTTGTCGCCCGTGTTCGCGTGGCCCGTACGCAAGGGATCACCGAGCTCGATAGCGCCACTCGTGAGCTCTTCGGCCTGGTGGGCGCCGCCCTGGTCGACCACGAACGCATGCGCGGAGTCCTCGACATGCTCCAAGCGGTCGACTCCATGCGCGACGAGGCCGCGTTGCTCGCTCTTGTCGTCGAACGCTCCGCTCGCCTTCTCGACGCGGACCACACGGTCATCGCATGGCTCCATGGCCACGGTCCCGTCTGCGCCTCCCGCTTCGGAAACGCCCCCGACGGCGCCGAAACGCTCTGGGAACACGCTGTCGCCTCCGCTCCGGGAGTCACCGCACTGCACGACCTCGCGCTGCGTCCTCGGGCCGACCACGAGTCGATGGGCGCGGTGATCGTCGCGCCGCTTTCCGTGGGGCCGACACGCGGCGCCCTGTACGCCGACAAGCTGACGCGCCAGGGACAATTCGTGGGGCAGGACCGCGCCTTGGCCGGTCTCATCGCCGAATTCGTCGGCCTTGCCCTAGGACGGCTCCGGGCCCTCGACCACGAACGCCTTGCAGCGCAAAAGCTCGCGGCCGTCATGGACACCATCCGCGACGGTGTCCTGGCCTGGGACTCCACTGGAACTCTCACCCAGCTCAACGCCGCCGCCGCCCGACTGCTGCGGGTGGCTCCCAACGATGCAGTGGGACATCCCCTCGCCGACCTTCCTCAGCTCGCTCCACTGCTCCCTTTTGCCTCTGGACGAAAGGTAGACGGCCATTTACTGCGTCTTGCCCATGGCAATGTGGTGATCACGATCCGTCCCATTGAAACCCCCATCGAAACGCCTATCGAGACAGACATGGGGGGCGCAGTGGTCACCCTCATGGACCTTGGCCAGGCCCAGCAAATTGCCCAACGCGTATCGGCTGTCCGCACGCGTTACAGCTTTGACGACATCGTGGGCGACAGCGCGCTCCTGGACGCGGCCGTTGCACTTGCACGACGTGCTGCCATGCTCGACGCGAGTATCCTGATTGGAGGCGAGAGCGGCACGGGCAAAGAGGTGCTTGCCCAAGCCATTCACGCAGCGGGCCCTCGCGCTTCCGAGCCTTTCGTGGGGCTCAACTGCGCAGCGCTCCCCCGGGACCTCCTCGAGGCCGAGCTTTTTGGCTACGAGCGCGGCGCTTTTACAGGTGCCCGCGCCCAAGGCAACGTAGGCAAGTTCGAGCTGGCAGGTCACGGAACGATCCTGCTCGACGAAATCGGCGACATGCCCCTCGACATGCAGGCAAAGATGCTGCGGGTTCTCCAAGAGCGTGTGGTGACCCGTCTAGGCGGCGCCACTGAAGTTCAGATGCACGCCCGGGTGATCGCGACGACGCACCGCGACCTGCAGACACTGGTCGACGAGGGGAAGTTCCGTATGGACCTTCTGTACCGCTTGCGTGTCTTGCATCTCGAGCTCCCGGCTCTCAGGCAACGTCCTGAGGACATTGCCAAGTTAGCGCTGCACTTCTTGAGGCGGTTTGCCGAACAGCAACGAAAGCGGCTGCAGACCATTGCATCCGGGGTGCAGGACGATCTTGACCGCTACGCATGGCCAGGCAATGTACGGGAGCTCGCCAACGTCATGGAGGCCGAGGTCAGTCTTGCACCGGCCGACAGCGTGACATTGGAGCGTCTTGTGACCCGGCTTGCGGGACGGTTCCGGGGTTCGGGACCTTCTGCGTCCATGGCGCCACCTGCTCCCGCTTCTGGCGAGTGGAATGTCCCCATTGTTCCTCTTGTCGAGGTGGAGCGGAAAACATTTCTCCATGCGTTGGACCGATGCCAGAACAACGTGGCACGTGCGGCCGAAGCGCTGGGGGTGTCGAAGGTGACGTTCTATGCGAAGCTGCGCGCGTGGGGGATGCATCCCAAGGATCGCAACGACGACGACGGGCCTGCGAGCAGCCGTTGGTCGATGCGGGTCAAGGCGGCGTTCGATGCCGACGAGCCGACTCCTGGGTCACGCAAGTAGGTGAAGGTGCAGAACGATCGAGCATCAGGTAGAATCGGCGTTGTGCATCGTCATCCTCCTTTTGGCCCAACATTGCCCTCCCATGAACGGGCCGTCTCTCCCACGCGGCGTCTCACGGTCCTCTATATTGCGGCGCTGTCCATGGTCGCTTTGCTCACCATCACAGGACAGGTGTTCGTCCAGGTGGCCCTCAAGACCCAGAGCAGCGATTCCAGGGTAGTTAACCTGGCCGGACGGCAGCGCATGCTAAGTCAGCGTCTCAGCAAAGCGTCGCTGGCGCTGGTCTCCGTGGACCCCGAGGCTCGTCCTCGTTACGCACAGGAGCTAGGCTTCGTCGTCGAGCTCTGGGAGCGCACCCATCGGGGCCTTCAATGGGGCGACGTCAAAGAAGGACTCCCTGGAGCCAACAGCGCGGAGGTTTCGCGTATGTTTGCCTCCATCGAAGGGGACCATCAAGCGATGTTGGCATCCGCGCGCGCTCTGCTTGACAGCTCGGACCTGCCGGCATCGTCCTTGGCGGCGACTGAGGTCCTTGCCCACGAGCGGGCCTTTGTCGAGGGGATGGACCGCATTGTGTTCCAGTACGACAAAGAGGCCAAAGCACGGGTGACGCGGCTGAAGCTCATCGAGCTCTCGCTCTTGACCCTGACCTTGGCGATCCTGACCCTCGAGGGGTTTTTCGTGTTTCGTCCCGCCGTGCGTCGTGTGACGGAGAGTGTCGAGCAGCTCCGGTTGTCCAACGAGCAGATCCAGCGACAGAGCGAGGCTGTGGAGGCTGCCAATCGGGCCAAGAGTGAGTTCCTGGCCAACATGAGCCACGAGCTCCGCACTCCCATGAACGGTGTGTTGGGGATGACCTCGTTGCTTCTTGACACCTCACTTTCTCCAACTCAGCGCCAATACGCCACCACCATCAGGAAAAGCGGGGACGCCCTCCTGACTCTCCTAAACGATATCCTCGACTTCTCCAAGATCGAGGCCGGCCGCCTGGAGATCGAGTCGGTCCCCTTCAACCTCCGCTCGCTCGTCGACGACACCATGCACATCTTTGGGTTGTCCGCCGAGAACAAGGGGCTCCACCTTAGCTGCGTAGTGGATGACAACGTTGCCGAGTGGCTACGTGGCGACGCTGGACGTCTTCGACAAGTTCTTGTCAATCTCCTGGGCAACGCCATGAAGTTCACCCACCAGGGCAAGGTGGGCCTTCGGATCCATGGCGAGGACTTGGACAACACGCACCAAATGCTCCACGTAGAGGTTCAAGATACCGGCATAGGCATTGCGCCCGAGACTCTGGACCGTCTCTTTCGCCCTTTTTCGCAAGCGGACGGCTCCATCACGCGACGTTTTGGAGGAACGGGACTTGGATTGGCGATCTCCAAGCAGCTCATTGAGCTGATGGGGGGGACACTCCAGGTGAAGAGCGAGCTTGGAGTGGGCTCGACCTTCTCCTTCAAAGTGGGTTTTCCCAAGGTTGTCCAGGAGCACGGGACCATGGCCACGCAAGAGCAGCAGGATGGGATGACCAGGCAGGAGGCTTTCCATGGAGCCCGCATTCTCCTAGCTGAAGACAACGAGACGAACCAAATGGTTGCGTCGCTCATGCTGAAACACTTTGGATGCCAGGTGCAGGTTGTGGGCAATGGCCACGATGCACTTGCGGCCCTTGCGTCGTCCGATGTGGACATGGTGCTCATGGATGTCCAGATGCCAGGGTTGGATGGGCTAGAAGCGACCCGGCGCCTTCGTGACCTGGGGGGGAGGAATGCGCGGGTTCCAGTGATTGCGCTGACCGCGCATGCGATGCGAGGGGTCAGGCAGCAGTGCCTAGACGCTGGCATGGACGACTACTTGAGCAAGCCCATCGAGCGAGATGACCTGGGGCAATGTCTCACGCGATGGCTGTCGCACGGATCTGTGCGAGAGCTCCAACGACGCAACGAGCCGGAGGCGCTGGTCCCGTTCGATCGGACGGGTCTCGTGGCGCGCCTTGGAGATGACAACGAGCTTTTCCAGGAGCTCTTTGCGGTCTTCGTCGCGCACACACGTGAGCAGCTTGAAGCGCTGACGCAGGCAGTGGAATGCAACGATCTGTCCGCCATGGGTCGCATAGCCCACACGCTCAAGGGGGCGTCAGCGATGGTCTCGGCTCCCATGCTCCGTGATGCGGCGACGCGTCTCGAGGTTGCAGCGGAAAACGGTGATCTGGAGGAGGCGATGACCGTGTTGCTCTCCTTGTTCTCTGCCTTTGCGGATTTTCAAGATGCGTTGGAGATGAATCCCCTCAGGGGGGTAGATCAATCCCCCCCGGGGGTAGATTAATCCCCCCTAGGCGGTAGATCAATCCCCCCCGGGGGTAGATTAATCCCCCCTGGGGGTAGATTAATCCCCCCTAGGCGGTAGATCAATCCCTCTAGGGGGGAGATTGATCCCGGTCCTACTCGGCAGCGCTAACCTCGTACGCATCCACTGGCATCGGAGTCAGATGTCTGTGCAGCAAGCGTTGGCCCGTGACCATGCTTCCCCGAGTGGACTGGATGGAACGCCACTTATCAACTGGAGACGACGAAGTAGGCGCGTCTGCTCGGAACCGATCCAGGACCAGGTGGTCGATGTCTTCGAGGAGTTGCCCGACCAGGCTGGTCCCATGTCCATGGAGTCTCATGGTATCTTCGTTGACAGCTGCCTCTTCGGGGATCCGGTGTGTCACCCGCAAGAGACCGGGCTGCTGGAACAGGCCAAGGCGGGAGGTTGCTTGCGCGACGGCTCCAGACAGGACAGCCAACGGAGTTTTCAGCCGTTCTGCGAGGGACGGCTTCCCGGTAGCGTCGATCAGGCGCTTCTCGAGCTGCACGGCGCGAAGTCGCGCTTCACGGCTAGGCAACAGCACTTTGGCGGCTGCGAAGGTGGGCATGACTGCACGAGCGTTCTTTCGCAGCTCCTCGGAGCGGGCCCGCAAGGACCGACTCGACGAGCCCGCAAAGCGCTCGGCGCCTCTCAGCCAGACGTCAGCCAACCGATGGATGGACGGACCCAACCTGCGGAAGTCCTGATCGTACAGTTTACGCTGAAGGGCTTCGAGTTGCGGCGCACTGAAGTGAGGGTGCTTCATGTGCATGGCAAAGCCGTCCCACCGCCGCAGATCAGGATTGGTGGCGTACTGGGGAAGGAAGCGTTTTTCGGCGACCACCTGCTCGAACAGAGGAGTGCCTGGAAAGGCGAAGTAGATGAGAAACTGCGCCATGGCCGGCTCGAGCTGCATCAGGTCTTCGAACTCGGAAAGGACAGTGGCCTCGTCCTGATAAGGAAATCCCAGGATCATGGAGGTGAGCAGCCCAACACCGTGGGCTCGGAGGTCGGCGTGAAGCTCTTTTATGGGACGTCCATTCAACTTGGCGTAGCCAGCTTGCTTCCCCTCGAAGGCGGTCCAGACAAGGTCGAAGCCCATTTCGGAGATTTCGGCCCCAGTAAACTGCGACAGCCCCTTGACGCTCCCAAAACCAAAGATGGACAGAGGCTCGCCTCCACGGCGCACGGCCTCGAGGAACTCCTCGCCCCGCTTTTTTTGCAGAAAGAAGTCCTCATCGATGAGCGCGAAGGAACCCATGGTGTGTCCATCGCGCTCTGCGCGCCTCCGGGCGTCGATCAGTGCCTCGTAGATTTCGGTTCCACTCTTGCGCAACCTGACGTACTTACGTTTGAAGAAGTGGGACGTGCAACAGAAGTCGCAACCGTTGGCACATCCAAGGCCCGCGGTGACGTGCCCGACAATGGTGGGGACCTGGTAGCCCAGTATTCGTGCCGAGGGGACAGGCGAGTAGGCATTTCGAATCGGTCGATGCGGGTCTTCACCTAGGAGCTTGCGCATGAAGGCTACGCCCTCTTCTCGACAGATGTCGTCCCCGTAGGCATGCAGCACCTCGTCAGGCAAGACCGTACCGTAGCCGCCCAAAATGATACGTGTGTTGGGACTTACCCTGCGTACGACGTCGACCATCTGCCGCACCTTGTGAAAGGTGGCAACGACGAAGTTGATCCCGATGTGAGTGTAAGCATAACGTCGCAGCTCGGCTTCGAGCTCTCCTATGGATGGATAGTGAAGTACTGCAGTGGGGGCATCGATGTTCTCAGCGATGAGATCGAGACCCCACACACGTATGACCTGCCGCAAACTGAACGCCCCCTGGGCGCGAGTGACCTGTGCGTGGAATAGCTCGGCGCCGACGGAGGCGCCCTCTCCTGGCCCGCCAAAGGGACGGACCACACTTGTGAGAAGAACTCGATGCGATGGGCTTTGCATGGGCGCCAAGAAAGCAGAAGGAGTGTCACGGTTCTCTCACAAGAGCATCACATAGGGCTCAGAACAGGGCAAAACCCCGCGCATTGGAACGCCGGCATGGACAGGCTTTGCAATTCGAGATGGGTTTGGTTTTTGGGCTAGCTATACCAAACCTAACTTGAGAACCGCAGGTCCGCCCGAAGACCTCACCCCCACACGATCCGGAGCGTTCACCAGGTCCCCCTCCCCATCGATGGGGAGGGGGCGCTGTGAAAGGGCGAAATACCGAGGGGTGAGGTCTTCGGGGGGTCTTCGGGGGCGCCGGCGACGAAGTTGCGGTTTTCAAGATGGGTTTGGTTTTTGGGTTAGCTAGCTCGCGGCGGGAGGGTCCCGATCGACAAGGACTTTGCCGTGCCGACACGAAGGTCCTATCGTGGACCAGCTGTGCGAAACTTAGTGTTTCACTTTGACTCCCTCGTTGACCTCGCAAAGACCCTCCATCAAGGCGAGCAAGAGCTCCCGGTCCCCTCGGAAGAACGGGTGACAGACGGCGAATGGGTGCTCGTCATCTTCGAGATCGGCGCCCCCGGCAAGGGACGGGCTACCGCAGCGGCCGCTCGCGGCGTCGACCGTGGCGACGAGGGCTGCGCGCTCTCCTTTGAACGCCGTGACTGGGAACGCCTCGTCGGCTTCGCGGAGGCCGGAAGCGTCACCCTTCGTGCCACCCGTCCGCTCAAGCTCGAAGGGATAGCCAGTGTCCTGTGGAGCGATTCCGCCCCATCGATCCCCCTGTCCACCTCGTCCCCCTCGTCCGCCAGTCGCCTGCGTCCCATGTCCGCCGCTCCTCCCCCGGCCCGTGTCCTCGTGGTTGACGACGACCACGACATGCGTGACGTCGTTTCGGCCATGCTCGAAGCCGTTGGACTCGTCGTAAACGCCGTGAGCAGCGGCGAAGAGGGACTCGAAATCACCCGTGCTCACGGCTGTGACCTCCTCGTGCTCGACTGGAACCTCCCAGGAATGTCCGGCATCGAGCTCTGTCGCATTCTTCGTCGCGACCCCTCCACCCAGACCCTCCCGGTGCTGTTTCTCACCGCGCATACGTCGTCACAAGACGTGGTCGAGGCTTTTGCAGCTGGAGCCGACGACTACGTGGCCAAACCTTTCCGCGCTCCCGAGCTTGGCGCCCGCATCTTCGGACTCCTTCGGCGCGTGCGCGTTCCTGTCGGCCCCTGACGCATGCCCGACGAACGTTCGACCGAGGTCCTCGAGGCGGATCTCCCCAGCACACGTGGTCAGGGACGGGTTATAGCGGTGGGCGGCGGACGGGGCGGGGTGGGAAAAAGCCTTGTTGCCGTCAACGTTGCCGTCTACCTCGCCCAACTGGGAAAGTCCGTCCTGCTGGTCGACGCGGACCTGACCGGTTCCAATCTCCACACCCATTTTGGCCTCCATGCGACCAGCTCCGAAGCCCCTTTCGATGAGCCTCCGGCAGTCCTCAAAGACACGTTTGTTCCAACGAATGTTCCAGGTCTCGAGCTTCTTGCGGCCCCTCACGACTCGATTCGGTCGCCCATGGCGTACCGTCCAGGAGGAAAGTCCCGCTGGCTGCAGCGTCTCAAGGGGCTAGGCATCGAGTTTATCGTGGTGGACGTGGGGCCTGGTCACGGCGTGTTCTCCCTCGATGTCATGCTTGCTGCGGATATTCCCATTGCGGTGACGCTTCCAGAGCCCCCCGCCATCGAGACGACCTATCGGTTTTTGCGAGCGGTCTATCGTCGTCGGCTACGTCGATCTCTAGGGCGCGATCGGTTTCGTCTTGGGCTTCTCGATCGGGCGGTGCTCGACATGGGGATGTTGCCGTCCCCGATGGATCTGGTGCGCGTGCTGGTGAAGGTAGAGAGAGCACTGGCCGAAATCGCCTGGCAGGAGGCGCAGCGCATGCGGTTTCAGCTCGTGGTCAACGAGGCCCGGGTACGTACGGACATGGAATTCGGCTCCTGGATGAGCACAGCGGTCAATCGTCACTACGGCATTCGGCTCGACGAGCTAGGGCATATCGAGCACGACGACGCGGTATGGCTCGCGGTACGTCGCGGCAAGCCCCTTCTTGTCGAGAGCCCAACGTCGAAGGCTGGACGAAATCTCGAACGCATAGCGCGTCGTGTGCTTGCCTTGACTGCGACGCGTCTGGACCCACGCGGGCCAAGCTCGCCATTCCCCACGACGGAGCCAACGTTGTACGCAGTCCTTGGTCTAGCGAGGACCTCCACAGACGAAGAGGTACGTCGTGCACACAAGCGTCAGCGCGAGATCTACGCCCCTGGAAGTCTGGTGACTGCGTCCCTTCTCAACGAAGCCGAGCACAAGGCAGCACTGTTACGTTTGGGCGAGGCCTTCGAGACGCTGCTCGATCCGGTGCGACGTCGTGCCTACGACCTGTCGATGTTTCCCGACGAGCCTACTCCAGTGATGGTGGCCGAGCCGACGAGACCCGGACTTGCTGCCGAGCAATTGATGTTGCAAAGGGAGCTTCAGCGCGAAATAGGTCCTGACACGGAGTTTACCGGAGCGCTTCTGCGGAAGGTAAGGGAGTCGCTGGGAGTCGAGCTTGCAGATGTCACTCTTCGAACCAAGATAGCCCGTCTTCACTTGCAGGCGATGGAGGACGAGACCTACGAGCTTTTGCCTCCTATGGTCTATGTTCGCGGGTTCGTTGCGGAGCTGGCGAAGTACCTAAAGCTTGATGCGCTCCAAGTGCAGAAGACCTACATGAGAAGGATGCGCGAGAACCATCCGGTACAGACCAAGGGCGAAGGATGAAGCCGAGCGATCGGGTGTTTGGGGCGCTTCTCTTCGTGTTTGCACTGGCCCTTCGCATGGGGGTTGGACTGAGTTGGGTAGGGGAAGCGGTCTGGGATGGGCACTACTACGACTTCGGAGCGCAGCGCATTGCCGAGGGGTTGGGGTATTCGGACGATCTTGTGGTGGCAGGAAAGCTGATCTGGCATCCATGGTGTCATTACCCGGTGGGATACAGTGCGTTCTTAGCGCTGTTCTATCGGATTCTGGGGGCGACACCAGGGGTAGTGGTGTTTGCCAACGCGCTGACGGGTGCAGGTTTAGCGATAGCAACGTGGCGTCTTGGGTCCCGAGCGTTTGGCGGGTGGAGGGGACGCATTGCGGGGGTGTTGGTCGCGGTACATCCTGGGCTTGTGGCGTATGCGGCGCTGACGATGACCGAGCCACTTGCGTCGCTCGGGGCGTTTGTGGCGTTTGTGCTGGCGACTTCGGGACGTCGTTGGGGATTGGTTCTAGGGGCGCTGGTGTTGGGATTGTCCGCATTGGTACGTCCGCAGGCTCTTCTCTGCGCCCCTTTTCTTGCGCTTGCGGGCGAGACACCGTTGGAGGCGTCGCGTTTCAAGCGCATGTTGTTTCGGGCGGTTCTGGTGACTGGAGTGGCGCTTGTCCCGGTGTTGCCTTGGACCGTCCGCAACTGCCGGGTGATGGATGGGTGTGCATTGGTATCGACCAATGGGGGGTGGAACCTTGCGATTGGGTCATTTCCGAGGGCGACGGGACGGTTCGAGACGTTGCGGTCGTCGGATGGCTGTCGGGAGGTGACCGGGCAGGTACAGCAGGATCGCTGTTGGTTTGGGTATGGGGTGAAGCAGATCTGGGCGAGTCCCATGCACTGGCTTGGGTTGGTACCGGCGAAGCTAGGCTTTACGTTTGATCACGAGTCTTTTGCATTCGAGTACCTTCACCAGGCACGTCCTGAGGTCTGGCCTGACGAGACGCGGGCGAGGGCGCGAGGGGTGACGACGTTGGTGCATCGGGTGCTCGTGCTGTTTGCGGCGCTTGGGTGCGTTGGGTTTTCTCTAGGTCGCGGAGTTGGGACACTGGTACAGGGGGCGCTACTGGTGGCGGTAGCGGCGATCGCGTACTTTGGAATGGCGGGACGGGAACCGAGCGTATGGCCTTTGGTGGTGGTGACAGCGCTGGTGCCTTGGTTGCGGTTTCCTGGTCGACCGCGGTGGTCTACGGCGGTGGGACTTCCACTGGTGCTGCTAGGAACGACGGTGCTGACCCATGCTGTGTTTTTTGGGGAAGACCGGTACCACATGGTGGTGACACCGGTGTTGTGCCTACTGGCGGCGGGGGCGTTTCGACGGCCAGAGCCTCGCCGCAAAGCTGCTGCGCGACGCAAATCGTCGGTCGGGGTCGCTCAAAATACGGGAGTATTCCTCGCTCGCCCTTCCTAGCTTTGCGTCGCTCGCGACGCTTTTCGGCGAGGCTCTGGCAAGAGGGTGACGTCACTCGTCGTGGTCGGGACCGGGTTCATCCATCTTGGGGCCACGGAAGGAACCTTCATCCTGCGGGCCATCGACGTGGTCGTCGCCTTTTTCTGGCTTGGTCCCCTCGCGTTCGAGCTCACGCTCCTCGCCAGGCTCGGTTTCGGCGTCTGACGGGGCGAGGACTGTCGCACAGGTGGAGTCCCACGGGGCGCTTCCCCAGCTTTCGAAGGTTACGAGTCCGTTGGCGCCCCAGCATTGCCGTCCCAACACGCACCGTCGAGTGAAGGCATCTTTGACCGTCTCACCGCAGACGGCGAGGAAGGCGCGCGCTGCACCCTCGCGGTTCCAGCCCACGATGCGTCGGATGGTATCCACTTTGGTGTCTTGGCCTGGCACGAGCTTGAGGCCGTCTACTTTGAAGTAGTCGCCTTTGACGACGTTCCTTAGCCAGCTTCCATTTCCGACGACATGGTGGAACGCGTAGAGGGCGTCGAAGGGCTGGGTGGTGGTTGCACTGGTGACCCCGGAGAAGCCGAGATTGAGCTGGCGCACTTTGCCGGAGGCGCGGTAGCCAATGGCGATCTTGCCACCGAGGTTTTCACCGGTGAGGGCTTTGAGCGCATCGAGGTCGAAGCCGACCCACCCGTGTCCTCGGGCTTTGTCGTTGAAGGAAGGCAAGCCTTTGCCGCGTCCGCCGAAGACCATGCGGTAGGACCCTGCGGCCGTGTCCGGCTTTCCACGCAGGAAAAACTCGTACGTACCGGCGCTGACCACACCGGCATCGTCACCTGTGCCGCCGTCGGAGTGATCCTCTTCGCTCCTCGAGGCCGTGAGCTTGCAGGAGACAAGCTGCCACTGAATCGATTTGTCGATGAACTCCCAGCGCTTGCAGGTG
Organism: uncultured delta proteobacterium; assembly: GCA_903894755.1. Classification (GTDB taxonomy): domain Bacteria; phylum Myxococcota_A; class Polyangia; order Polyangiales; family Polyangiaceae; genus CAITRH01. The sequence goes on from CAITRH010000133.1 coordinate 15,559, forward strand.
CGGCCCCCCACGGTGATGGCGGTCGAAGTGATCGACGCCGTCACGGAGGAGATCACCGCTTTGGTGTCAGAGACCATTTTGTTGACGAGGAGGCGTATGGCGTCGACCTCTTTTTGCGTGTCCGAGGTCTCGCCGACGACGGCCTGGGAGACGGTGCCGAGCGGTTGATCACTGGTCGTGGTGAGGAGCGTGTCGCCCTGGGTGATGGCGAGTTGGTCGGTGCCGGGGATGGCCATCAGGTAATCGTCGGTCGTCGCCCCGTCGGTCCAGGAACTGTTGGAGCTGCATGCGGGAACCAGGGTCATAAGGGCAAGAAGCGAAGAGATGACAAGCGGACGCATAGGCTGTTTCCTTTCGTGATACCGAGGCTCGACGGTGCTCGAGACGCGGCATGGCCTTTCAAGTTGACGCGGGTTCTGGAAAGTTCAAGCGGTTCTTGCGCGTCCCTGGGGCGCGACGAGCGGAGGCCTGCACCCGCGACCCAGGGTTACCGTTGTTTCAAGTCAGGTTTGGTTTAGTTAGAGGAGATTGAGCAGCTTCTTCGCGCGGTCGGCGCCGGCGCTCAATAGCTCCGTGGCCTCGTCGTGGGGAATGCGAAGGCGCTTGCCCAACTCGATGAGAAAATCGAGCTCCTCGGTCGATTGGTCCCCATCGGCGAAGGTAAGCAACACCGCGTGCTGCAAGAGCACCCGTCGATCGTCGGCGGACAGGTCTTGCAGAGCGATGTCATCGATGGTGCGCCGCTCGGACGCGAAGGCGAGCAGGTCTTGCTTCTCTTTGTCCGTCGCCGCGTAGGCGTCGAGAAGCGCGCTAATCATCTCTTTTTCACGGTCGGCAAACACCCCGTCGGCCCACGCCACGGGGATCAGCCCTTTCACGATCGCGATATCTTGGTCGTGCATCGGTTCCTCTTCTGGCCGCAGTTTGGGCGAAAGAGCCCGGCCACGTCAACGGAGACCTCACTTGGCGCTGATACGTGCCGCGCGCACCGGTGCCTTCGGATCATCGGCCCGTCCAAACGCCGCCGCCGGTACCCGAAGCCTCTTGCGAAGTGTCGTCGGCCCCGCGATCAAAACCTCGACGTCGGCATCGCACTTCAGGTCCGCAATCCGCGCTTCTGGAGCCATGCCTTCCAGGATCCACAAGTCCGCACCGCGAGGGGTCGAGACCACCCGCACCGTTCCTGCTGGCCCCTTGCCTCCCACTTCGCTCCCAGGCTCCCCAGGAGGCCAGATCTCGCTTGCCCCTGGACGAAGCGGGTCGAGCTGCACAGCCAGCTCCAGCCTCGGTCGCCCCTCGGGCCCCGTGTCCCACCGTGTCCCCGCCGCCACCGTCGCCCTCTTGGCCGCATGCCCTTCGGCCGTCGCCACGAACTCGAGGCGAGTCCCCACCGGCATCCGCTCCACGTCGATGGGAGCCACCCCTAGACGAAGCAACACCTCGGCTTGAGGCGGAACGTCCGTCACAAGCAGCATCGCGCGACACACCGGAGCGGTCGGCACGCTAGGAACCGCCACCGGCGCACGTAGGTTCCACCACACGCCCGCCGCTGCCAGGACGGCCGTCGCTAGAAAAAATAGGACACCGTACCTGCTACGAGCCCTGGGTTGCCCAGACGCCGCAGACGCCCCAGAAGCTCCAGACACCCGCAACGGCACACTCGGGTCTGTCAGCACCACGTCGATCGAATGATCTACTTCTGCCCGCGCGCGCGCAGAACGCGGCGGCGGCGGAGTGGGCTCGAGCCCCACGAGTGCCTTGAGCTCCCGTGTCATCACCTGGTCGGTCTTCGCCTTGACCTGAAACGTCGCCACGAGCTCGTCGACGCGGTCGGCAGCACGTGGTCCGTTTGGCGCTTCGGCATCGGGAACAGACACCGCGGGAGGCGCAGGAGTAGGAGGCGCAGGAGGTGTGGGAGGTCCCGCGCAGTGATCGGGCTCGATGACTTCGAGGGCCATCTGCGACACCTCGCGCACCGGAGCCTCGACGCGAGGAGTCTCCCGTTCCGCCCCCGGGACCGAAGATGCAGGCGGACGGGGCTCGGACGCGTTGCGGCCTAACCCGAGGGTGACCCGACGCACCTCGCGAGCAAGACGTGCCAACGCGCGCCGTCCCGCCGCTCGGTTCACTGGAACCAGCGCCGCTTCAAGCTCCTCGGAGAGCACCCCCAACCCACGTCCAGAACGTCGCTTGGTGACCGCCACGAGCGCGGTCGTATGCGAGCCGCTCACGTCGAGCAGTCGCGTCAGCAGAGACCGTATGGAGCCTTCCGCCTCGCCGCCACGTCGGGTCCGGACAAGGCCTACGGTCCCTTCTTCGCTGATAAAAATGCTCTTCGGGTCCAGGTCTCCCCCCTCGGCGTCGGCCCCTTCGGCCAGTTCGAGCGCGAGGTAGCCAGCAAGCTCGGGAGCGAGCGGCACACGCCGCAATCCCACGACGGTCAACACGTCGTCGAGCGTGATGGCCGTTTCCAGACTCACAGCCGCACCGGGACTCCCGATCGAGCGAGGTACGCTTTGGCCTGGGCGATCGTGTAGACGCCGTCGTGGAAAATGGACGCTGCAAGCACCGCGCTCGCATGACCGTCCATCAGCCCTTCGCGCAGGTGATCGAGCGTTCCGACCCCACCGCTGGCGATCACCGGGACCGTCACAGCGTCGGAGACGGCGCGGGTGAGTGGAAGATCGTAACCCACCTGGGTACCGTCCCTGTCCATGCTGGTGAGGAGGATCTCCCCTGCACCAAACCGTACGACCTCTTCGGCCCACTGGAGGGCGTCGAGTCCCGTCGGGGTTCGTCCCCCGTGCACGAACACCTCCCAGCCGGAGCCATCGGGTCTGCGTTTGGCGTCGATGGCAACCACGATGGCCTGGGCTCCCCAGGCGTCGGAGGCCCTTAGAATGAGCTCGGGGGTTCGGACCGCCGACGAGTTGATACTGACCTTGTCGGCCCCTGCGGCCAGAAGCGCCCGAACGTCCTCGATCGAACGGACTCCTCCGCCCACGGTGAGGGGGGTGAAGGTGACGTCCGCAGTGCGAGCAACGATGTCGAGGATTGTGCCGCGTCCTTCGTGCGAGGCGGTGATATCGAGGAAGGTGATTTCGTCAGCGCCGGCTTCGTCGTAGCGCTGGGCGCAGGCGACCGGATCGCCGGCGTCGCGAAGGCCGACGAAGTTGACTCCTTTGACCACCCGTCCTTCGCGTACGTCGAGGCACGGGATCACGCGTTTGGCGAGCATTGGACCGGCTGCTTACCTGCATGCGGGGCCGAGGTAAAGCAATGCCCCTGCCACTTCGTGGCGTACGTTCGAAGTCCATGGTTAATGAAGCGCCATGCTACGCGCTCCGTTCTTTCCCATGGCTCGTCGAGCCCCTGCCCCATTTCTTTTCGCAGTTGTCGTCGTCCTGTCAGCTGGATGCACGAAATCACGAACCTACACCGACACAGGAGGTGACCAGCTCGAACCCCCGTCGCCCTCGGGACGCGCCCCCGATGCAGCCGCCGCCGACGTAGCCGTCCCGCAGCCTTCAGGATGCGTCGATACCACCAGCTTTCTGGCAGGCTTCGCACCAACACGAGTCCTCTATGTCGACCCGCGGGGAAGCGACACCGCAGACGGCCACTCTCCTGCTACCGCGTGGCGCTCTCTTGCGAACGCATCAAGGCTCCAGCCTGGGGATCGGGTGGATATCGCTGCGGGCAACTATCCCTGTTCGGTGACCCTGACCGTGCAGGGCAGTGCGGCCTATCCCGTTTGGATCCGTTCCTCCAGCGGCCCCCTGCAAGCGCATTTCGACTGCAGCGGCACGGACGGGTTTCAGCTGACGGGGGCCCGTTATGTGGCACTCGACGGTCTCGACCTTTTTGGCTCCCCTCGCGAATTGGTGTCCATCGGCTCTGCGCTGGCGTCGCTGGGGGGCGCAGCAAGCGATCATATTCTGATCGTCGGCTGCCGTCTCGGACAGTCAGGAAGCTCCTGCCTTCGCATCGCCGGGGCCAGCAATGTCGAGGTCTATGGGAGCGAGTTCTCCAGTCCCCAAACCTACGGGATACAATTCGAAGGGGACGGTATCGATGCCATTGGCGCGTCCAACGCTAGGATCGTAGGAAACTACGTGCATGACGTCCCCACACAGGCAGGCATTCAGGTTCGAGGAGGTTCCACAGGAGCCTTGGTGGCCGCCAATGTGATCGCCAATGCAGCCGTAGCAGTCCATCTTGGAGGCACCACGGACCGTCAGGCGTTTGTCCCCCTCGATGCCCTTTCCGAGGCAGCAGGCCTTCTGGTGCACAGCAACTCCGTGTTGGGCACGATCGGAACGCCGTTTGGTGTGGATGGCTGCGACGGGTGCGTGATCGCAAACAACACGGTGGCAGTGACCTTTGCAGAGCGTCTTCTTCGCTCGGGCCTCGGCAATGCAGGTGCCCAGTCAAGCGGCGTGACGAGCCGATCGCGGGCATTGCGCTTCGTAAACAATGTGGTGTCCTTTGGACGGGCCCCGACAGCGGTGCTGGCGCTTCTGGACTCAGACCGTGCGGACTTCTCTCAGTCGAACAACCTGTACTTCGCAACGGCAACCTCCATCGGAAACGTCCCGTCGAATCCCGCGCTCGCTGGAACCGCGCTTCTTCTCGATGTCGACCCGCTCTTTGTCGATGCCCCACATAGCGATGTGCACTTGAGCTCCGCCAGTCGTGCCCTGGACGCGGCACTGCCTCTCGCCGGGGTTTCCTTCGATGGGTCCCTTCAGTGCCGCAGCCGATGGAACCTTGGAGCGTTCTGAACGCCGCTCCCCACACTAGACAGGCAATGCAAGCCTAAAAACCGCTGGAACGTTGGTGCTTTCGCCACCATGGCCATCGACCAAAGTGAGGGAGCCCCCATGGGCGCGAGCAATGCGCGCCGCTAACGCCAGTCCAAGCCCCGTGCCTCCAGGACGGCCTGTCATGAGCGGCTCGAAGATCCTTGGCGCTAGTGAGGCGGCAATCCCAGGACCATTGTCCGCGACCTCCACGACAACCTTGCCATCTTCGTGCCAGGCGCGGGCTGTGATCTTGGGCGGACCTGCCGGTGCCGTCTGCACGGCATTGTCGAGCAGGGAACGAAAGAGACGCACGAGAAGACCTCGCGCGGCCCGGACCTCGAGATCGGGAGCAATGCCGATGTCGTCGAGATGCACATCGAAGTCCTCGCAGGCCGCGCGAAGGGTCTCGACGAGCCGTACGGACTCTTTGGCAAGAGCCTGCGCCTGGGCGAGGGCCAGCACGTCATCGACAACAGCCTGTGCGTTCGCCACGCTTCGATCCAGCCGGGCGAGCGAATCCTCGACCGGCGCCCCACGGGCTAGGTCGCGTCTTATGAGATACACCGAGGTCCTGGCGACTTGGAGCACGTTGCGAAGCTCGTGGGCAATCTCGGCGGCGATCTCCCCGAGCGCCGCAAGCGGATGGATGGACGGCACGACTCCTCGATAGGGTGCGCACTACGGAGAGGGTAGCCCCACGGTCCGCTCGGGACCGACCACCTGTCCGTGGGAGTGCCGGCCCATTCCTGCCAAGGCTCGACTCGCAAGCCAAGGGTATTTCTCCTCGAACGCTCGGGGAAGGGGTCGCAACGCCCGCAATGGCTTGCCTGAACGCTCAGGGAAGGGGTCGCAACGCCTGCAATGGCTTGCCCGAACGCTCAGGGAAGGGGTCGCAACGCCTGCGATGGCTTGCCCGAACGCTCAGGGAAGGGGTCGCAACGCGTGGGAACCGTTCCCCCGAGCGCCCAGGGGAACCCTCGCAAGTGTTGTGACCCCTTCCCCGAGCGTTCGGGCAAGCCATCGCAGGCGTTGCGACCCCTTCCCTGAGCGTTCAGGGCATACAAGGTCCGAAATGCGGGCGCTCACCGCGCGTCCACGCCAGTCACCTTCGCAATAGACCCGTTGGCACAGGCAAAGACAAACCCCGCCCCGTCCCCAGGCGCGAGTGCCACCACCTGACGACGTGTCCCCAAACGCCCCCCGCACGGGTTGTCCACAAACGCCGGCAACCCCCCCGCACCAACCACCCCCAGTTCCCCCTCAGGCGTGACAAACGCCACAGTCCCGACCCCATCTACCAAGGCGCCCACAGGCGGAGGTAACGCCGGAGCGCCACCATCCGACGACACCCACAACCCCGACGCAAACCGAGTCAGCTCGCGCGCTTCGGTGCCGACCGCCACAAGCGAGGTCCCCAGCGCTCCTAGGGAAAACACATGGGCGGTGGCTCCCCAAAGAGCCGGCGGACCAAGCACCACCGCCCCCGCTCGCTCGAATCGAGGCACCACGTTTCCCGAACGCGGATCCAGCGCCACCAAGCGACGGTTCGACACCACCGCGAAAAGCTGCCCCTCGGAATACGCCGCCCCTTCCGTCGGCCCTCCGAAGTCGCCAACACGTACCGGATCGCGTCCCGGCTCCCACGCGTAGACCACCCCGCTTCGCGCAACTCCGAGCACTCCCCCACGGGCCGCAACCAGCGGACTCGTGATCGTTTCGACGCTCCGTGCCCGGCTCCGTATGCCCCCTTCGTTGTCAAGAACAAGAAGCTCCGACGACGTCGCAATGGCAACCCCTCCGTCTTCGAGAGGAAGCGGCGCGCCTGCCGTGTCCCCGGGCGTGCTCACCCGCGTTCGAAACCGAAGGACCTCGTTGCGAGTCCCGATGGCGTCGCCGCTCTGGCTGACGAAGACCACGGTCCCGTCGGACAAGAGCGCAGCGGGGCCCGGCGACGAGGCTCCCGTCGTGACGCGAGCGATCTCGGAGCCGTCGTCGTGTTTGAGCGTGACCACCTCACCGCGGCTGGTGAGTGCGAACACGTGCCCGCGGTCATCGGTGAGAGGAGCGCGGTCAAGGGAGCTTCCTACGTGTTGGCGCCACGCGACGGTGAGCGGGCCTTTGGGAAGCGGGGCGAAGGAGAACCCTCGACGGGCTGTGTCGCCGCGATCGCACGGGGAGCCGGCGCGCGAGATGCCCACGGCAAAGGTGCGTGGGCGTTTGGTTTCGAGCGGTTGGGCATCGACACGGAGCAGCAACGCGCCGAGCCCGAGGGGAGCTATGGCAAGGGCGACGATGACGAGACGCCGACTCATTTGGCCTTGCCTCGAAGGACAAAGTCGGCGTCGATCTCGGGCACGGTGCGTTCTCCGGAGGAAAAGGGGCGCAGGACCCGTCCATAGGCTCGCGCGGGTTCTCCCGATCTTAGGGGAGTGTCGTTGCCCCCGACGACGCGAGCCAAACACGGTGCTTTGGCGCAACCGCGACGAACGGCCAAGACAAGGACTGTGCGATGTCCTGCGGCTCGGGCGTCGACGATGTCGCCTTCGAGCGCGACGAGTTTGCCGACGTTGCCCTGGAGGTCGGCCATGAGGGCATCGTAGTCGGAGGGGGCGTAGGGGCCGGTTTCGTCCTCGAGGTTTGCGACGCGTCTGACCACCATGACTACGGTCCGTGGAGCCAACGGAGGGGAGTCGGTGCGGACCCGAACGGTTACGTCTCCCGGGCCGCGACTCCACACCTTTTGTTCGAAGGCACCGTCGGCCGTCATGGGGGTCGCAAGGCCGTTGACCGTGACGGAGGACCCCCGCGCGGCGCGTCCCGCCACGAAAAAGGACTCGGTGTCGACGATGGCGTGGGATCCGGGGGCGTCGACTCGGAGCGGAGTCACGGCGAAGCGGACCGCGACGTTTCCGGTTTCGGTGCGGTTGGCGGCGACCGAGTAGGGGAGCGTACGGCTGATGACCTTGGACTCGTCGCTGGGGCCTTCCGCGTCGGCACCGAGCTCGAAGACAGCGCCTCCTATTCCCAAGGCGTCGAGTGGGACCGGGGTGCCATCGATTTCGACTCGAGCGCCTGGGGTGGCTTCGACGTGGAGCGTGAAGGCGGGAGGGTCGGCCTGAAGTGGGGCGAGGTCTGGGCGAATGCGAAACGAGACGGGGACCACGACGCGTACGTTCTCGAAACGGGCGAGCCTTCGGGGACGTTCGAGGCGGATGGTGAGGGGGTTTGCGCCGACTTTGAGGGGCACTGCGAGGGGAAGGGGGGCGTATCCCGAGGCAAACGCGACGCGGACGCCATCGAGCTCGGCGACGACGCCATCGCGGCAGCTCTCGCAGCGCACGACGAGGGTTTCTCGGCCATCGGGGTCGAGCTCGGGATGGGCCAAAAGAGGCGTAGGGCGGACCATCCAGAACACGAGCGCGCCCCCTGCCAGCACGAGCAGGGCGGTGAGCACGCCGACTGCAGCGAGGGGGAGTCCTTGTCGACGAATGACCGTGGGCGGCAACGGAAGCGGCTCGGGTTCCGCGAGCGGAATAGGGGCAGGGACCACGAGGGGGACGGGACGGTCCAAAGGAGACAGCGTCGGAGGAGGAGACGGAGCGGCCGGGTCGATGTGGAGCGGCGCGATGCCTGGGAGGGCGATGCCAAGCATGGTGCGGCTGGGGCCGCGGGCGTCGACGGAAGCGGGAGCGGCAGATGACACGTTGGCGACCGATGGGAACCCGAGCACCGTTTGCGACCGGGCGCTTGACGGCAGATTGGCTGCGGGGGGATTGGGGACGAGACCGGCAACGCTGACGCCGAGGAGGGTACTTTTTGTGTCTCTGGGCGCGGAAGCTTGCGGGGTTGACGGGTTGGGAGCCACCGGTGAGGTCGGGACGACAAATTCGAGCACGGTTTGGTTCATCCGTGCGCGTTCCGGCCGTGGGGAAGTGTGAGTCTGATCGGCACCGCAAGCTCCGCAGAACCTTGCGGCATCGGAAAGAGGTTCGTTGCACTGGAAGCACACGCGCGTCGCCATCGGGATAAGGCTCCTTATAGTCCTTGCGGGGGAAAAGGACCGGGGGGCAGAGGATGCCGCAGAGCGTCAGGCGATTTCGTGACATCTTGGCTGGACTTGCCTACGGATGATGTAAAGATGGCGTTCGCGTCGTGCGGACCTCGCTAGGGAAACAGGTGGGGGGGCGGCGGCGGGAGCGTCACGTAGGAATTTCCGCGTGTCGAGGTCGTGCAGCGGCCAAGGCTTCTTTGGTTCTTATTCTTTCAACCGTTTTTTCAGGAGATCACTAGGATGCAACAATTAACGTCCCTTCGTCTGACTTTGGCTTCGGCCGTCCTTCTCGCGGGAGGAGCGAGCGGTGCACTTGTTTTAGGATGCAGCTCAGACAGCAGCAGCAATCCTGTCACGGATGCGGGCACCAGCGACGCGGCCCGCACGGACGGGGCCACCACCACGGACGCCGGCGTGGATGCGGCCAAACCGTTGGCTCCGAGGGTCTCACTCGTACACGCCTCGGCTAGCTCGGTACTTCTAGCCGCTTCCCCGCCGGCCGGCGCCGTGCGCTTTTGCGTCAACAGCTCCAGCGGCCCCATGTTTGTCATCGACAAGCAGCTCCCCGAGGTCGTTGCGGGTGGCCCCGTCGGACTTCCCTTTGGCTCAGGCGGCTCGCTCACTGACCAGGCCTCCGTGGCTCCCTTGGCAAGCTCGTTGCCATCCATCGACATCTATGCGTACGCCGTTCCCGCCACCGTCGACCCTGCGCTCAAGTGCAGTCAGCTCTTCACGGATGCCGGCACGCCCGACCCGACCAAGATCATCCCGCTTCGCTACGGCGGCGCCTTGGACGGGGCCGACGCTTACAAGATCCCCGCGGGCACCTTCAAGTTGGCCAAGTCGTACCTCGTGATCGCCATCGGCTGCCCATCCGACGAAACAGGCAGCGTCGCCGAACTCGCGCGCCGCTGTGGCGCCGATTTCCAGGTGGGGACCCCCAACGTGGGAAATCTCCGCCTCGAAATCGTCGAAGTCGACCGGGCTACGACGGTGGCAGCCGAATCCATTGGCGGTCAGTTCCTGCATCTCTCCCCACAGCTTGGCGCCACGAAGCTCCAGGTAGCCCTTGCAGCTCCGTTGCCGGGCGCTGACGGCGGCAAAGACATGGTTACCCTCGCGACCGACTCGGTCTACGCGTCGTCCCCGGTGCCCGCTCCTGCCACCCTCGCGTCGTCGGCCAGCGCGGCCGTCGACTTCTCGCAGTCGTCGCTCTACTTCACCCTGCCCACCGGTGCACTGGACCTCGAGGCGAGCTTCGTAAACATCGCCTACGCCACAACAGGCGTTGCGGACCCGACCGCCGCTTACTTCAAGAAGGCAAAAGGCTACACCTTTATCGCCATCGGTGACCCGGCCCTGCCGCCTCCGCCCAACGCCACGGACGCTCGCTTCCTCCGCGTCATCGCCCTCCCCAACAACTAGTCAGTCTTAGTCTGGCCCCGCACTTCCGGCCTGCTCCCCGTGGGCCGGAACCCTCTCCACCTCATTCCGGTCCCGTGCTAGACCCGCTCCCCATGAAGGCAGGGCTCGTTGGCTACGCACAAACCGGTAAAACCACCCTCTTCAATGCACTCACCGGGCTCACCGCCCAAACAGGCGCCGCAGGACGTGGCTCCAAAGCCAACCTTGGGGTCATTCGGGTCCCCGACGCGCGCATCGACAAGCTCTCCTCCATCTTCAAACCACGCAAGACCATCTACGCCGAGGTCCACTTCGTCGACGTGCCCGGCCCTCGCGCCAAAGGAAGCGGCCTCGACGCCGCCACCATCCAGGCGCTCCAGGGGGTCGACGCTCTCGCCGTCGTGCTCCGTGGCTTCCCCTCCGAGGACGGGACCGTTGCCGACCCCATACGCGAGCTCGCGGACTTCGACACGGAGCTTTTGCTCAACGACCAGATCGTGATCGAGCGTCGTCTCGAGCGCATGAAAAAGGAGAAGGGACGCGAACGGGAGCAGGCGGCGCTCGAAAAGTGCTTCGCCGAGCTCGGTGCCGAACGGGCCCTTCGTGGGTTCTCGCTTCCTGCCGACGAAGAGCGGGAGCTCGCGTCGTACTCGTTCCTGTCGCGACGTCCCCTGCTCGCGGTGGTCAACGTGCCCGAGGCGGACGCGGCCTCTGCTGTGGCCGAACCGCTCGCCAAGGCAGCTGCGGCGCGTGGTGTCGAGATCGTGAGCATCTGTGCCTCCATCGAGGCCGAGATCGCGCGTCTGCCCACCGCCGAGCAGGCTGACTTTTTGGCAAGCATGGGGATCGCCGAACCCGCCGCGGCGCGTTTCATCCGGGGCGCCTACAAGCTCCTCGACTACGTCAGCTTCTTCACGGTGGGTGAGGACGAGGTACGGGCGTGGACCATCCGCAGGGGCGACAAGGCGCCGAGGGCGGCGGGACGGGTCCACTCGGATATCGAGCGTGGCTTCATTCGCGCCGAGGTCATGCCGTGCGACATGTTCGTCGAGGTCGGGACCGAGGCAAAGATGCGCGAGCTAGGCAAGCTTCGCGTCGAGGGCAAGGACTACGTGGTCCACGACGGCGACATCGTGAACTTCCGGTTCAACGTCTAAACCAAACCCATCTTGAGAACCGCAGGTTTCCGCTCGCGCAGACCTCACCCCC